>NZ_JBIJDC010000022.1:0-53208 GCF_044344315.1 Zoogloea sp. | reverse complement strand
CTTCTTGACCTCCCGCTCGGCCACTTCGGTGAAGGGCGCTGCGGTGTCGAGGATCTGGGTGATGATGGCGCGGGGCAGGCCATCGAGGGTCAGCAGGTGCTGCAGCTCGCCGTGCTTGTTGAGTTGGGGATTACGCATGGATCAGCCTCATGGTGAGGGCGCCGGAGGCGTCGCGCTCAAGTTGGAGGTTTTGCCCGGCCGGCAGGGGCGCGGGCAGGGTCAGGGCACAGAAACTGGCGCCGACGGGAAGCTCGCGTCCGCCCCGGTCGATCAGGACGGCCAGATCCACCCGTGCAGGACGACCGTAGTCGAAGAGCTCGTTGAGGGCAGCGCGGGTGGTGCGACCGGTGTACAGCACGTCATCGACGATCACGATGTGGGCATCTTCCACGTCGAAGGGGATCTTGGAGCCCTGGGGCTGGGGGTGCAGGCCCTTGGCCGAGTAGTCGTCGCGGTAGAAGCTGACGTCTATGCTGCCCAAGGGCTGGGACAGGCCGAGCAGGGCATGGAGACGCTCTGCCAGCCAGACCCCGCCGGTGTGAATGCCGACCAGGCAGGTGTCGGCAGTGACACGGGGGCGCATCGCCTCGGCGAGGGTGGCGATGAGCTGTTCGGCTTCAGGAACTTGCATGGCGGGCGCTTTCAAAGTACTGGAGCAGGATGATCTGGGCGGCTGTCGAATCCAGCCGCTGCTTTTGCTTGCGCCAGCCCTGATGGCCGGCTTCGCTGAGGCGTTCTTCGGCTTCTGCGGACGTAAGCCGCTCGTCCACCAGCGTGACCTGCAGCCCGTAACGGCCGTGGAGCTGGTTGGCGAAGCGGCGGCAACGCACTGTCATGGCATGTTCGCTGCCGTCCATGTGGGTGGGCAGACCCACTACCAGGGCGGTCGGCTTCCATTCGGCGAGAAGTGCCTCGATGGCGGCGAAGCGCGCTGCGTTGGCTTCTACGGCAATGACCGCGAGGGGGTGGGCGTGGCCCGTTTCCATTTCACCCACTGCCACGCCGATGCGGGCCAGGCCAAAGTCGAAGCCGAGGACGGTTCCCACTCAGGCGTGTCCGGCGACGTCCGAGAGCTTGGCGAAATCGATGCCAAGGAGCTGCATGGCGGCGGCCAGGCGTTCTTCGGACGGCAGGTCGAAGACGATGGACAGATCGGCCGGCACGGTAAGCCAGGCGTTCTGGGCCAGTTCGTGTTCGAGCTGACCGGCAGACCAACCGGCGTAGCCGAGGGCCACCAGCACCTCTCCGGGCTCCCCTTCGCTGGCCAGGGACTGGAGCACATCGCGGGAGCTGGTCAAGCCGATGGTGTCACTGACCTTGAGGGTCGAGTGCCAGGCGCCCGCCGGGCGATGCAGCACGAAGCCCCGGTCAGACTGGACGGGACCACCGAAGTACACTGGCAGGTCAGCGAACTCGTGATGCTCGAGGGGGATGTCGATGCGCTCGAACAAGGTAGCCAGGCGCATGTCGGTGGGGCGATTGACGATCACCCCCATGGCGCCGTTCTCGTTGTGCTCGGCAATGTAGGTGAGGGTGCGCGAAAAGTTCTGATCGGCCATGGCAGGCATGGCAATCAGAAAATGATCGGTGAGGTTGATGGTCGTCGTAATCACGGGCGCTATTTTAAGCCGAGGTGACCGATTGTAGTGGCAACTTTTGGGGCATGCTTGCGTCCATTGCTTCCCTGCCACCTGTCCTGTCGTCCATGACCTCTGCCCTAGTCTGGTTTCGTCGCGACTTGCGCGACTTCGATCATGCTGCGCTTTATCACGCCCTCAAAAATTACCATCGCGTATTTTGCGCCTTCGTTTTCGATGAGGAGATTCTTGATGCCCTCCCGAGTCGTTGCGACCGGCGGGTGGAGTTCATCCTCGGCTGCGTGGCCGAGCTGGACTCGGCCCTGCGCGCCCGGGGCGGCGGCCTGATTGTGCGTCACGCCCGGGTGCGGGATGCGATTCCGGCCCTGGCCGAGCGCCTGGGCGTGGACGCGGCGCTGGCCAATCGAGACTACGAGCCCGCAGCCATTGCCCGGGACAGGGATGTGGCCGAGCGTCTCCGCCTACTCGGGATCGGCTTTGCCGACTTCAAGGACCAGGTGATCTTCGAGAAGAGCGAAGTGCTGACCCAGGGCGGCTCGCCGTTCTCGGTGTTCACCCCTTACAAGCGGACCTGGCTGAAGACGCTCACCGACTTTCATCTCAAGCCTTATCCGGTGGACAAGTACGCCGCCCGTCTGGCGCCACCCCCCGAGGGCGAGCAGGTGCCGGATCTGGCCGCGCTGGGTTTTGACGCCACCAATCTGGCTGAGCTGGGCATCACGCCGGGCATGGTGGCCGGGCGCCGGCTCTTTGACGATTTTCTCAAGCGCATCGGGCGATACAAGGCCCGGCGGGACTTCCCCGCGGTGAAGGGGGTGTCCTACCTGTCGGTGCACCTGCGTTTCGGTACCGTGTCTATCCGCGAACTGGCCCGGGCGGCCCGGGATGCGGGCGGGGAGGGGGCAGACACCTGGTTGTCGGAGCTGGTGTGGCGGGACTTCTACTTTCAGATCCTGTGGCATCACCCGCGGGTGGTGGGGGCGAGCTTCCGCCCCGAGTACGACCGGGTGGCCTGGGATCGGGATCCGGCCCTGTTTGCCGCGTGGTGTGAGGGACGCACGGGCTATCCCATCGTTGACGCGGCCATGCGCCAGATCAACCACAGTGGCTACATGCACAACCGCCTGCGCATGATCGTGGCGTCCTTCCTGACCAAGGACCTGGGTATCGACTGGCGTGAGGGCGAGGCCTATTTCGCCGAGCATCTGAACGACTTTGACCTGGCGGCCAACAATGGCGGCTGGCAGTGGGCCGCATCCACCGGCTGCGACGCCCAGCCTTACTTTCGCATCTTCAACCCGGTGACCCAGTCGGAGCGCTTCGATCCGGACGGCACCTTCATCCGGCGTTATCTGCCGGAACTGGCGCGGGTGCCCGACAAGTACATCCACGCCCCATGGACCCTGCCGCCCATCGACCAGAAACTGGCCGGCTGTGTCATCGGCTCCGACTACCCGGCACCGGTTGTAGACCATGCCAAGGCCCGGGAGCGTACCCTGGCCCGGTTTGCGGTGGTCAAGGGGGCGGCGGTGGAGTCGGCCGAGGAGGCCTGATTCAGGCGCGCTGCGCGATGGCGATCAGCACGCTTCCAGCCACCGCATAGCCATCTCCGTCCCGGTGGGGCGCGAGTTCCGTGGTCACCTCCTCGCGCAGTCGGGCCTGGGTGGCCTCGGGGAGGCGCGACAGGGCTTCCGCTGCCCCCCCGGCCAAGTCCAGGAAGGCCTGCCAGTAGTCGTCGGCACAAGCAAACCGGCAGGTGAAGGCGTGGGGTTCCAGCTGGATCCGGCTAAAGCCCGCCGCCTGCAGCAGTGGGCCCAGCGCCTCTGCCGTGCCCAGGCGGAATACCGAAGGGCGGGGCACCTTGGGGGCCGGCAGCAGCCGGGCGATGCAGTCCTGGGCGCGAGCGATCAGGGGCACTTCCTCCCGCGGGCTCCATACTGACAGGGCAATGCGTCCGCCTGGGCGGAGCACCCGGTGCAGCTCGGCCAGGGCCTTGCCCGGGTCGGGAAAGATGAACAGGCCCAGCCCGAGCAGGCCGGCATCGAAGCTGCCGTCGGCAAAGGCCAGGTGTTCCGCGTCGCAGGCGGCGGCGAGGAGATCGGGCAAGCCCTCCTGCTCGGCGCGGCGCTGCCCCTCGGCGAGCATTCCCTCGGCGATGTCGCTGGCCAGCACCCAGCCATCGGGCAGCACCCGGCGGGCGGCATCGCGGGCCAGCAGGCCGGGGCCGGCGGCCAGATCAAGGATGTGTTCGCCGGGTGCCGGTGCCGCCGCATCCAGGAGGGCAGCCTGCAGGCTGGTCCGCAGCGGTGCGCCATCGGCATAACGGGCCGCGATGCGGTTGAAGCCCGTGCGTTCCAGGGCCTTGAAACGGCGGGCATCGAAGCCCATGGAGGTCTTGTCTGTCATCGCGGAAGGAGTCCGGCAAACTGGAGAATCGGGTCCAGGTAGTCATCCCAGCGGGTGAAGCTGTGGTCGCCACCTTCCAGCACGCTCTGCCGACAGCCGGCATAGCGTGCCACTGCGTGGCGGTAGTCGAGCACCTCGTCACCGGTTTCGACCAGTAGCCAGTAGCGTTCGGGCCGGGTGATGGCCGCGGCCTCGATGGCTTGCAGTTCGGCGATGTGGGTTGGGGTGAAATCGAAGGCCTCGCCCGTGTACATATGGGTCTGGGTGCCCAGGTAGGCCGACAGGGACAGGGGGGCGATGACCGCCGGATTGATCAGCACCGCCCGGAGCCCGTGTTTTTCGGCCAGGTGGGTGGCGTAGTAGCCGCCCAGGGAGCTGCCGACCACGGTGGGCGGGGTGGTGCAGCGGGCAATCTGCGCTTCGGCGAGGGCCACGGCGTCGCGGGCGGAGACGGGGAGTTGCTCACACCAGAAGGCATCGGCGAGGCCGTGGGCGGCCATGCGGGCGCGCAGGCTGCGGGCCTTCCAGGATTCGGGGCCGGAGCGGAAGCCGTGAAGGTAGATGATCATTTGGTCTCGAAGCGGTCTTCGGGCCGCAGGCGGCCGGGCAGGGTGGTGGTCAGCCAGCGGCGGGCATCCGCGTCGTCGGCCAGGTGGGCCCGCCAGAAGGCGCTGCTGGCGGCAAGCAGATTGTCTTGGAAAACCGCGGGTTCGCGGCGGATGTGGAATACCTTTCCTTCAGCCTGGCTGGCCTGTCCGGCAAAGTCCAGGTGGGTGCCGCCGGCAAATACCAGCAAATATTTGTCGCCCGCCGGCATGTGGCGGTAGGGCAGTTCGCGATTCGCTGCGGTGATGTCGGACAGGCCCATCCCGTCGTCGCGGCTGCCGGTGATGCTCATGAAGGGGAGGCGGACCAGTCCGAAGCGATGGGCCAGTCCCGGGCCCTTGTCCGCATGGCGGGCGGAGGGGCTCAAGCCCAGGACGGCAGCCACGCGGGGGTCAGCCGGCTCCGATTGCTGGTCAGGGCGACGTTCTCCGGCCAGCAACTGCACGGTGACGGCGCCAAAGGAGTGCCCGCACAGACCGATTTTCTGCACCGCATTGATGGCTTCCGGGAAGCACCCGTCCTGGCCGATGCGACTGAGCACGAAGCGCAGGTCGTCGGCCCGGCGGGTGAGTTCTTCTGGATTCATGGCCATGCGGAAGGCTTGCCGCAGGGCGAGGGGGGAGTTGTTGTGGAGCAGGCTGGTGTCGCTGCCCGGGTGCTGTACCGCGATGGCTGCGAAGCCGAATCCTGCCCAATGGGACAACCACTCGGTTCCGCCTTCGCGGGATCCACCGAGCCCATGGGAGAAGAGGATCAGGCCGGCCGGCGAGGCGCAGTCGGGCAGGTAGAGCTTGAGGGGCAGGCTGCGCGCCCGCCGGCTGTCATGGATGTCGGTGAGGTGGACGGCGTGGGGTGCAACTGCCGACGGCCCGGAGGGTGTCCGGGCCGGGTCAGTTCCGGCACTCAGTGGGCCGTCCATTCCACCAGGCCGAAGTGCCAAGTGGCGAGCACCACGATGCCGAAGGCAATGCGGTACCAGGCGAAAGGCACGAAGTCATGGTTGGAAATGTAGCGTAGCAGCCAGCGCACGCACAGGAATGCCGAGGCGAAGGCGGAGATGAAGCCGACTACCCACATGCCCAGGTCGTCCATGCTGAGCAGGGCACGCTCCTTGTAAAGCTGATAGATGGTGGCCACGCCGAGGGTGGGGATGGCCAGGAAGAAGGAGAACTCGGTGGCAGCGTGACGCGAGAAGCCGAACAGCATGCCACCAATGATGGTCGAGCCCGAGCGCGAGGTGCCGGGGATCAGGGCCACGGCCTGGGCGAAACCCATCTTGAGTGCGTCCAGCGGGGTCATTTCGTCCACGCTGTGGATGCGGACGCTGTGCTGCCGGCGCTCGGCCCACAGGATAACGAAGGCGCCCAGAATGAAGGCAGTGGCCACTGGGATGGGGGCAAACAGGGAAGCCTTGATGGCCTTGCCGAAGATCAGCCCGAGGATGGCCAGGGGCAGGAAGGCGATGAAGAGGTTGAGCACCAGGCGGTTGGCCTCGGGCTGCCGGCCCAGGCCGGAGAAGGTGCGGATTACCCGTTCCCGGTATTCCCAGACCACGGCAAGAATGGCTCCGGACTGGATGACGATCTCGAACAGCTTGCCCCGGTCATCGTTGAAGTTGAGCAGGTCGCCGGCCAGGATCAGGTGTCCAGTGCTGGAGATCGGCAGAAATTCGGTCAAACCCTCGACCACGCCGAGGATCAGCGCCTTCAGAAGCAGGATGATGTCCATGAACTATTGAATGTGCAGTGCGGAAAGAGTTCGCATTATAGCGGCTGCGTATCGTGTACCTTTGCGTGGCTATGACACACTGTGACACCGAAATCTGCTCAAGCCTGCGGTCTGAGAGTCGTTACCGCTTCGTTACGGAAAATAAATGTCATTGATCCGTCCCGCTTTCCAACGACTTCCCGTTTCATGCTGAAGAAAATCCCAGTGACCCGGCTCAGGCCGGGCATGTTCATCCAGGAACTCTGTGGTGACTGGATGTCCCATCCATTCTGGCGTGCCCAGTTTGTGCTGAAGGGCGACGGCGATCTACGCCGCATCGTCGAGGCGGGCATCCAGCATGTCTATATCGACACGGCCCGCGGTCTCGATGACGTGGACGCGGTGGCGGCAGACCAGGTCCAGGCGGCAGTCGAGCAGGAAATCGTCAACGCCATGTCGGCACCCCAGGAGCAGATCGTCCGTGTCTCGGTGCGGGAGGAGCTGGCCCGGGCGAAGCGCGTCCATGACCAGGCCCACAAAGTGGTGCGCACCATGATGAGTGACGTGCGCCTGGGCAAAGCCGTGTCCCTTGATGACGCAGAGCCGGTGGTCGAAGCCATCACGGGTTCGGTGCTGCGCAATGGCGGGGCGCTGATGGGGCTGATCGGCATCAAGAACAAGGACGACTACACCTTCCTGCACTCCGTCAGCGTGTGCACCCTGATGATTGCTTTCGGACGTTCTCTCGGGCTCGACGGGGACGAGTTGCGCCAGGGCGGTATTGGCGGCCTGCTCCACGACATCGGCAAGATGAAGGTGCCGGACGAGGTGCTCAACAAGCCAGGGCGACTCACCGACGCCGAGTTCGACCTGATCAAGCATCATCCGGGTGATGGCCACGCGGTGCTGCTTGAAACGCCGGGCATCGGTCCGATCCCGCTGGACATCACCCGCCATCATCACGAAAGGCTTGATGGCAAAGGCTATCCCGACCGCTTGGCCGGTGACGCCATTTCCACCATGGCGCGCATGGCGGCCATCGTGGATGTCTACGATGCGATCACTGCGGATCGTTGCTATCACAAGGGTATGCCGGCCGCCGAGGCCCTGCGCAAGATGTGGGAGTGGAGTACCGATCACTTCGACCAGAAGCTGCTCCAAGCCTTCATGCGCTGCGTGGGCATCTATCCGGTAGGCAGCCTGGTACGCCTGGAGTCAGGTCGGCTGGGCGTGGTGATCGAACAGAACGAGGGCAGCCTGCTGACCCCGAAGCTGCGGGTGTTCTTCAGCACCAAGTCCAATGGCTATATCAAGCCCGAGGTGCTCGACCTGGGGCGCAAGCTCGGCAGTGGCGGGGGCGATCGCATCGTCTCGGCCGAAGCGCCGGGCAAGTGGGGTATCGACCCCCGGCGCTTCCTGCTCGCCGACTGAAACCCCGACCGTAGCGCACGTCGGCGCCCGGATTCAGAGCCGATGGCGCAGGCGGGCGTCCAGCGTGTCGATGACGGCACTCCAGTCAGCATCCTCGTCGAGTTCCGTTTTAAGAAACAGCGCCTGGGCAGGCGTCCAGAACGGGGCTGCGGTCAGCGGGATGTCATGAGGGAGCGGCGCGTGAGTGTCGATGAAGCTGTCGATGGCTGCCGTATCGCTGGGCAGACCGAGTTGGGCGAACAGGTTGGCGATGCTGTGGGTCTGGGATTCCATGGTGCGCTCCTCGGGGTGGGTACTCTGGTTGGTCCGCCCGTGGTGTATTTGGTTGCACGCCCGCCGGAAAACGGGCTGGCCGCGGATAGGGCGTATCCTGTATATTAGATAAATCTAATTAAAGGATGACTCCCATGCTGCGCACTGCCCTTGTTTTTGCTGCTCTTGTTGCCGGTGTAACCGGTTCGGCCCAGGCCCAGGACGTCGAGGCCCTGAAGCTGGACACCCGCAAGAATGCCCTGCCGGTATTGCCCAAGGTGGTTGCCATGATGCAGGAGACCGTGGCGACCAAGGGCGTGGTCGAAGCCATTCCGGTGTGCAAGGAGAAAGCGCCCCAGTTGCTCAAGGAGCAGTCCGAGAAGACCGGCTGGAAGATGTCCCGGGTCAGTCTGAAGACCCGCAACCCGGAACGGGGCACGCCGGATACCTGGGAGGCGCGCCAGCTCGCCGATTTCAACATCCGTGCCGCCGCCGGCGAGAAGGTCGAGAGCCTGGAGACGGGTGAGATCGTCACCGAGAATGGCAAGCCGGTTTTCCGCTACATGCGCGCCATCCCCGTCGGTGACGTGTGCCTGAAGTGTCACGGGCAGGCAGACAAGATCGAGGCCGGCTTGAAGAGCGAGCTGGCCCGTAACTATCCTCTCGACCGGGCCTTTGGTTACGAGAAGGGCCAGATCCGCGGCGCCCTGACCGTCCGGCGCCCGCTCTGATCTTCGCCGTTTGTCAGAAGGTCCAGCCGTAACCCACGTAGGCGAGCGGCTGGATGCGTGTTTCGACAATCGGGCTGTCCGCCTGGGCGCTGCCCAGGCGAGTGGCCATCAGACCGAACAGCACCGAACCGCGCTCGCCTGCCGGCCACGCACCATTGATCCCGGCCTGCAGCTGGGTGCCGGCACCTGCGGTGTAGGCCGGGCGCCCCGGAGCGGTCTCGGATGCCGCCACGCCATAGTAGTAATTGTTCATCTTGCGGTCATTCCAGGTAATGCCGACCAGGCCGTTGAGGCGTAGCCCCGGACCACGGATCAGGGCCCGCACGAACTGGATCTGTGCGCTCTGGCCCTTGCTGCCGGAGCCCGCGTCGAAACCCCACTGGGCGTTGAGGGTGCCGTAGTCGGTTTGCCAGCGCAGCGCCGGGCCCACATCCACCGCGAAATCCCGGTCGTGCATGCCTTTGGTACGCCTTCCGTCTTCAGCCTCCCAGCCGAAACGGGCATCGGCGGCAAGGCCTACGCGCAGCCGGCGGTCATCTGAATCCACCAGCCACACCCCGGCGCGCAGGGCGTTGATGTAGAAGCGGTCGGCATAGCTGGCCTGAATCACCGGCAGGACCATGGTGCGTAACTCATCAGAGCCGGATGTGGCGGGCAGTACGCCTATCCCCAGGCCGTAAAGGTTGCCGGTGCGGGGAATGGCGGTTTCGGTCTGACGGTCGATCCGGTCGCTGGCGATGGCAGGCAGGGTGGCCAGGGCAGGAGCAAGAAGCAGGGCGAGGCTTATCGGGGTGGGGCGCATGGGCGGCTCCGGTTGGCTTGGGGATGCGGTCAGAGCTTGCCTCGCGCCGGTTTGTTCCCCTGGGCGTGCAGGCCAAATCCATCAGCATGCCGGTGGAAGGGTTTTTCCCAGTGTTGTGGAATAATCCGCCAGACGGTTGCGCCCCAATTTGCCGCATGGTCGATCCGGCCGTTCTCCGATCTCAATCACACAGGGAGTCTGTTCATGAAAATCAAACAAGCACTTTTTGCCGCCTTGGTCCTCGGCATTGCCACGGGAGCCAGTGCTCAGGTGAAGCCCGAGGATCAGATCAAGTTCCGCAAGGCCGGCTACGCCTTCATGTCCTGGAACATGGGCAAGATCAAGGCACAGACCATCGACAACCCCTCGAGCTTCAACAAGGACCAGGTGCTGGCCGCGGCCAACCTGATCGCCGCCACGGCCAATTCCGGCATGGGCGCCCTTTACGGTGCAGGTACCGACAAGGACGTCGGCAGTCAGAAGACCCGTGTGAAGCCCGAGTTCTTCCAGCAGCAGGATGAAGTCCGCAAGCTGGCGGTGGCCTTCGTCAAGGAAGCCAACGAGCTGCAGAAGGTCGCTGCCACCGGCGATGCGGCAGCGATCAAGGTACAGTTCGGCAAGACCGGCGAATCCTGCAAGGCCTGTCACGACAAGTTCCGCAAGGACGAATAAGACACGTCGGGCGGGGGTGACCGCCTCCGCGACAAGAATCGCGCAAGACACACCGCAGCCTGCTCGCAGGCCTGCGGTGGCTTGGGTTTTACCAGGCCGGTGCGGCCGCCGGCTCGGGCGGAGGGGGAGGCTGCCACGCACCGCTAGCCCCATAGGCGGTGGCAACCCCAACGCTGATGGCAAGGATCAATGCCAGGCCGCCTCCGCCTTGAGCCGGCTGCATTGCATCAGGATCGGTGACCGGTTTGCGGCCGGTGATCATGGGGCGCACGAGATTGTCCTGGTGCACCCGCAGATAGAACGCGATGGCGGCCAGATGGGCGGCCACCAGTAGCAGGATCAGCCAGAAGCCCTTGCGGTGCAGGCCGGTCAGCCAGTCGCTGGTGTCCTTGGAGACGAGGGCATACAGGGGCCCCTGGAAGGCGATGTCGTCATTGCCGAAGAGCCCGCCCGCGGTCTGCAGCCCCAGCGCGATCAGCATGCCGAGCACCGACAGGGCGCCCAGCGGGTTGTGTCCCAAGCCGTGCCACTGTCCGCGCAGGTAGGCCATGATGGTCGCAGGCCCACGCACGAAGCTGGCGAAGCGGGCATAGGTGGAGCCCACCAGACCCCACGCCAGCCGAAAACCGAGCAGGCCAGCAATCACTATGCCCAGCCGGCCGTGCCAGATCATCAGATTGCCGCCGATCTGCCCGGTGACCATGGCGCCGATCACGGCGAGGGCGAGCATCCAGTGGAACAGTCGCAGGGGCAGGTCCCATATCCGAATCTCATGCATGAACACGCTCCTTGATCAATATTGAGCCGGATTCTGACATGCGTGACGGGCAAACGCATTCGCGATGCTGCGCTCTTCCGTATGATGCGGGCGACACACTTTTTGATAACGAGGTGATTTCTTGAGAACCCTGGCAACCCTGATTTCGACCGTTGCGCTGCTGGCGACCCTGAGCGGCTCCGCTGTGGCCTGCGGGCCCTACAACGACGATTGGGCCGGCAGCGACAAGGCCGCCCATTTTGGCGTCTCCCTGGCCCTTGGTGTCGGGACATCGCGCCTGTCCGATGACACCTGGACCGCTTTCGGGCTGGCTCTGGTGCCCGGCGTGGCCAAGGAGCTCTACGATGGCACGCGGGACTGCAACCGGTTCTCGTGGAAGGACATGGTCTGGAACGCGGCGGGGGCCTACGTGGGCGTACGCACGGGCAACTGGCTCCTCGGCCCGTCCGGGGTGAGTTACCGCATGGCCTTCTGAGCCTTGCCGGAGTTCGGGGGCTGGCTGCCCCAGGCGGCCTGCACCCGACCCAGGGTGGCCTGCAGAATGCGTGCGTCGTTGCTGGCCCGGTGCCGGGGCAGACAAAGGTCTGCCTGTACCTGCAGGCGGGTGGTGTACCAGTGTTCGGCCTGGGCCTCGTTGAGCAGGGTGCGGATATCTTCCAGGCGGAAAGCCTGAGCACATTCGGCTGCATCGAAGAGGCGACTCAGCCACGTGAAGTCGTGGTACCAGGAGTCGCAGTAGACGGTCATGCCCAGCAGACGCGCATTGACTTCACGGGCGGCCTCTGCGGCCGTCCGGCCGTTCTTCAGCAGGGTTTCCCGGCTTACCTGATGCACCTGCTCGGCGCTTTCGTCCCAGTGGGTCCAGCGGGCCTCGGGGCGGATCAGCGTGCAGTAGCTCGACCCGTCCGGAAGCACAAGACCAACCTCGATCGGATAGCTGGCGGCACCAAAGCCCGAGGCCTCGACGTCGATGATGGGGGGCAGGGAAGCGGGCACGGGGCGTTCTGTGACTATGACGAACGTCATTCTACCGTGTCCATGTTGCGCTGCCGCATTCCCTTTCCGCTTCAGGGTTCGCGATGCCCAGGGTGCTCGTCTTCGTCCAGTGCCCACAGCTGGTGGGCATCGAGCAGGAGCCGGTAGCGGGCTTCGCTTGCCTCGAGTCGCGCCAACTGGGCGGCCAGGCGGGCTTCGTGGGCCAGACGGCGGGCGGCCAGGGTGTCCGCCAGGCTGCCTTCACCCAGTTGCCAGGCCCGTTCCATCAGGTCTGCGCTGCCGGCCAGGGCTTCGGCAGCGGACTGCTGGCTGTGCCAGCCGGCCCGGGCCGACACGGCGCGCTGATACTGGGCGGCGGCTTCGGCTTCCACACGGCGGCGCACGCCGGCTTCCCGGTGGGCGCTGGCGCGGGCGTCGGCCAGGGCCGCGTCACTGTCGGCGCGGCGCCCTTCGCCGGGCAGGGGAATGCTGAGACTCACACCCAACAGGCGCTCTTCGCCGCTCCGCTCGCGGGCCACGCGCACCCCGATGCTGGGGTCGGGGCGGCGTTCGGCGTCGCTGCGGCTGGCGCTGATGCGGGCCCGGGCACTTTCCGCCCGGGCCAGGCCAAGTTCATGGTTGTGCTGGAGAACGGCCTCGATCCAGCCGTCCGCGCTTCCTTCCAGCGCGTCCGGAGCGATCTCGGGCACCGAGCCCGGCAGGGCCAGGGCGGGATAGTGGCGGCGCAGGCGCTCTGCAGCCACCCGGGCCCGGCCCTCTGCCTGGGCCAGCTGGGCTGAAGCCTGGGCAAGGGCGGCGTCGGCCTGAAGGCGCTCCAGC
Organism: Zoogloea sp.; assembly: GCF_044344315.1. GTDB lineage: Bacteria > Pseudomonadota > Gammaproteobacteria > Burkholderiales > Rhodocyclaceae > Zoogloea. The sequence goes on along the minus strand of NZ_JBIJDC010000022.1, from coordinate 40,410 downwards.
CGGGGGGCATCGCCGAGTTCGACCCGCCGTCCGACCACCCGGGCCTGGCGCGCCAGGCTGTCCCGTTGCTGTTGCCACTGGGCGGCCGCGGCCTGCTCACGCAGCCATTCGAACCAGCCGGCCAGCAGGCCGCGCCCGGCTTCATGGAGCGCGTCGCCGCGACCGATCTGCGCCGCGGTGATCCCTGCGGTGCCGAGCTGGATGTCCAGATCACGCTTGCCGGGCAGGCGCAGGGCCCGTTCCAGCCCCACATCCCATTCCGTGTAAGTTCCTCCAGGGGTACTCCGGACGCGACGGGTCTGTTCGCCGACGCTCAGCGTCCATTCGTGGAAACCCGCTGCCAGGCGTCGGGCGCGGGCCTCCTGGGCTTCGATGTGCTCCCCGGCCGCATCCACCAGTGGGCTGCTGCGCAGGGCAGCCAGGGCCTGGGTTTCGGGGGGCAGATCGGGGGCCGATGCTGCGCCGGCCTGCGTGAGGGCCGGCAGGCTGAGGACAAGCAGGGCAAGGAGGCGAAGCATCACGAGAGTCTCCCACTGGCGAGGGCTGGCACCATCCAGAAAAATACCCGGCTGGAGGCAAATTCGCGGCGCAGGATGTCCAGTAACTGTTCGGCACTGGCATGGGGGATGACCAGCTGTACCCGGCAGCAGGCGGCACGGCCGCGGACATGCTCGGCCGTGCCGATGAACGTGACCCGTTGGCCCTGGCCTTCGACCCGCTGGGAGGTGAAGCCGGGGGCCAGCTCCGGATGTTCGAGCAAGGTTTCGAGCAGGGCGTCTTCCACTTCAATGGGGAGCACCAGGGTCAGCACGACGCCGGCATCGGTAGCGGGGCTCATGACGCATGCACCTCGGGGGCGGTGGGTGTGACGCCGAAGCGCCGGTAGAGAAGGGGCAGCAACAACAGGGTCAGGGCCGTTGCGCTGACTAGGCCACCGATGACCACGATGGCCAGGGGGCGCTGGACTTCGGAGCCGGGGCCGGTGGCGAAGAGCAGCGGCACCAGGCCGAGGGCGGCGATGCTGGCGGTCATCATTACTGGGCGCAGGCGCCGTCGGGCACCCTCCACCACCACCTCGCCGATGGGCATGCCGCGGGCCAGGAGCTGGTTGAAATAGGTCACCATCACCACGCCATTCAGCACGGCGATGCCCAGCAGGGCGATGAAGCCCACCGAGGCCGGCACCGACAGGTATTCGCCGGACAGGGCCAGGGCAAAGATGCCGCCGACCATGGCAAAGGGCACCATGGCCAGGACCAGCAGGGCCTGGCGCACCGAGCCGAAGGTGGAGAAGAGCAGCACGAAGATCAGGCCCAGGGCAATCGGCACCACCACGCCGAGGCGGGCAGCCGCGCGCTGCTGGTTCTCGAACTGGCCGCCCCAGGCCAGCCGATAGCCGGGCGGAAGAGGCACCTGAGCAGCCACGGCAGCCCGGGCTTCATCGACAAAGCCGACCAGATCGCGTCCGCGCACGTTGGACTGGATCACCGAATAGCGCTGGGCGTTTTCCCGGTCCACCTTTACCGGGCCATCCACCCGTTCGATTGTGGCCACGCTGGCCAGGGGCAGGCTCTGACCGTCGGGCGCGGTGATGCGCAGTGCGGCAAAGGCTTCCGGGTCCCGGTGCAGGCTGGCGGGGCCGCGGATCAGCAGGGGCACCCGGCGGGTGGTTTCGATCACCGTGCCGGCCACCCGGCCCTCGAGCAGGCTGCGCAGGGTGTTCTGGATGTCTTCCACGTTGAGTCCGAATCGGCCTGCGGCCAGACGATCCACACGGATCTTGAGGTACTGCACCCCTTCGTTGCGGATGGTGAGGGTGTCTTCGGCCCCGGGGACGCCTTTAACCACGCTCTCGATCTCGCTGGCCAGGCGATTCAGGGTGGGCAGGTCCGGCCCGTAGAGCTTTATCGCGAGGTCACCGCGCACCCCGGTGAGCATCTCCGAGACGCGCATGTCGATGGGCTGGGTGAAGGTCAGGGCGATGCCGGGGAAGTCCTCCATCACGGCGCGGAGCTGGTCGGTCAGCCAGGCCTTGTCGGGTTGGCGCCATTCGTCCCGGGGTTTGAGGACCATGAACGTGTCGGTCTGGTTGAGGCCCATGGGGTCGAGGCCGAGCTCGTCGGAGCCTGAGCGGGCCACGATGGCCTTCACTTCCGGCACGGCCTTCAGGATCGCCTGCTGCACCCGCAAGTCAGTGGCGATGGTCTGGGCCAGGCTGATGGAGGGCAGCTTTTCCAGCTGCATGATGATGTCGCCTTCGTCCATGGTGGGCATGAAGGTCTTGCCGAGGGCCAGGTAGGCGATGGCGGCGGCGACCAGCGAGGCGAAGGCGAGGGCGCTGACCAGGCGTCCGCGGGCCAGGGCCATGCCGAGCAGGGGCATGTAGCCGGCCTGCAGCTTGCGCACCAGCCAGGGCTCGTGGGCTTCACCGCGCTTCAGCAGGAAGGAGGCCAGCACCGGTACCACGGTAAGGGACAGGATCAGTGACGCGGACAGGGCAAACACGATGGTCAGGGCCACCGGGCTGAAAAGTTTGCCCTCCAGCCCTTCGAGGGTCAGAAGGGGCAGGAAGACGATGATGATGATGAGGATGCCCGAGGCCACCGGCGCGGCTACCTCGCGGGTGGCCCGGAAGATCAGGTGGAGCAGGGGCTGGCGGGCTGCCGCGCCGTCAGCAGAGAGCTGGGTCTCGACGTTCTCGACCACCACCACGGCGGCATCCACCAACATGCCGATGGCGATGGCGAGACCACCCAGGCTCATCAGGTTGGCCGACAGCCCGACGCCGCGCATTGCAATGAAGGTGGCCAGGGCCGCCAGGGGCAGCATCAGGGCCACCACCACGGCAGCCCGCAGGTTGCCGAGGAAGGCCAGGAGCAGCACCAGCACCAGAACGATGGCCTCGATCAGCGCTTTCGATACTGTGTGGATGGCCCGTCCGACCAGCTCACTACGATCGTAGAAGACCTGGACCTCGACGCCGGGGGGCAAGGACGGGCCCAGCTCGGCGAGGCGCGCCTTCACGCCTTCCACCACCTCGCCGGCATTGGCGCCCCGCAGGCCGAGGACCAGGCCCTGCACCGCCTCACCGCTGCCGTTGCGGGTGACCGCGCCGTAGCGAGTGAGACCGCCGGTCTTGACCTCGGCCACGTCGCCGATGCGGACCACCCCGCCCGGGCTGCGGCCGAGCACGATGGTGCGCACGTCGTTGAGGGTCAGGATGGCGCCTTCGGCGCGGACCAGGAGGGTCTCCTCGCCTTCACTGAGGCGCCCTGCGCCGTCGTTGCGGTTGTTGCTCTCCAGGGCGGTTTGCAGCTGGGCCAGGCTCAGACCGCGGGCCGCCAGGGCAGCCGGGTCGGGGACGATCTCGAAGCTGCGGACCTCTCCTCCCAGGCTATTCACGTCAGCCACGCCGGCCACGGTCCGCAGGGCAGGCCGGATCGTCCAGTCGAGAAGGCTGCGTTTTTCCTCGAGGGACAGAGGCCCTTCGATGGTGAACATGAACATCTCGCCCAGCGGTGTGGTGATGGGGGCGAGCCCGCCAGTGGCGCCGGGTGGCAGGTTGCCCATGACCCCGGCGAGGCGCTCGCCCACTTGCTGGCGGGCCCAGTAGATGTCGGTGCCGTCCTCGAAGTCGAGGGTCACGTCGGCCAGGGCATACTTGGAGGTGGAGCGCAGCAGCCGCTGGTGCGGAATCCCCAGCATCTCCTGCTCGATGGGCACGGTGATGCGCGCTTCCACCTCCTCCGGTGTCATGCCGGGGGCCTTGATGATGAGCTTGACCTGGGTGGTGGAGACGTCCGGGAAGGCGTCTACCGGCAGGCCCTTCCAGGCCACGGCGCCGGCACCGATCAGCAGCAGTGTGGCGACGAGGACCAGCAGGCGCTGGGTGAGGGAGAACTCGATGAGGCGGGACAGCATGGGTTTACTCTTTTCCGATGCCCAGCCAGTTGGCCTTTAGCGCAGCCACTCCACCGGTCACGATGACGGCACTGCCGGGGAGACCGGTGACGATGGCGGCATCGCCAACCCGTCCACTGACGAGGACCGGCATGGCCCGATAGCCGGTGGTATTGCCGTCCCTGCTGACGATAAAGACCCACTGCCGGTCCAGATGGCGCAGTACCGAAGCGGCGGGGACCCGGGCACTGCTGGCGGTGGGGCCCGAGCTTGGTAACTCCAGGTCCACTGCAGCAGCCTGCCCAGGGCGCAGGTTCTGGGCACCCCGGGTAATCAGACCACGCAACAGCACGCTCTGGTTGCCTGGGTCTACAGCCCGGCCGATGGCGACCAGCTCGCCGCTGGCACCGGCAGCGGGGATGCGCAGGTTTGTGCCAACTCGCGCCTGGCTGGCTACTGCCAGAGGGGCCTGGATATCCACGGAGAGCGGGTCGAGCCGGGCGATGCGGTAGAGCGGCGCTGCTTGCTCTACCCGCTGGCCGACACTGACGTGCTGCTCGAGCACGTTGCCGGCGATGGGGGCCACCAGGCTCAGGGTGTGCCCTCCGCTGTGCTGGGCGAGAGCCAGCTCCTGACGGCGCTCGGCGGCCTGGGCAGCGGCGTGGGTGGCATTGGCCCGGCTGGCCTGGAGGCGTGATTCGGCAATCAGGCCCTCCCGATGGAGTTGTTCGTCCCGTTGCAGACTCTGGCGGGCGAGGGTCGCCTGGGCGTCGGCCTGGACCCGGTCGCGCTGCAGCTCAAGGGCTTGAGGGCTGGTCATGCGCACCAGCACCTGGCCCTTGGCCACATTGAGCCCGGGGGCGGTCTCCAGGCTCTCGATGACACCGGCCAGGGGCGCAGCAATGACCCGCTGTTGCGCGTTGGGAATGCCGATGATGGCGGGAAGCCCGATAGCAGCGGCGTTGCCTGGCGCATCCAGGGGACGGGTGACGACGCCCAGTGCGGCGCTTTGTGCCGGGGTAAGGGGAATGAAGTCTGCTCCGGGTGCAGCAACTGCGGGAAGGAAACCAGGGGCAATCAGGACTGAGAGGAGGGCGGTGCTACGTAGGCCGGCGAACATAGGGTGAGCACGACGGTTATGAGTGAGGTCATTCTGGTGGAGCCGGCTTAAGGCAGTCTTAAGCCCTTAGGGGCGGATTCCAGGAAGTCTTAAGCTTGGATTAAGCCGCCGGGAGGATCATGCTTTGCCTCGCCTGTCGGGGGAACAGGCTGGAGGAAGGATAAAAATGCGGATATTGCTGGTCGAGGATGACCGAATGTTGGGAGACGGCGTGCAGGCGGGGCTTGGCGCCGCCGGTTTCACTGTTGACTGGGTGCGGGATGGCGAGGCGGCGCTGGCGGCGCTGGCGGGCGAGGGCTTCGCCGCCGTCCTCCTTGACCTGGGGCTGCCCCGGCGGGATGGCCTTTCGGTGCTGGCCAGCCTGCGCAGTGCAGGCAATGCGGTGCCGGTGATGATCCTCACGGCCCGGGACCAGATCTCTGACAAGGTCCGCGGCCTCGATCTGGGGGCGGACGACTACATGGTCAAGCCCTTCGATCTGGACGAGCTGGCTGCGCGCTTGCGGGCCCTGGTTCGGCGTTCCAGCGGGCGAGCCGACGCCTGTCTGCGCCACGGCGAACTGGTCATCGATCCGGCGGCCCGTACCGTGACCCTGCGTGGTGAGGCGGTAAGCCTGACCGGGCGGGAGTTTGATCTGTTGAGCGTACTGCTCGATGCGGCAGGTCGGGTATTGACCCGGCGGGTGCTGGAGGAGCAGCTCTACACCTGGGGCGAAGCCGTGGAGAGCAATGCGCTGGAGGTACACATCCACCACCTGCGCCGCAAGCTGGGAAGCGAGCTGATCCGTACCGTGCGAGGGGTCGGTTACCTGATTGACGAGGCGCCGCGGTGATTGAGGCGCGGCAGGTCTACTCCCTGCGCCGAAGGCTGGTGGCATTGCTGATTGCGGTGGTGGCGGTGCTGTGGAGCCTGTCGGCCGTGGTGGCTTTTCGCACGGCCCACGGGGAGGCCGACGAGCTCTTCGATGCTCAGCTTGTTCAGGTGGCCGAGACCCTGCTGGCCATCGTGGCGGCGGGGGAGCCCGGACACGTGGCCCACGAGATGGCCGAGCATCAGCATGATTACCAGTTGCCGGTGGCTTTTCAGGCCTGGCAGCGCGAGGAGACGGGTGAGGGCTGGCGCCTGCTGGTGCGCTCGGCCGAGATGATGGACGTTCCGGCCACCCGGGCGCCGGGCTTCGATGAGCACGAATACCAGGGGGAGCTGTGGCGTTTTTACACCGTGGATCATGATCACAGCCGTTACCGCGTGATCGTCGGTCAGAACCACGGGGCCCGCTACCGCCTGGCGGGCGAGATCGCCCTGCACTTGCTTGCACCCATCCTGATCGGCCTGCCCCTCATCGCTATTGGGATCTGGATCGTGGTGGGGCGGGCCTTGCGCCCGGTGGATGCAGTGGCGGCCGCCGTGGGCGGTCTGAGTGCCAGTCACCTGACGCCCGTCCAGATCAATGGCCCCGTGCCGGCCGAGGTTGCGCCGTTGGTGCGTTCCCTGGATGCGTTGGTGCTGCGCCTGGGTGAGGCCCTGGACAACGAACGACGCTTTACCGCCGATGCCGCCCACGAACTGCGCACTCCCCTGGCCGCACTCAAGATCCAGGCCCAGGTCGCGCGTCGGGCTGTTGAGGGTGATGTGCGTGAGCATGCCCTGGAGCAGGTGCTTTCAGGGGTCGACCGGATGACGCATCTGGTCGAACAGCTCCTCACCCTTGCGCGGCTTGATCCCGATGCATCCCTGCCGGAGGGCGCGACGGTGGATTTGGTCGATCTCTCACGGAGTGTCTGTTCCACCCTCGTGCCTCATGCGCTGCGTCGGGAGCAGAGTCTGTCCCTGGATGCCCAGGGGGCCTTGCTGGTGCTTGGTAACCGGTGGTGGCTTGAGGTTCTGTTGCGAAACCTGGTGGATAACGCCCTGCGCTACACCCCTGAAGGGGGGGCGGTACATGTCACGGTGGACGTTGAGGGGCGCCGCCTGAAGGTGTCGGATGATGGACCGGGCATCGAGCCCGCTCTGCGGGACAAGATGCTGACGCGCTTTGCCCGGGGGAGCGACGAGGACGCGGAGGGCTGCGGCCTGGGTCTGTCGATTGTCGCCCGCATTGTGCGCATTCTCGGCGCGCGCCTGCATTTCGAGCCGGGGTTGGTGCGTCAGGACGGTAGGGAAGGGCTGGCAATGGTGGTGGACTTCCCCGCGACAGGTGAAGTGTCCGGCAAGCACGGTGGCTGAGCCGGGAACTTGCGAGATCCGGCGGGCCGGAATGCGCCTATCTGCGACCATCCGCTGAAATGCGGCAGCGAATGTGGAGGCGCGGCGCGAGGATGCGCTGCGCCATCCGGCGTTGTCAGGTGCTCATGCCACCGGCGATATAGCCGGATAGCTGGTCGATGGTGGCTTGCTGTTGTTCCATGACTGATTTTACCGCGTCGCCAATGCTGACGATGCCGGCCAGCTTGCCCTGAGCAACAACCGGCAGGTGGCGAATGTGGTTATTTGTCATGATGGCCATACAGTCATCAATGGTGTGGCTGGGGGACACGGTGAGGACATTCTGGGTCATCAAGTCACCGACGAGGGTGTCCTTGGAAGCCAGCCCCTTGAGGACGACCTTGCGGGCGTAATCCCGCTCGGTGAAGATGCCGACGAGGCGCTCGCCCTCCGTGACCAGCACGGCGCTCACGTTACGCTCGGCCATCAGCTTGAGTGCTTCGAGAACCGTCGTGGCGGGGTTGACCGAATGGGTGGAGCCGCCCTTGCTCTGAAGAATCTGCTGAACCGTTGCTGCCATTGTCTACCCTCCTTATTGTTGGTGTCGATGGGCCGGAGGGCCTGCTGGCTCCGGCTGCTCAGGGCATATAGCTTGGAGGCAAGTCGGCAGGAGCGCAAGGGGCGACAGGCCTTTTTTGGCCTGCAGACGGGCCTTTCAAGCCTGTCTTCACTGCGTCTCCCGCCGCCTCCTCGTCTGCCTTTGTCATTGCAGCTGGAATTCCCGCTGCAGCACCTCGTGCCGCCTAAGATCGGGGCTGCCTTTCCCTAGTCAATTGCAATCATTTGTCAGTGCCCGTTTTAGGCACTGCGCTTCCCCTACCATCTCATTTCGCGTTGGTGCCTTTCGTTCGTCGGTATTCCCGGCAGGGCCTGGTTGAAGCATTTTTTTGGAGAGGGCATCCATCCGTACGGCCATGGCATGAACGGGGGCCTCAGGTGGGAGGCGGAGCGATGGATCTTTCCGTAATTCTGGTGAAGCACGATCCGGCAGTCTGCGAGGGGCTGGCCGGACGTCTGGGGCAGTCCGGCTTTCGGGTGTATTGGGCCACATCCATTGCTCGGGCCGAGATGTTGGTGCTCGACGTGGCGGATCTGGTGGTGGTGGATGCACACCTGCCGGATGGGGACGGACTGGCTTTCGGGCGGCGCCTGCGCAGCTACCTCGGGTGTGGCGTGATCCTGTGTCTCGCCGAGGCCGACAAGGCTCTGCGCATCGCCTGCCTGAGGGAGGGGGCCGACGCCTGTCTGGTTCATCCCGTTGATCCCGAGGAGTTGGAGGCGACCTTGATCAGCGTGCATCGCTGCCTTCATTCGCCGGTGCCAAAGCTCCTTCCCGCGCTGGTACCCAGCCCCTGGGTGCTTGAGCGGGCGTCACATCTGCTGCGGGCGCCCAACAGTAGGAGCATGACCATCAATCCCATGGAGCATTGCCTGCTGCTGACCCTCTTTGGCGATACGGAGCGCCTGGCGAGCCGGGCAGCCCTGTTGGCCGTACTGGCATCCTTGACCCCCGGTTATACCGAGGCACGCCTCGAGGCTTTGGTCAGCCGTCTGCGGGCCAAGGCGGTGATGAAGTGCGGCATGAAGTTGCCGCTCGTGTCGAGCTATGGTCACGGCTACCGCTTCAACGGCTACGTCCGCGTCCTCTAGCCGGTCAGGATTGGTCAGCATTATCCTTTATGGCGGCGGGTGATTAGCATACGCGTTCGACATTTTCCAGAACTGCTCCACTTGGAGGTAAGACTGAATGCGCCTGGCGTTGTTGTATGCGGAGTCCGCGCGGATTGAAACTCTCGCGAGTGCGCTTGAAGTCGCGGGACACCATGTTCACCGTTACATCGATCCCCGGGTCCTGTTTCGCGAGGCCCAGCGTGAGAGCTTCGATCTCTTCCTGCTCGAGTGGGACGCCCGCGATGCACGAAGTACATTGCGGGTGTTACACAGTGGTCCGGGGATGGACTGTTCCGTGGTCTTCTTCAATTGTCGCAATGATGAAGGAGCACTTGCCGAGGTGCTGGGCAGCGGTGCCGATGATTTCATCGTTGGCCCGGTCGGTGTCCGGGAAGTGGTGGCACGGGTGGGGGCCATCCTGCGCCGGCGCAATCCCCGGCTTTTCGGCAGCACGAATTTTCTCGACATGCCGCCTTACCGTTTCGACATGACTAGCAAGGCCATCCTCGTCGGAGGCACTCCGGTGGCTTTGACCGACAAGGAGTTCGAACTGGCTCTGTTCCTGTTCCGCAACCTGGGGCGCACGCTGTCCCGCGGGCACCTTCTTGAAGCAGTTTGGGGGAGCGCCCTGTTGGCTGTCTCCCGGACGGTGGACACCCACGTCAGCCGTATCCGCAGGAAGCTGGGTTTGCGTCCAGAGACCGGATTTCGTCTGAGTGCGGCATATGGCAACGGCTATCGTCTTGAGCGCATCGTCGACGACTGGAGTATCGAGACGCCGGGCATCCGTCGCCAGGACTGCGGCATAGCGGGCGCCGCAGGACGTGTAAGCCCCGGTGCGTGACTGATTTCTCATTGCAGTCCGTTCTTGTAGCCTACCGCTCCGGGATCTGCGTGTCAGCGTGAATTAGTCGCCGTGTGAGGTCGGTCGGGAGATCTACCCTACGGGCATCAGTACTCGTTGCACGGAGCCCAATCATGGATGCCCACCTATTTGCTGCCCTTGGCCTCCTGGCCGTCGGGATGATTGTCTGGCAGGCCTGGCGGGAGCGTGCCGTGGAGCGGCGGAGGATTCCTCCTGACTGGCAGACTTCCATCGGCCGCATCGCTCGGGAGCAGGTGCAGGGGCACCATCGGCAGGTTCGCGAAAATGTGCTGCAGGCCTGCTTGCGACTGCAGCGTTATCCGAAGAAATCCCGCATGGTGCCGCATGTGCGCGTACGCCTGGCGGCACTGCTACAGTCTGATCCGGTCTATCCCGAGGTGGTGCGGGCGATCCGCGCGGCCTGCGCGTCCGGGGCCGAGATCAGCGAGGCGAAGTTGTGCGTGGGCAGTGAGCTCCTGCTTGAGGATGTCCGCCAGTGCATGGCGCTGGCCGAGCATTTCGGCCAAATCGAACGCCACGAGCACGGTGGCGATCTCATGGTTGCTGCGAGTCTTCACCCGACTGCCTGATCTGCCCGGCAGATCAGGGACAGCGTTCAGATTTCCAGATTGTCGATGAGACGGGTGTTGCCCAGCTTGGCGGCGCCGAGTACGACCAGCGGGGCGTCGCCCTGCGGTGCCTGCAGGTCACTGCGCTGGCGGATGGCAATGTAGTCCGGCAGCCAGCCATGGGCGGCCAGTTCGGCCACGGCCTCGGTCTCGAGACGCAGGAAGTCACGTTCGCCGGCGGCGATCCTTTCTCGAATCCTTACCAGTTGCCGGCTCAGGCGCGGCGCCTCGGCGCGCTCGGCTACACTCAGATAGCCGTTGCGTGAGGACAGAGCGAGCCCGTCGTCGGCGCGGATCGTTTCGCCCGGCACGACATCGATGGGCAGGGCCAGCTCCCGCACCATGTTCTTCAACACCATCAGCTGCTGGTAGTCCTTCTTGCCGAACAGGGCCACGTCCGGCTGAACAATATTGAAGAGCTTAAGCACGACGGTGGCCACGCCGCCGAAGTGGCCGGGGCGGACCGCGCCTTCGAGGATGTTCACGTGGGCCTGATCGGGTTCCACGTGGTAGCGCTGGGGGCTGGGGTACATCTCCTTCTCATCCGGGGCAAACAGGATGTCGACCCCGGCGTCCCTCAGCTGCGCACAGTCGTTTTCGAAGGTGCGTGGATATTTGTCGAAATCTTCTTTCGGGCCGAACTGCAACCGATTGACGAAGATGCTTGCCACCACCACATCGGCATGCGCGCGTGCTTGGCGCATCAGGGCGATATGACCGTCATGGAGATTGCCCATGGTGGGTACGAAGGCGATGCGGCCGGCTCCGGAGAGGGCGGCGCGCAGCTCGGCAATGCGGGGATGGATCTGCATGGTCCGGATCTCAGTAGCTATGTTCGGGGCCAGGGAAATGGCCTTCCCTGACGTCGGTGACGTAGCGCGTGACAGCGTCGTCGATGCTGGTGGCGCCTTCCATGAAGTTCTTGGCGAAGCGCGGGCGTTTGCCGGGGAAAACGCCGATCAGGTCATGCAGCACCAGCACCTGGCCATGGCAGTCCACTCCGGCACCGATGCCGATGGTGGCCATGGACGAAAGGCTGGCGGTGACGTCGGCGGCCAGGCTGGCCGGCACCATTTCCATGACGATCAGTGCTGCACCCGCCTGTTCAAGGGCCAGCGCATCGGTCTTGAGGATGGCGGCCCCTGCATCGCTGCGGCCCTGGACGCGGTAGCCGCCCAACTGGTGCACCGATTGGGGGGTCAGCCCGATGTGGGCGCATACGGGCACGCCACGCTCGACCAGAAAGCGAACGGTTTCAGCCATGAAAGCGCCCCCCTCGAGCTTGACCATCTGGGCGCCGGCGGCCATCAGGCGGGCGGCGTTGCGCATGGCCTGGGTCGGGCTCTCGGCATAGCTGCCAAAGGGCATGTCGGTGACGATCAGCGGGCGACTGCAGCCCCGGGCGACGCACTCGGTGTGATACACCATGTGCTCCATGCTGACCGGCAGGGTGGTTTTCTGGCCCTGCAGCACGTTGCCCAGGGAGTCACCCACCAGGATCACGTCTACACCGCAGCGCTCCAGCAGCGCGGCAAAGCTGGCGTCGTAGCCGGTGAGCATGACGATCTTGCGGCCCTCGGCGCGCATCTTGCCCAGTTCGAACAGGGTGACGGGTTTGCTGTTTTCTTGCAGGTAGCTCATTGCTGTTCCTCCTCGCGGCGGCAGTTAACCCCATTCTTGTGCGCGGCACAAGGGGACTTCAAAGGCGGAAGTAGAAAGAGAGGGGCTTGTGCAGGTCAGGTCGGCGTATTGGGTGGGGCAAGGCCCGGGCTGGCATCACGCGTGCGGAGCGTTTGAAAAAATCGTAGCGAGCGCTTCGAATTCGCGGCGCGCAGTAGATTTATTCACTTGCTCTCAGCCGGCGTAGCCGAAAAACTCGCGGTAGCTGCGCATGGCCAGCAGCCGGGAGAAGAGCAGTTCGAAGTCTTCTTCCTTGTCCACCGGGTTGAGGGACTCGGCATTGACGATGAAGAGCGGCGCGGCATCGTAATGATGGAAGAAGGTGGCGTAGCTCTCGGCCACCCGCTGCAGGTAAGGCTCGCTGATCTTGCGTTCCGATTCGACGCCGCGCTTGCGCACGCGGTCGATCAGGATGTCGGGCTGGGCCTGCAGGTAGATCACCAGATCGGGCTTGCGCACACTGGGCTTTAGGCGCTCGTAGAGCTGACGGTAGAGCTTGAGCTCGTCTTCGGCCAGGTTGAGCTCGGCAAACAGTGGATCCTTGTCGATCAGAAAGTCGGATACCAGGCGCCGGTGCGGATCGTGGGGGCTGGCGGCCAGTTGCTCGCTGCGCTGGAACAGGAAGGCGATCTGGGTGGGTAGTCCCCAGCGCTCCATGTTCTGGTAGAAGCGCCCAAGGAAGGGGTTGGCTGCCGGGTTCTCGAGCTGAGTATCCGCATTGAGCCGTTCGGCGAGGCGCCGGGCGAGGGTGGTCTTGCCGGCGCCGATGGGGCCTTCCACGACGATGTAGCGCGCTTTCTCGAGCATGGGGTGACTTCGCCTTTCAGGCGCGGAAGATGAAGTAAACGGCGCCTAGGATACACAGGGCCGCCCACAGATAGTCAAGCTTGAGGGGCTGCTGCATGTAGAAAATGGCAAAGGGCACGAACACCACCAGGGTGATGGCCTCCTGCATGATCTTGAGCTGGGCGAGATTGAGCTCCTGCGCGCCGATGCGGTTGGCCGGCACCTGCAGCAGGTATTCAAAAAGGGCGATGCCCCAGCTGATGAAGGCCGCGATGTACCAGGGCGAGGTGGACAGGTTTTTGAGATGCCCGTACCAGGCGAAGGTCATGAACACGTTGGATGCCGCGAGCAACAGGGCGGTCTGGACCCAGATCGGCATTACAGGGGCTCGAAGAGGCTGATGTCCTGGTTGGCGACGGCGGGTAGGTAGTCCCGGGCCGGGCCCAGCCCAGGCAGGGTCAGGTCGGCGGCGATCTCCAGCAGGGGGCGCAGCACGAAGGCACGCTGGTGCATGCGCGGGTGCGGCAGGGTCAGCTCGCTCCCCTGCAGTAAGGCTTCACCGTGGAGCAGCAGGTCGAGGTCGAGGGTGCGCGGTGCGTTGGGGATACTGCGCACGCGGCCATGGCGCGCCTCGATGGCGAGCAGCTGGCGCAGCAGGTCGATGGGCGGCAGATCGGTATCCACGGACACCACGGCATTGATGAAATCAGGCTGGTTGAGAAGCCCGACCGGCGCGCTGCGATAGAGGGATGAGCGCGCCACCACCCGGGTACCGGGTAGTGCCGCGAGGTCGTCGACAGCCGCCCGCAGGTGCTTTACGGGCTCGCCGATGTTAGCGCCCAGCGCCACGAAGGCGCGAACGCCGGAGGACGCGGGGGTCATTCGCCTGCAGGGGCCGTGGCAGCTCCGGCGGGCTTGCGGCGACGACGGCGCTTCTTGGCGGTACCGCTCTTGTCAGGCACCAGCATGCCTTCACGGGCCTCCGGGTGGGCGTCGGCGAAGGCTTCCCACCAGTCGGGCAACTCCATCGGAAGCTCGCCGGACTGGGCGCGCAGGCGCAGGAAATCCCAGCCGGCGCGGTAGCGCGGCTGTTCCAGCAAACGGTAGGGGGTCTTGCCCGCACGCTTCTCGAAGCGCGGTTGCAGAGCCCAGATTTCCTTGATGTCGCCAGCGATGCGGCGAGTGATGGCGAGCTTGCCGGATTGCCGGTCGAGCACCGAGTCCATGGCCTCGAACAGGGCGGGTTGGGAGTGCTCACCGTTGGCCTTGCGTGCCTCCCAGTCGGCCAGCACCTCGTGCCACAGCAGGGTGGCAAACAGGAAGCCGGGGGATATGGGCTTGCCCTGGCGCACGCGTTCGTCGGTGTTCTCGAGGGACAGCCACACGAAGCGTTCGCCCATCGGTTGTTCGAGGATCACGTCGAGCAGGGGTAGCAGGCCATGGTGCAGGCCTTCCTCGCGCAGCTGGCGCAGGCACTTCACGGCGTGGCCTGACATCAGCAGCTTGAGCATCTCGTCGAAGAGCCGGGCCGGCGGCACGTTCTCGAGCAGGTCGGCCATCTCGCGGATCGGGCCACGGGCGGCCGGGTCGATGGCCAGGCCGAGCTTGGCGCCGAGGCGGGCAGCACGCAGCATGCGCACCGGATCTTCGCGGTAGCGCACCCGCGGGTCGCCGATCATGCGCAGGGTCTTCTGCTGCAGGTCGGCCACGCCGTGGTGGTAGTCGATGATGGTTTCGTCGGTGGGGTTGTAGTACAGGGCATTGACCGTGAAGTCGCGGCGGGTGGCGTCCTCGGCCATGGAGCCAAAAACGTTGTCGCGCAGCACACGGCCGTGCTCGTCCGTCTCGGTCCCCTCGGCGTCCTGCATGGCGCGGAAGGTAGAGACCTCAATGGTCTCGGGGCCGCTCATCACATGCACGATTTTGAAGCGCCGGCCGATGATGCGCGAGCGGCGAAAGAGGGCGCGAACTTCTTCGGGCGTGGCGCTGGTGGCCACGTCGAAATCCTTCGGGGTCTGTCCGACGATGATGTCGCGAACCGCGCCGCCGACCACGTAGGCCTTGTGACCGGCTTCCTGGAGCGTGGTGCAGACCTTGTTGGCAGCCGGAGAGATCTGGTCCCGGCGTACGCCGTGGCGGGCCACCGGAATCACTGCGGGTTCGGGAGGGGTGTTGGCGGGTGCGGCGCGGCGGAACACACGGCGCAGCAGTTTGCGGATCATTGGTGGGGTGTTCTTTGTTTTTTGGTCAAGTCGCGCATGATAACCCATCGAACGGCAGGGTTTGGGCCCTGACGCTGCCCTTCAGGGGGGGCGGACGGTAAGATTGGGCGCAATACTCACCTGTTTTAAGGATTCCATCGATGCCTCGCTTTTCCGCAAACCTGTCTTTCCTGTTTCTTGACCGGCCGTTCCTTGATCGATTTGCCGCAGCGGCTGCCTGCGGCTTCAAGGGTGTGGAGTTCCATTTTCCGTACGCTTTCCCTATGGACGAGGTTGCTGATGCGGCTCGCCGTGCCGGCGTTGAGGTGGTGCTATTCAACTTTCCTGCGGGTGACTGGGCGGCCGGCGAGCGGGGCATCGCCTGTCTGCCCACCCGGGTGGAGGAGTTCCGTCGTGGGGTGGATCAGGCCATGGTGTGGGCCGAGGCGCTGGGCTGTGTGCGGGTGAACTGTCTGGCCGGGCTGCGTCCGGACGGCATTTCCGAAGCGGTCCTGCGTGACACCCTGATCGGCAATCTGCGCTTTGCGGCCGACAGCTTCGGGCTGGCGGGGCGGCAGGTGCTGCTCGAACCCCTCAACAGCCGCGACACCCCTCGCTTCCTGGTGGATCGAAGCGCCCAGGCCCTTTCCGTCCTGGCGGATGCCGCGCGCCCCAATCTCTTCCTGCAGTACGACGTCTTTCACGCCCAGGTGATGGAGGGCGAACTGGCCCTGACCCTGATGACGCACCTGCCACAGATCGGTCATGTGCAATTTGCCGACAACCCGGGGCGTCATGAGCCAGGTACAGGGGAAATCAACTTTTCCTTCCTGTTCCGGCATCTAGATGCCATTGGCTATCAGGGCTGGGTGGGGGCGGAATATGTGCCGTCGGGTGTGACGGAGGCGTCTTTGGGCTGGATGCAGGGCTGACGCCGCTGGGGAAGGGCCCGGCGCAGGTCGTGTTGTACATACCTACCAGTTGGTTGGTATTCTCCAGAACCAATCCTGGTTCGATGACCCGCTTCAGACGGGAACACGGAGACCTGTAATGACACGACCGTTCCGCCACATTCTCTTGACCCTGGGCCTCGCCGCAGGTGTTTTTGCCTTTCTGCCAACCGCATATGCCACCACTCCTGAACCGGATGATGCGATGGCATTGCGGGGGGTGACGGAAGGCAAGGGCATCTTTCTGCTCGATTTCAGCAACCCACGCAAGACGGCTTTCTACCTGAGCATCATCAAGCAGACGCACCAAGGTCTCCGCAGACAGGGGGTTAAGCCCGATCTGATACTGGTGTACATCGGTGAGACGGTGCGCTACCTGTCCTCTCGACCCGATCCAAAACTGCTGGTCGAGCACGAGGATGCCCTTGAGGCGGTGGCTATCCTGGTCAAGGAGTTAGCCGGCATGGGGGTTCGCCAGGAGGTGTGTGCGATCGCGACGCAGGTGATGGGCGTGGATAACGCCTCCCTGCATGAGGGTCTGACCGTCGTGGCCGACGGCTTCATCTCCCTGATCGGCTATCAGACGCAGGGCTACAGGCTCGTGCCCATCTTCTGACCGGGGGCTTCCGCCAGCGCAAGTACCTGCTCGAAACCTTGCAGGACCTCTTCCCGGGCGCCCAGCGCCCTGCCGATCAGGCTGCCACCTTCAAGTGTGGACAGGAGCAGTCTGGCCAGCGCCGCGCTGCCGTTCGTCCAGTGGAGCTCGCCGGCGGTGATGCCCTTTTCCAGCACGCGTGTAAGCCAGTCCAGGTGTAGCCGGAAGTAGGCGGCAGTCCGTTCATGCAGACTGGGCGGCAGGGCCGCGAGCTCGGCAGAGAGCGCGCCGCACAGGGGGCGCAGGCTGGCCTCGAAACCATCCAGGAAGAGCATCGCGTACTGCCGCAGCTGATCGGTCACGAGCGTGTGTTCGGCCTCGATGCCCTTCAGAGCCTCGGCAAACCGGGCCTGGGCCAGATCCACGACCGCTTCGGCGAGGCGCTGCTTGGTGGGAAAGTGGTAGTGGATGCTCGCCTTGGTGATCCCGATCTTCTCGGTCAGATGGGCGTACGAGAACGCCGAGTAGCCGCCCCGGCGGATCAGGTTTTCGGCTTCAACCAGCAATTGGTCGCGGGTAGGGGTAGTCATGAGGGCAAGGCTATCACCTCTGCCCGCGCCGGAGAACCTGTGGAGCCGCTCGCCGGGCGGGGCTGGCTCAGTGGCTGTGCTGGAGTGAGCTGGCTTCTGCGGCCGGAAACAGATGCCCGACAGAACGTCTGTACTCGGAACCGGACACAGGGATGTCCCGATAGGCATCCGGCAGCGGCCGGGTCAGGGTTTCGTTCATGTCGAGGCCTTCGGCTGCGGACTCACGCAGGCTCTTGTCGAGCCAGGTCAACCAGTCCCGGGTCCATGCGATGGGTAGGGCATCCCGGGCGATCGGTCCGTGACCGGGGACAAGCACCCGGACCCGGTGGTCTTTCATGAACCTGTCGAGGTCTCGGAGGGCGTCCTTCCATTGAGCAATGTTGGCGTGGGGGGTAGTGGGCGCACGCAGGTTGAAGACCAGGTCACCAGCGAAGAGGGTCGCGCTGTCCTCGTCGAAAACGGCCAGATCGGCGTCCGTATGCCCTTTCAGGGCGAGGAGGATCAGCGACCGACCGCCTGCCTTCAAGGGGCCGGCCAGAAGCACTTGGTCCGGCGCCTTGACCTCTGTGCCGGACATCCAGTCACCGGTCATGCGAAACAGGTTCTCGGCAAATGCATCTCCCTCGCTGGCGATGCCCTTGCCGGTTTCTGCCAGAGCGCCGATGGGCGCATCGGCGAAGGCCTGATTGCCCAGGAAGTGATCCGGATGATGGTGGGTATTGATGACCAGCGCGATCGGCTTGGGCGTGATTCGGGCGATGGCTGTGCGCATCTGCTCGCCGTATCGTCGGGATGGCCCGGTGTCGATGACGACGACCCCCTCTGTTCCGACAATGAAGCCCGTGTTGACGATGTTTCCGCCATTGGAGGGATTGAAGTCGGCGAGCTCTCCGATGAAGGAATACACGCCTTCGGCGATGGCCACGGGGGTGAGCTGGTAGTCGGAACCGGCGGCCCAGGCCTGGCAGGACAGGCAGGCGATGAGTGTGGCGAGGAGGCGTCTCATTGGGGAATCCTCACGTTGAAAGTGTTGCCGTTGTTGTCACGTCCGCGTGCGTGCAGGGCACCTGCGTTGCTGCCCCGGCTGAGGGTGAACACCGGATTCTCGCTGACAGGCTGCGAGACCTCCAGCCGGGCCAGGGGCCGTCCGGCCTCGTCGCTGAGGACGACAGATTCAAGGTGAAAGGGGGGAATGCCGGCGATCAGCCCTGTGTCCATGGGGTGGATGATGCGCATGCGCAGTCGCCCCGACATGGGCCCTTCATTCCAGGTTCGGGTGGTGACTTCGTTGAGACGCTTCTGCCATTCGGACGACGTGGAGCCCATGGAGGGCGCCGTGCAGCCGCCACCTACCGTATTCACCAGGGTGCCGCCCACGTGCCAGACCCCATCACCGGTGCGTACTGCGGCCCTGACGGGGGTCGATTGCTGCAACTTGACGCGGAAACCGATGTAGGCCGGGGCCGCATCGGGGTAGAAGCGCAGGATCTCCAGGATGGGGTTGAAGTCGGCAAAGACCAGGATCTCCTTTACGTCGGCAAGGGCTGTGGCATCGATGGTGATGGGGACGTTGAGCGGGTTTTCAGCCGTCGCCGGGGCCTCCACCCGGACACGGGCATCAAAGACATATGGAGCGCCGGAGAGGATGCCCTTCTCCATGTCGCTCCAGCGGGGTGAGTCCAGGGGGTCGGTGGCCCGCTCAGCGGCGAGGACGGGTGTCGTCGCTGCCGTTATCAGCAGGATGGCGCAGGCCAGCGTGCTTGCCAGTTTGATCACGTGATTCCTCCTTTGGGTACGGGTGTCTCTATGTATATATATGGAAGTGCCTTTGAATGTTATCTACTAGTTGGTAGATTAACAAGCCAGGCTCCGGGTGGCCTGTTGGTTGCCTCAGGGATCCCTCCGCCTCATAACCAGGGAGGTGGGTAGTCGAATGCCATTTTGAGCAGGTTGCTTTTGCCTATTGCCGGCTTGTCTTCTAGACTGCGAAGAAAGTTGTCTGACAAGTAGACAAATGACGCCAGATCGCCTGCCCCGCATCGTCCGTCCCCATCGCCTCTCCGAGGAGGTGGGTGCCGTACTGGACAGGCGCATCCGCAGTGGAGCCTTTGCGCCGGGCGAGCGTCTGCCGACGGAGGCCCGGTTGTCCGAGGAGTTTGAAGTCAGCCGCGCCGTCGTGCGGGAGGCGATTGCCCGCCTCAAGGCCGAGGGGCTGGTGGAGAGCCGCCAGGGGGCGGGGGCCTTCGTGGCCCGGCGCCTGGGCGCTGGGGTGTTCCGCATGGGCCCCGGGCTGGCCGAGGCTGACGGTGCGCTCGAGATATTCGAGTTGCGCCTGATCGTCGAGGTGGCGGCGGCCGAGCGGGCGGCGCTGCGCCGGACACCCCAGCAGTTGGAGGCCATTGGAGCGGCCCTGGCGCGCATGGATGTGGCCTTGACCTGCGGTGAGGACGGGGCCATGGCCGATGATGATTTTCACTGTGCCATCGCTGCGGCAAGCGGCAACCCCCTGATTGGTCGTTTCGTAGCTTTTGTGAGCCAGGAGTATTCTGCCTCCCGGGTGCCAACCTGGAGCGCCGAGGGGGTTTCCCGGGGCCTTGCAGGGGCCGCGCAGGACGAGCATCGGGCCGTATTTGATGCGATTGCCGCTGGAGACGTCGAAGCCGCAGGGCAGGCGGCGCAGCGCCATCTGCTCAGCGCCGCCGGGCGGCTCGGGATTGTGGTGCCTACCCTGCAGGTCGGGGACTTGCAGCATGTGGACGAGGAGGGGCGTGATGGGTGAGAAGTTGGAGATCCCCGGTTTTGGCCGGGTCGAGCGGGATTTCTCCCGGGTGGATGTGCGCCGCCTGGTGCAGGCCCTGTTGGGCGTTCTGCCCGCGGCCAGTGTGCTCCATGATCCGGAGGATCTGCGCCCCTATGAGTGCGACGGCATGGCGGCCCTGCGCCAGTTGCCGCTGGTGGTGGTGTTGCCCGAGACCGAGGCCCAGGTGGTGGACATCCTGCGCATCTGTGCTGCCCAGGAGGTTCCGGTGGTGGCGCGGGGGGCGGGTACCGGTCTGTCTGGCGGTGCCCAGCCGCACCGCTTCGGGGTGGTGCTGTCCGTCGCGCGCTTGCGCCGGATCATTGCTATTGACGCCCACGCACGGAGAGCGGTGGTGCAGCCCGGGGTGCGCAACCTGGCTATCTCGGAGGCTGCTGCGCCCCACGGGCTGTATTACGCCCCCGATCCTTCATCCCAGATCGCCTGCACCATCGGCGGCAATGTGGCCGAGAACTCCGGCGGCGTGCATTGCCTCAAGTACGGCCTGACCATCCACAACCTGCTCAAGGTCCGGGGTGTGACCATCAACGGTGACATCGTCGAGTTTGGCAGCCTGGGGCTGGATGCACCGGGTTACGACCTGTTGCCTTTGGTCACGGGGTCCGAAGGCATGCTGGCGGTGGTGACCGAGGTCACGGTCAAGCTTACCCCCAAGCCCCAGCTTGCCCAGTGCGTGCTGGCGGCCTTCGACGATGTGGTCAAGGCCGGTGATGCCGTGGCCCGGATCATCGCCGCCGGCATCATTCCCGCGGGGCTGGAGATGATGGATCAGCCTGCCACGGTAGCGGTCGAGGAGTTCGTGCATGCGGGCTATCCCCTCGACGCCCAGGCCATCCTGCTGTGCGAATCCGACGGCACCCCCGAGGAGGTCGCCGAGGAGATCGGGCGGGTGCGCGCGCTGCTGGAGCACAGCGGTGCCACCGAAGTCCGAGTCTCCCGGGATGAGGCCGAGCGCCTGCGCTTCTGGGCCGGACGCAAGGCGGCTTTTCCGGCGGCTGGGCGGATCTCGCCGGATTACTACTGTATGGACGGGACCATCCCGAGAAAGCGCCTCGGTGAAATGCTGCAGGCCATTCAGGCGATGGAGAAGAAGTACGCCATGCGCTGCATCAACGTTTTTCATGCCGGCGACGGCAACCTCCATCCGCTGATTCTCTTCGATGCCAACAAGGCCGGCGACCAGCATACGGCCGAGGCTTTCGGTGCCGAGATCCTGGAGCTGTCGGTGGCCCTGGGCGGCACCATCACCGGCGAGCATGGGGTGGGCATCGAGAAGATCAACCAGATGTGCAGCCAGTTTGCTACGCCGGAGATCGCCGCCTTTCATCGGGTCAAGGCGGCGTTTGATCCGGCCGGCCTGCTCAACCCGGGCAAGGCCATCCCGACCCTCAATCGCTGTGCGGAATATGGCCGTGAGCGGATGGGCGCCAGCCAGCCGGTGGCGCACCCGGATCTGCCGCGTTTCTGATGGGCATGATTTCCGAGGGATGGCTTCAGTTCCTCTTCGTCGCCGTGCCGGTGGTGTCGCTGGTCGGAACCTGGATGGGGCTACGCACGGCGGGCAGGCTGGCGCAGCGCCGGGATGGTGATAGACCTGCCACGGAACAAGAGGTGGATGAGCGTGGATGATCTGATTCAGCAATGGCGTGAGCGCGTCCGGGACGCCGCGGCCCATGGTCGGGCCCTGTGCATCCGGGGTGGAGGCACGAAGCGCTTTTATGGACGGCCGGAACTGGGCGAGCCCCTCGACACCCGTGCCTGCACCGGCATCATCAACTACGAACCGAGCGAGCTGGTGGTGACGGTGCGCGCCGGCACACCTCTGGCCGAGCTGGAGGCAGAGCTGGCGGCCCGGGGGCAGATGCTGGCCTTCGAACCGCCGCACTTCGGGCCAGGTGCCACCGTGGGCGGCTGCGTCGCCGCTGGTCTGGCCGGGCCCCGGCGGGCTGCGGTGGGTGGTGTGCGCGACTTCATCCTCGGCGCCCGTCTGATCGACGGGCGGGGTGAGGTGCTGCGCTTTGGCGGCGAGGTGATGAAGAACGTCGCCGGTTACGATGTGTCCCGTGTGCTGGCCGGTAGCCTTGGCACCCTCGGGCTGATGCTTGACGTGTCCCTCAAGGTGCTTCCGAAGCCGATGGCCGAGGCCAGCCTGCGCTTCGAGATGGACGAAGCAGCGGCCCTGCACCAGCTCAACGCATGGGGCGGCCAGCCTTTGCCGATCTCTGCCAGCGCCTGGCAGAACGGCATCCTGGAGCTGCGGCTCTCTGGTGCTGCCGCTGCGGTGGATGCCGCCGTTGCGCGGCTGGGGGGCGAGCGCATCCCCGATACCGTCGCCGATGCGCGCTGGCGTGGTCTGCGGGAACAGACGGAAGCCTTCTTTGCCGGCGCCCAGCCTCCCCGTCCCCTCTGGCGCCTGTCCCTTCCGAGTGATGCCCTGGCCATTGAACTGGGCGATTCTCAGTTGGTGGAATGGGGTGGTGCCCAGCGCTGGCTGCACACCGATTTGCCGCCCGAAACGATACGGGCGCGGGTGGCGGCCCTGGGGGGGCATGCAACCCTGTTCCGTAACGGCGCGCGAGAGGGGGCAGTGTTCCATCCGCTGACGGCGCCCATGCTGACCTTGCAGCGCAATCTCAAGAACGCATTTGATCCGGTCGGGGTCTTCAACCCTGGTCGCCTGTACGAGGGCCTCTAGGCATGCAGACCCATCTCGCCGATTTCATACGCGACACGCCCGAGGGCCGCGAGGCCGAGGAAATCCTGCGCAAGTGCGTGCATTGCGGTTTCTGCACCGCCACCTGTCCGACCTACCAATTGCTCGGCGATGAGCTGGACGGCCCGCGCGGGCGGATCTACCTTATCAAGCAGGTGCTCGAGGGGCAGCCTGCGACCGAGAAGACCCGCCTGCATCTGGACCGTTGCCTGACCTGCCGCTCCTGTGAATCCACGTGTCCGTCGGGCGTGGAGTATGGCCGCCTGGCCGATATCGGCCGTCATGAGGTGGAAAAACAGGTGCCACGCCAGGGCGCGGACCGCCTGATGCGCGAGGCCCTGAAGGGCGTCGTGCCGCGCAGCGGATTGTTTGGCACGGCGATGGGCCTGGGGCGTCTGTTCAAGCCGCTGTTGCCGCGCGTGCTTGCCGACAAGGTGCCGCATGCGTCACCGCCCGGGTACTGGCCGACCCCGCGCCATGCCCGCCGCATGATCGCCCTGGCCGGCTGCGTGCAGCCTTCCATGCGTCCGTCGATCAACGCCGCCACGGCCCGGGTGCTGGATCTGCTGGGCATCTCGCTGGTGGAGCAGGCTTCGGCTGGCTGCTGCGGGGCTGTGCGCTTCCACCTGCATGACCAGGAGGGAGGGCGGGACGATGCTCGCCGCAACATCGACGCCTGGTGGCCGGAGATTGCGGCCGGGCGCGTTGAGGCCATCCTCGTCACCGCCTCGGGCTGCGGCGTGCAGGTGAAGGACTATGGTCACTTGCTCAAGGCCGATCCGGCCTATGCGCAGAAGGCTGCCCGTGTGGCGGCGCTCACCCGCGACCCGGCGGAGGTGGTGGTGGCTGAGGCGGCAGCCTTGCGCGCCATCCTGGCGCGCCGCAGCGTTTCTGCATCGGCGCAGAAAATCGCCTTTCATGCGCCTTGCAGCCTGCAGCATGGCCAGAAGATTCGCGGTGTGGTGGAAGGCTTGCTGAGTGCAGCCGGCTATGACCTGACGCCCGTGGCCGACGCCCATCTGTGCTGTGGATCAGCCGGAACCTACTCTCTGCTGCAGCCGGGACTGTCCCGTCAGTTGCGTGACAACAAGCTGGCCGCCCTGGAGGTTGGTAACGCCGAGCGGATAGCGTCGGCCAACATCGGTTGCATTGAGCATCTGTGCGGTGGGGCAAACCTACCCGTTCTACATTGGATTGAACTTATAGATGAAAAAATCACGAAAGCGGCCTGAAAGGTACTTGTTGCCTTAGGTGTGAAGGAAATTAACAGTTAAACTCTAGATTGATTCTTGCCGTGATACACGGCCGGAGTGTTTGCTTTGAATCGCTTGAGCGCGCTATTGCCCGAATGTCTGAAACTGTTTGTCATGCTGGCAGGCCCTTACCTGAATCCCGGAGCGCTTCTGTGAGGCAGGTGTTCGTCGTGTTGTTTGGCCGGGTCAGGGGCAGTTTGCGGTAAATCATGCTGAATCCCACTTTCTCATCCCTGGCCGATCCCGAAACCACGAGTGCCAAGAAGCGCTATCAGGCAGAAGCCTGCGTGGCCAAGCACACTGGTGATCGTACCGAGCAGCAAGACCGCGCTGCGGTATTTGCCCACCCGAGTCGCAAGGGCACCCTGATGGCCGTGCTGGCGGATGGCATGGGTGGGCATTCAGGGGGGGCAATGGCTGCCGAACAGGTTATTTTGAAGGCACGCCAGAATTTCGAATCCTTTGCACCGGCCTCGGAGAGTGCGCCGGATCTGCTGCGTAGCATCATTGACGAAGCCCATATCGTCATCAAGCTGACACGCTTCACCAGCGAGCAGGATCCCCACAGCACTGCCGTCGTTTTCATGATGCAGCCTGATCGTGCCGACTGGGCCCATTGTGGCGATTCCCGCTTCTACCATTTTCGTTCCGGCGCGCTAGTGTCGCGGAGCTCGGATCACTCTCTGGTCGAAGAGCTGGTGCGCAAGGGGCGTCTTGATTCAGAAGGGGCCCTGCGCCATCCAAACCGCAACGTGCTTTTGTCCTGCCTGGGTTCCGAACGGGAGCCGCGGGTCGATGTGGGGCATGTGTCGCCTCTGGTCGGGGGCGATGCCTTTCTGCTGTGTTCGGACGGCTTGTGGGCCTATATCGGTGAAGAGGAGACGGGCGCCATCCTGGCCAGCCAGTCGCCGAGGGATGCTGCTTCGACTCTGATTGAGCTGGCCCGCCAGCGCGCCCGGGGAGGGGGTGACAACATCTCTCTTGCCGTTGTCAAGCTGGTGGAAGTGCCTAATCGTCCCCGCTCCGATTACCCGAGCATGGGTTAGCGCGAGCGCAGCCAGTTTCGCCGCCAGAACGCGGCGGCCATCAGGGTCGCGGCGCCGACCATCATTCCCAGCGCAAACCTGAAGCCATCCTGGTCGTCGAGCAGGGGCATTTGACGGAAATTCATCCCGAAGATGCCCGCAATCAGCGTGGCCGGCATGAACAGGGTGGTGAGCACGGTGAGGATGCGGACTTCGGTGTTGAGGCGGTTGCTGACACTGGAGAGATAGATGTCGAGGAGGTCGGCGAGCAGGTCGCGTACCGACTCCAGGGATTCGAGAACGTGCACGGTATGGTCGTAGATGTCCCGCAGATAGAGCCGGGTATCGGGTGTGAAAAAGCCGTTGTCTGCCCTTGACAGGCTGTTGAGTACCTCGCGCAGAGGCCACAGGGCGCGGCGCAGGGTCAGGGCTTCATGCTTTACATGGTTGATCTCGGCGAGCAGGGACGGGTTGGGATTGGTCAAGGCCCGCTGCTCAAGATCTTCGGCCTGGTCTGCCATGTGGTCGAGCATTACGAAGTAGCGATCCACCAGGGTGTCGAGGAGCGCGTAGGCCAGATAGTCGCAGCCGTGGCTGCGCATGGCGCCGTTTTCTGCCCGCAGGCGTTCGCGCACGGCCTCGAAATTGCCGGTGGCGCGCTCCTGGAAGGTCAGTACGAAATTGCGGCCCAGCACGACACTGACCTGGTCGGAGTTCAGGCAGTTGTTCGCGGTATCGAAGTCGAAGCTACGGGCGACGATATAAACGTAGTCCGAGAACTCGTCACTCTTCGGGCGCTGCTGGGTGTTGAGGATATCCTCCTGGATCAGGGGGTGGAGCTTGAAGCGCCGCCCGATCTCGGCCATCACCGCAGGGTCATGGAGCCCGTGCACATTGAGCCACAGCTTCTCCCGGGTCGGCTGGTGATGGCGGGAGGCCTCGACGGAGTCGAAATGCGTTTCGGCCATGCCCTGGGAATCGAATTCGATCAGGGTGATGCTGGGTTTGTCGGTCTTGATCTCGCCTACGTGGACCAGTGAGCCGGGCGGCAGGCCTAATTTCCGGGTGAGGCGGGTTTGTTTCTTGCTAGACTTTCGCATCTTTTTCGTGATGTTCGGAAGAGATGTCCGAATTTTCATTCATGAACCGGGTGGTTTTTCCGGGGAGTTTGCCGGAGATTGACCAACCAGAGTGTCTCGTCGTCGAAACCCTCTCGCGACGATAACAGAATTCCAACTACCCACTTAGGAGCTTCCATGCCTCTGGTCATCGGTGTGACCAAAGAGCTTACGCCGGGTGAGCGCCGTGTTGCGCTTGTTCCGGACGTTGCCAAGAAATATCAAGGACTTGGGGCTGCATTGCAGCTTCAGGTCGGTGCCGGCGAAACCGCCTACTACCGGGACGAAGATTTCGGAGTGGCGGAGCTTTCGACCGAGCCCCTGTCGGTGCTGCAGAAGGCCGACGTGATCCTGCAGGTGCAGCCCCTCGGGCTCGAAGCCCTGGCCCAGCTCAAGCCGGGTTCGGTGCTGGTCGGCTTGCAGCAGCCGTGGTCCAGCCGCGAGCGAGTAGACGTTTTGATGCAAAAACGGATCACTTGTTTCGCTTTGGAACTGTTGCCCCGGATCAGTCGTGCGCAAAGCATGGACGTTCTGTCCAGTCAGGCCGCCGTATCGGGCTACGAATGTGCGCTGATTGCTGCCGATCACAGTCCGAAATTCTTCCCCATGCTCACCTACGCTGCCGGCACCATCCGCCCGGCCAAGGTGCTGGTGATCGGCGCAGGTGTAGCCGGCCTGCAGGCCATCGCCACCGCCAAGCGCTTGGGGGCCATGGTCTCCGGCTATGACGTGCGCCCTGAAACCCGGGAGCAGATCGAGTCCCTGGGGGCCAAGTTTGTGGATACCGGTGTGTCGGCAGCCGGTACGGGAGGCTATGCCCGCGAGCTCACCGACGACGAGAAGCGCCAGCAGGCCGACAAGCTCGGCAAGGCCATCGCCGAGTGCGACGCCCTCATCACCACGGCAGCGATCCCGGGGCGCAAGGCGCCGGTCATCGTCAGCGCTGACATGGTGGCGCGCATGAAGCCGGGCTCGGTGGTGGTGGACATGGCCGCCGAAACCGGCGGCAACGTGGCCGGCACGGTAGCCGGGGAGAAGACCTGGGTGGGTGAGGTGTTGATCATCGGCCCGACCCACATCCCCAGTCGCATGCCCGTGCATGCCTCCGAGATGTACGCCAAGAACTTGTTCAATTTCATCTCGCCCTTCATCAAGGACGGGGCCCTGGCCCTGGACTGGGAGGACGAGGTGCTGTCCGGCGCATGCCTGACCCACGCGGGCGAACTTCGCCACGCGGGCGTCAAGGCCGCGCTCGGGCTCTAAGGAGGGCTTCCCATGGATGGAATGCTTGCACTCTATATCTTCATGCTGGCGGCGTTCACCGGCTATGAAGTCATTTCCCGTGTGCCGGTGATCCTGCACACGCCCCTGATGTCCGGCTCCAACTTTGTGCACGGCGTGGTGCTGGTGGGCGGCATGATCGCCCTCGGCCAGGCAGAAACCCCGCTTGAACAGGCCATCGGCTTTGTCGCCGTGCTGCTCGGGGCCGCCAATGCGGCGGGCGGTTACGTTGTAACCGAGCGCATGCTGGCCATGTTCAAGGCAAAGGAGAAGAAGTAATGGCGATCAAGTGGTTGATTGACGCGAGCTATTTCGTCGCCGCGATCCTGTTCATTCTCGGCCTTAAGGGCATGAGCTCGCCGGTGTCGGCCCGCAAGGGCATTGTTTGGGCGGGCGTCGGCATGGTTTTGGCCACCGTCGTCACCTTCCTCACCCCGGGCATGAACAACTTTGCCCTGATGGTCATTGCCATTGCCCTGGGTGGTGCGGTGGCGTGGATCTCCGGCAAGAAGGTCGCCATGACCGACATGCCGCAGATGGTGGCGATCTACAACGGCATGGGTGGCGGTGCCGCGGCGGCGATTGCCGCGGTCGAGTTCGCCCGTGGTGAAATGCATGGCACCGTGGTGACCCTGCTGGCCACCCTGGGGGCGCTGATCGGCGCCGTGTCCTTTTCGGGTTCGGTGGTGGCCTGGGCGAAGCTCCAGGGGGTCATGAAGAAGGCCTTCCGGCTGCCGGCACAGAACGCGGTGAATATCGTGCTGGCCCTGGTGACCGTGGCGGTTGGTGGCGCCATTGTCATTGCGCCGACGATTGACCCGGTGCTGGTGGGTGCTTTCTTCGTGCTCGCTCTGGTGCTGGGCATCATCATCACTCTGCCCATCGGTGGGGCCGACATGCCGGTGGTGATCTCCCTGTTCAACGCCTTCACCGGACTGGCTGTGGGTTTTGAAGGCTTCGTGATGGGCATTCCGGCCCTGATCATCGCCGGCATTGTGGTCGGCGCCGCCGGCACCCTGCTGACCCAGCTGATGGCCAAGGCCATGAACCGGCCGATCAGCAACATCCTGTTCACGCCCATGACCGGCGCGGCCAGCGGTGGTGAGGCGGTGGAAGGCGAGCAGAAGGAGATCGGCGCCATGGATGCGGCGGCGCTGATGCGTTACGCCAGCAAGGTCATCATCGTGCCGGGCTATGGCATGGCGGTGGCGGGCGCCCAGCACAAGGTGTGGGAAATGACCGAGCTGCTGGAAGAGGCGGGCGTCGAGGTGGTGTTTGCGATCCACCCGGTGGCGGGGCGCATGCCCGGCCACATGAACGTGCTGCTGGCCGAGGCCGGGGTGCCCTACGACAAGATCTTCGACCTGGAAGAGATCAACGGCGACTTCGCCCAGGCCGATGTAGCCCTGGTGATCGGCGCCAACGACGTGGTCAACCCCTCGGCCCGCACCGACAAGTCCAGCCCGATCTTCGGCATGCCCATCCTCAATGCCGACATGGCGCAGAACGTTATCGTCGTGAAGCGCGGCAAGGGCACGGGCTACTCGGGCATCGAGAACGCCCTGTTCTACAAGGAGAACACCCGCCTGCTCTATGGCTCTGCCCAGCAGGCCATCGGTGAGGTGATCCAGCACGTCAAGGCGCTGTCGGTCTGATTCGTCAGACTCAGCCCTGAAACGGAAAACGGCCTGCAGGCGGTGCTTGCAGGCCGTTTTTTATGGAGGAGGTGGGAATGCCCTGGAGAAGGGAAGGGGCACCCTTCGGGGTGACTGTGGAAGGTCGGCTGCCGATCAGACCAGATCGGCCGGCATCACTGCGCGCAGCACGGTCTGGGTTTCGTCGTCGCGGACGCGGTTGGAAAACCACCACAGGGCGCCTTTCTTGATGGTCCAGTCGGCTTCTTCGCCAGAGAGGAGCAGGGAGGCGAGGCGGCCGAGTTCGGGTTGATGGCCGACGATAAGGACGGAGCCGCCGCCGTCGGGCCAGCCGCAGGCGCCGAGGATGCCGGCGATGTCATTTCCCGGGGCAAGGGCGGGGACGATCTCGAAGTCCTTGGTGAAGGCGCTGGCGGTCTGGCGGGTGCGGGTGGTAGGGCTGACCAGCACCCGCAGCTTTTTGGGGCGCCGGCTTTCCAGCCATTCGGCCACCTTGTGGGCCTGGCGCAGGCCCCGCTCGGTGAGTTCCCGGGTGTTGTCGGGGATGCCATCCACGGCTTCGGCGTGGCGCCACAGCAGCAGGTCCATTGTCTTTGTCTCCTCGTTCTTGTTCTCAGGAGGCCGGGAGTCTGGGGCCGGCATGTTACCGGCCGATGAATCCGTCAGCGCCGCCAAGGCGTCTTGCCCCAAAGGATGGGCTCGAGGGCGGTCAGCACGTTCTTGCGCAGGCGGGCTACCCGGGGGGCATGCCAGCCAGCGACAAAGGCGGCGCCGCTGCGTAGCTCCGGGTCCTTACCGGCCCAGGCTTTGAGGCGGCTACGGGCGACGGCTTCGTCATTGAGGTAACCGAGGGTTTCCTGGATTTCGGCAATCTCGTTGGCGAAGCGCACGGTGGCCTTCTCGGGGAGCAGGGGCAGCAGGAACTCGATGCCGTAGCGCAGGCGCTTGAGGGACACGCGCAGCTCGTGCAGCTTGTCGGGGTGCAGGTCGGCCGCGGCGCTGTAGCGTTTGCGGGCGCGCTTGCGCAGCTGGGTGAGCTGCAGGCGGGCGAAGGTGGTGAGGTTGGCGGACTTGACCAGCGCGTCGCTTTGCAGGGCGTAGAGGTCGGACGCCAGGGCCAGCATCTGGCGGCCATGGCTGGCGGCGAGGAGCTGCTCGCGGGCGGCGGTCTTTTCCCGGTCACGGCGGTCCACGGCCATGGCGATGAGGCGCTGGGTGGCTTCGTCGGCGAGGCCGGATTCGGCCACCGGGCTGAGCACTTCGGCCAGCATCACATCCAGATCGCGGGCGGCGCCGAGACCGTCGGCGGCGTCCTTGAGCCCGTCGGACCAGCGCTCAACGAAGTCGGTGGGCAGGGCCGGGCCGAACAGGCGCAGGGCGGAGCGCAGGCGGCGCAGGGCAACCCGCAGCTGGTGGATGAACTCGGGGTCGTCGCTCTCGCGGGCGCCGGTCTCGTTGGCCTGCCACAGGGCCAGGCAGTCGAAGCCGATGATGCGGAAGGCGTCCACCGGCGACTGCTCGGCGCTCAGGCGCGACGGCCGGGCCTTGGCCGGGCGCAGGGCGTGGTTGGAGAACAGGCGGTAGCCGCGCTCGGCCTTGCTGACGTTCTCGGGCGTAAGGGGCAGGCTCTCGGCCAGCTGCAGGGCCAGAGCATAGAGCTCCCGCGGGTCGCCTTCGACCAGCTCCAGTTCCAACTCGCATAGGGGCCGAGACTGGCCGTTGGCCTCGATGCTGCCGTTGTCGATCATGGCCAGCACGCGCACGCCTTCCCGGGGGGTGAGGATGCAGGTTTCGCGCTTGAAGTGGGTGGTGAACACAGGGACCAGCCGCGGGTGCAGGCTTTCCAGGCGGTTGCGCACGTCGTCCCGCTCGATGGCGGAGAAGTCGAAGCTGCCGTTGGCGTAGGGCTGTTCCCATTCGGGGCGGGAGGACAGGCCACCTGAGGTTTCGGCAGCGCATTTCACCGTCTGCAGCCAGCGGCTGCCGGCCTTGCGGGTGCGCACAGCCATGCGACGCTCGCGCAGTTCGAGCTCGGGGGTGTCGAAGTAGGTGTTCTCGAGGGTGCAGCTGCGGCCTTCGCGGGGGGCGTCGGCAATCAGCGGGTGGCGGCGCAGGGCGGCGAGGGATTTTTGCGGGAGCGTGAGCTTGAGTTCGATTTCTTGGCTCATGGGAGGCGGCCGTGGACGGTAGTGGAATCGGATCGGCAGGACTGCCAAAGGTTGCGCCCGATTCTAGCCTTGTGGCACGCCCCTGTCTTGCGCGCTCCCGTTACAGCGTTTGCCGTGGGCTCAGGCGGCGGAAAAGCTCGTCTCCGCATCGCCTTTCTGCCCCTTGCTGTCCAGCCACGCAACGCTGACTTTGTCTCCGGCCTTGACGCCCAGCAGCTGGAAGGCAAACAGGGGGTTGCTGGATACGGCGGTGCCCAGGGCGCCTTCGACGACGGGCCGGCCATTGAGGCTGAGGATGACCGAGGTGATGTACTGGGCGGGCAGGACCTGGCCGGAGGGGTCGCGCCGGAGGCCACTCTCCATGGGGTGGGGCATCAGCACGCGGACTTCGCCTTCGGAGCCCTTGATGGTGGCGCGGATCTTGATGGGTTCGGACATGGATTGTGCTTCCTTCAGTCGCCGCAGCCGCCGACGGTGACCTTCACCTCGCGGAATACGGTGTAGTGCTTGCCGCCCGCCGTGGCCACCACGCGCAGGCGGGAGCTCTCGGCCATGCGCAGCTTGGCCTGGAAGCGGGCTGCGGCTTCCGGGGCGAAGTTGAATTGCAGGGCCAGGGGCAGGGGGTTTTTGTCGATGAGGACGGAGAGCCGCGTGGTGCCGGGGATGCTGCTGATCACCTCGATGGGCACGGCGGCACCGTTCTCGGCGACTTCCGGTGCCTTGAGCAGGATGTCGCGGCTGGCTTCGGCGCCAGCCGCTCCGATCAGGCGCAGGGCGTCGGCGGCAGTCTTTGCGTCGAAAGCGGCCCGGTTGAAGCTCACCGCCAGGGCCGGGCCCGGGCTGAGCAGGCCGGTGACGACGAGGGGAGCGAGCACCGTGGCGCTGCCAAAGGCTTGCAGGAAATCACGTCTTTGCATGGCTCAGGCCTCCGCCTTCCAGTGCCCCGACTTGCCGCCTTCCTTCTCCAGCAGACGGATGCCGGTCATGGTCATGCCGCGATCGACGGCCTTGCACATATCGTAGATGGTGAGCAGGCCAACCTGAACGGCGGTGAGGGCTTCCATCTCCACGCCGGTCCGGCCGACGGTTTCGGCGGTGACGGTGCAGTGGATGGTGTTGTCTCCCTCCGCCGTGAAGTCGGCGGTGACCCGGGTCAGGGGAATCGGGTGGCACAGGGGGATCAGGTCGGCGGTGCGCTTGGCGCCCTGGATGGCGGCAATGCGGGCAATGCCGATGACGTCACCCTTCTTGTTGTTGCCCGCCAGGATGCGGGTGAGGGTGTCGGGCTGCATCACGATGCGCCCTTCGGCGCGGGCGACCCGGCGGGTCTCGGATTTGGCGGAAACATCCACCATATGGGCCTGGCCGTGGGCGTCGAAATGGGTAAAGGCGTCAGTCATGATGCTGCGGGGAACCGGTCGCGGGGGCCGAGTATCATAGCACCGTGAAAAATCGTCTGATTGCCGCCTTGCTGTGCCTGGCCCTGGTGCCGCGCAGCTATTCCCAGAGCCTGCCCGATCTTGGAGACAGTGCTTCCGCCGATCTGTCGCCGGTGGCCGAACAGAAGATCGGGATGCAGATCATGCGCGACATCCGTTGGCATGATCCGGCCTTCCTGCGGGACGCGGAGGTCGAGGATTACCTCAATACCCTGGGTCATCGCCTGGTCTCGGCGGGGGCGGGCGCCGGGCTGTCCTTCGAGTTTTTCGGGGTGAGCGACCCTTCTCTCAACGCCTTCGCTATGCCGGGGGGCAAGATCGGGGTGCACACCGGCCTGATCCTGGCAGCCCAGGCCGAGTCCGAGCTGGCCGGCGTGTTGTCCCACGAGATCGCCCACGTCACCCAGCGCCACATTGCCCGCATGGTCGGGCAGCAGGGACGTTCAGGCATGTTGATGCTGGCGTCGCTGTTGGTGGCGGTGCTGGCGGCCAAGTCCAGCGCCCAGGTCAGCCAGGCGGCCATCATGGCCGGGCAGGCGGCGGGCATCAGCTCGCAGCTGGCCTACTCGCGGGATTTCGAGAACGAGGCGGATCGGTTGGGCGTGCAGAACCTGTCCGCGGCGGGTTTTGATGTGCGCGGCATGGCCAGCTTTTTCGAGCGTCTGCAGAAGAACAGCCGGCTCTACGAGAACAGTGCGCCGGCCTACCTGCGTACCCACCCTTTGACCTCGGACCGGATCACCGAGATGGAAGGGCGGGTGATGCAGATGCCCTATCGTCAGGTGCCGGACTCCCTCGATTTCCAGCTGGTGCGGGCCAAGTTGCGGGTTGGGGCGCAGGCCTCCCGGGAGATGCTCGACGAGCTTGAGGCGGCGGCGCGGCGAGGGACGGCGCCGGCTGCCACGCACTATGGGCTGGTGCGCGCCTACCTGGGCGCACGTCGGATTGCCGATGCGGAGCGCGAAATGGTTGCGCTCCGCAAGCTCGATCTTTCGTCGGCCATGATTGAGGGGCTGGAGGCAGATCTGCGGCTGGCGAGGGGGGAACCGGCGCTGGCGGCCCAGCTGTTTCGCGAGGGGCGTGGGCGTTATCCCCAGTCCCGGCGCCTGCTGTACGGCGAGGCCAGTGCGCTGATCGATGCGGGGCGCGCCACCGAGTCGCTGAATCTGGTGAAGGCGGAGATCCTGACCACGCCGAACAATGGCGTGCTGTGGGAGCTGCGCGCCCGGGCCGAGTCGGTGCTTGGCATGCGTCTGGCCCAGCATCGCTCTCTCGGGGAGCTGTACGCGATTCAGGGCAACTATGCGGCCTCGGCCGAGCAGCTCACCCTCGCCCAGGCCGCCAAGGACGGGGATTTCTTTGAGCACTCGGCGGTGGACTCGCGCCTCCGGGAAGTGCGCGCCCTGCTCGCCGAGCAGATGCGTGAGCGTCGCGAACAGCGCTGATTCGTCGTTGGCCTTGCTTCAGACCTTGCCATAGCGCACACACAAGGCCCACACCAACTCGGCAAAGGCACGCTGGTTGAAGCGTGGCCGACCGCTGACGGCGAGGGCGAGGCGGGTTCGACCCACATGCATGGGCCAGAAACTCAGGCCGCTGATGCCGGCTGCATCCACATTGCCCCAGCCATCCAGCAAGTGTTCGCCCAGGTGGGAGAGGGCGGCGGCCTGCCGTTCAGCCACGGACAGGATGTCTGCGCCGACGGCGGCGAGGGCTTCGCCGGTGTCACCGGGGTAGCCGGCGATGGCCAGGCAGAAGCCCATGCGATCGGCCAGAACCGCCTGACCGCTGTCGCTGAGGGCGCCGAGGAGGCCCGGCAAGGTGGATTCGAGGGTGCCGATCGGGGCAACGCGGGGGCTGGTCCAGGCCTCGAGGCAGGCTTCTTCCTGGAGCTCGAGGAGCACCTCGAGAGCGTCTTCCGGGGTGCCGCCTGAGGCCCAGGACTGGAGGGCCTCCAGGCTCAGGAGTGGGCTCATGGCTTCCTGGAGGATGCCCAGCAGGATGTTTCTCTCGGTCGTCGGCTCGGCTCGGGCCACGGCACGCCAGGCGCCATAGGGGGTGACGGTGAGGTAGGAGCCGGGAACAATCTCAAGCATCGTTCAATCCCGGGTTGAGGGTGTACAGGAGGGCCTTGACCAATGTGGCCACGTCGTCGCGGCTGCGGGCGTCGGCCCGGAAGATGGCGGGCATGGGGCTGAGGCCGAGCTCGATCAGGCGTGATCGGTAGGCGTCCAGGCCGGGCTCGGGCGCGCGGTCCATGTGGGTGACGCCAATGGTCACGGCCGTGCCGGCGATGAACTGCCGGAAGGCCCCGAGGTAGCCTTCGAGATCCTGGAGGGGGTTGGGGTTGGCGTTGTTGATCAGCAGTACCAGGCCGATGCCGCCCTCGGAGAGGATGTCCCACATGAAACTGAAGCGTTCCTGGCCGGGGGTGCCGTAGAGCATCACCTTCTCGCCACCGGGCAGATTGAGCACGCCGTAGTCCATGGCCACGGTGGTGGTGGGCTTGAGCCGGGCCGTGGCGTCGCTGGCAACGGCCTCGGTGCTGACCGTGGGGATGTCGCTGAGGGCGTTGATCGCCGTGCTCTTTCCGGCGCCGACAGTGCCGGAGAAGATGATCTTGTTGTGGCGGGCGCGTTCAGACCGCATCGCGGAGCTTTCTGAGGATTCGGGACAGGATGGAGGGGCGCGTCGGTTTGTCGGACTGTGTCGGGGTGGGCGGAGGCGGGCTGGCCTCATCGCCTTGCCCTGCCGTGGTGTCGAGCAGGCCGGCAAAGCTGGCGGCCGAATACACCGAAAACACGTAGCGGTGGGGAATGCCCAGGCGGGTGGCGATCTCCACCGGGCTGGCCCGGGTCCGGGTCCACAGGGCCGCAATCCGCATGGCGTGGGGGGAGACAAAGGCGCAGGTGAAGTTGGGCCAGGCGCGCAGGCGTACCGGGCGGTAGGGGTCGCTGCCGGCCGGCAGGCGCCCGCGGGCAGCCCAGGCAGCGGCACTCCAGAGAAAATCTTCTGCGGCAACGTGAACCGGGTTGCTGCCGGCCTCGCCGATGATGGGTGTGCTGACGATGCGTCCGGTGGCTTCGGGCAGCTGGGTCATGGCAAGGGGGCGGAGCTGGTTTTCCCGGAAGGCGGTGATGCACATGGGGGCCGGCCGGGGTTCGATACCGATGAGGCGCGGCAGGCCGGCAATCAGCTGGGGGCGGCCGCTTGCACGGGCCTGGGTCAGGGCTTGCTGCAGGCGGCCAATCAGGTAATCGTCCGGGTTGAAGAACAGCTTGTCGGGCAAGGGGCTGCCCGGGGTGGTGGGAATGTCCTCCATGGCGCCGCACAGATCCCGTTCATCGTCCGACATCAGGCTGTGTCCGAGTGGGGCGGCGGCGCTTTCCTCGGCGGGCTGAGTGCTGGCCAACATGGGCGGGGTGACGGGGCGTGGCGGGGCCACTGCAATGGCATGGGAGGCGTCGGCCCTGGCCTGGGCCAGGGTGGCAGGCAGTGACTCGAGGTTGAGGGGCTTGCCGAGCACGGGGCGGGGTTGGAAGCGCGGGCTGTGGTCCTTGGGGTGAAAGGCGTAGTAGACGATGCCGATGCGCGGATGGCCGGCCAACTGCTCAAGGGCGTTCTCAATGCCCGGACGGTCGCAGTCGATCAGTACGACTTGGGCTTCATCGAGCGTTTCCGCAAGGCGCACCGAGCGCGTCCAGTGCCGTTCGATGGAGAGCCCGATGAGTCGTGCATCCATGCTGCCCACGTGAAGCAGGTGGAGTGCGCTGGGACTGATGGCTGGTGGGGTCGGCTGTGCCCGCTTCATGATGTTGCACCCCGCTTGGCCGGGGCACGCAGGAAGCACCGGCTGCCTTCGACGGGCCTGGCCAGGACGACACCGGGAAGGGCATTGCGCGGATCATGCCGGTCGAGGCCGTGCTCGAGATGCTCGCTCAGGTAGTCGATCAGACCGCATTCAGCCAGGGCTGTGGCGTGTTTGTGTAGCAGGCGCCGCCGCAAGTCCCGCCCGAAGGGGCCGAGGATGATCCAGAAGTCGATGACGGCCGCGCCGAGCGCGGGCGCGTCGCCCAGGCTGGCCCACAGGGCGATGCGTTGCAGGTGGGTGTGCAGGTTGCGTGCTTGGCGTCCGACTTCTGCCGCCAGCAGGGCGCCGGTGGCCGGGCTATGCCAGTGGGCGGCGAGGCCCAGGGTGCGCACCGGCAAGCCGAAGACCGCCGGCGGGGCGGGCGGGCGAATGCGCCCGGGGTCGTCCGGATCGGTCAGGAAGAGGGTCACGAGGTGAGGGTGGAGAGGATGTCGATCATGAATTCCACGTCTTCCTGCGCCAGGGCCTGCCAGCGTTTGGCGCCGAGGGCTGTGAGCATGGCCTGTTCCTTCCCGGTGTGGTGCATGGACAGGAGCAGATGGGTGATGGCCTCGGCGTGGGGCAGCAGAGCCGGTCCGATCAGGAAAACGTGGTGGATGACCTGGATCTGGCTGGTGACGAGCACCCGCAGATCCCGGCGAACGAGGGACGAGAGGCCGTCAAAGGCCTCGACGGGCATGAAGCCGGCGTCTGCATCCCCCCGGAGCAGGGCCTTGGCAACCTGGATGTAGGTCTCGCGGCGGAGCTCCCGAGTGTTACCCGCGTCCAGGTTGGCGGGTTCGAGGAGGATGCGCCCGATGGTATTGACGCAGGGGTCGTCGGTGCAGGCGATGCGGATGCCGGCGGGAAGGTCGGGAATGCACAGGGCCGGGTTGTCGGCGGCCACCACGATGACCATTTCGTCAGGGCTGCCCTCGGGGCGGGCGATGGCCCGGAAACCCTGCTCCCGGACCAGCAGGGATGCATCAAAGGGGTTGGCGTGGATCATGTCCACCTGGCCGGCCGCGATGGCCTGACGCTGGGCGCCGAAGTCGTCGTGGAGCGTCAGGTGGATGGGCAGGCCGAGCTTGCGCTGCATCCAGGTGTTGAAGATGTACCAGTCGGAGATGCGCTCGTTGGGAAAGCTGGGGCTGACCGTGAAATTGAAGCTCATGGTCAGCGCATGTTCCGGTAACGGGCTTCGGCGGCCGCCACTTTGTCGCGGGAGGGCTCGCGGCGGACCGAGGTGTAGCCGACGATACGCCCCTCGCGAATGTTGGGAACCACTGTGGCATAGACCCAGTAATGCCCGCCGTCCTTGCGCAGGTTCTTGACGTGGCCGTCCCACTGGCGCCCGGCCTGCACGGTATCCCACAGTTCGCGGAAGGCCGCTGCGGGCATGTCCGGGTGGCGCAGGATGCAATGGGGCTGGCCGATGAGCTCAGCGGCGGTGTAGCCGGACATGTCCACGAAGGAGGGGTTGCACTGGGTGATGATGCCCTGGGTGTCCGTTCGCGAGACGATCAGCTTGCCGTGGGGGTAGGGGGTTTCGATGCCGGTGACGTAGACCTGGCGCTGGGTCCCGTCGGTGTAGGTGAGGACATGGGGGGTGCAGGTGGGGGCACCGGGGAAAGGATGCATGTCCTCCATCACGATGCTCAGCCGAGGATGCGGCCAATGGCGTCGGCGGCCCGGCGAACGTCAAGAAACACCAGGCCGAGCTTGGCATTGGGTTTGGCCATTACGGTCAGTACCGCGTCGGCGCCAGCCTGGACCATCAGCACGTAGCCCTTTTCACCCTTGATCAGAACCTGGTCCAGGCCGCCACGGGAAAGCTCGCGGGCGGTGCGGTCACCGAGGGAAAGCATGGCCGCGCTCATTGCGCCGACCCGGTCCTCGTCCACCGTGTTGGGTAGCAGGGCGGCCATCATCAGCCCGTCGGACGAGATGATGGCTGAGGCCTCGATGTCCGCCGACGTGCCGTTGAGGTCGTTGAGAACGGTTTGAAGCATGTTTGCGCGCATCGTGCTGTACCTGCTGGAAAGGGAGGCGGGGCCGGATTACCTGCATTGCAGGGTGTCGATCCGGGTATGACAAGGATGTCGGGCCATCATTATTTCACATAAGGCCCGGGGTTTTGCAGGGCGCGCGTGCTGCTCCGAAGGTATCGGGGCGGGGTGGCTGCAGGTAGAATTTAGCGTTGATTGCCTTAGTGGATGGAGTTGGAAGATGGATTTTGACAAGGAAGTGGATGCCCGCGGCCTGAACTGCCCGCTGCCCATCCTGCGCGCCAAGAAGGCGCTGGCAGAAATGCAGCCGGGCCAGGTGCTGCACGTGCTGGCGACGGATCCGGGTTCGTCCAAGGACTTTGCCGCCTTCGCCAGGCAGACTGGCAATGAACTGGTGTCCCAGGCCGACCTGCCCGACAACGCCTTCGAGTTCTTTTTGCGACGGAAGTAAGTAATTGAATAAGAATGAAAAGGGGAGCCTGTCGGCTCCCCTTTTTCATGCTGTGTTGCGCTGGATTCAGCGTTCGGCGAGCTTGGCCAGCTGGGGCTTGAGCTTGTCGACGGTGGCGCTGAAGTTGGCCAGGCGTTCCTTCTCCTGGGCCACCACGGCGGCGGGGGCGCGGGCCACGAAGCTCTCGTTGGAGAGCTTGGCGTTGGCCTTGACGATCTCACCCTCGAGGCGGGCGATCTCCTTGCCGATGCGCTCGCGCTCGGCGGCGATGTCGATCTCCACCTTGAGCATCAGGCGCTGCTCGCCGACGATGGCGACCGGGGCCAGTTCCTCGGTGCTGATCTCGTCCACCACCTGCACTTCCGACAGCTTGGCGAGGCCGGCGATGTAGGGAGCAAACTTGCTCAGGCGCTCAGCGTTGCCGCTGGCCACCAGGGGCATGCGCTGGGCGGGGGAGATGTTCATCTCGCCACGCAGGTTGCGACAGGCGTAGATCAGGCCCTTGAGTTCGGCCACATCGGCTTCGCTCTTCTCGTCGATGCGGCCCAGGTCGGCCTGCGGGTAGCCGGCCAGGCACAGGCTGTCCACGTCCTTGCGGCCGGCCAGCGGGGCGACGGTCTGCCACAGCTCTTCGGTGACGAAGGGGATCAGCGGGTGGGCCAGGCGCAGGATGGTTTCCAGCACGCGGATCAGGGTGCGGCGGGTGCCCTTCTGCTGGGCTTCGTTGCCGGTGTTGATCTGAACCTTGGCAAGCTCCAGATACCAGTCGCAGTACTCGTCCCAGATGAACTCATAGACGGTCTTGGCGACGAGGTCGAACCGGTACTCCTCGAAGTGCTGGGCGATCTCGGCCTCCACGCGCTGCAGGCGGCTGACGATCCAGCGGTCTGCAAAGGAGAAGTCGAGGGGGCCGTTGCCGCCGCAGCTGGGGCCGTCCTGCTTGTGCTCGAGGCCCAGGTCGTGGCCCTGGACGTTCATCAGCACGAAGCGGGTAGCGTTCCACAGCTTGTTGCAGAAGTTGCGGTAGCCCTCGCAGCGGCTCATGTCGAACTTGATGTCGCGACCGGGGCTGGCCAGGCTGGCGAAGGTGAAGCGCAGGGCGTCGGTGCCGAAGGCCGGGATGCCGTCGGGGAATTCCTTGCGGGTCTTCTTCTCGATGCTGGCGGCCTGCTTGGGGTTCATCAGGCCGGTGGTGCGCTTGGCCACCAGGGCGTCGATGCCGATGCCGTCGATCAGGTCGATCGGGTCGAGCACGTTGCCCTTCGACTTGGACATCTTATGGCCTTCCGCGTCGCGGATCAGGCCATGGACATAGACGTGCTTGAACGGAATCCTGCCGGTGATGTGCTTGGTCATCATGACCATGCGCGCCACCCAG
>NZ_JBIJDC010000021.1:0-53437 GCF_044344315.1 Zoogloea sp. | reverse complement strand
TTCGGGCTCAGACAGCCGCGCCGGACTTCCCCGCCCGTTGCTGCGCTGCTCGGCGGCTCAGACGGGCTTTCGCGCCCACCGAGCCTTTACTGATACGGGGCTGGGCTGCTGACCGTTGATCACCTGCATTTCCTGTCCCCTCTGACGTGCCGACTGGAGGTGATGACGGGCGGGAAAAGGGCTTCGCATGTTTGAGCCCGTAGGGCGAGTTTGCGAAGACCCCGCCCGGCATTGCCGGAAGGAGGGAACCCCCGAAGGGGGCGCGGCAGCGGGGTACGTTTCTTTGCCTACTTTCTTGTCGTACAACAAGAAAGTAGGGCGCCTGCGGGGGCGCGACCCCGCCAACGTAACGCAATACGCAGGAAAGCCGTTCAGTAAGACCGAAAAACAAAGTCGAACCCGCTTCGACCCCACAAGAACAACTTTCCGCTCGCGGAGAAACCATGAACTACTACGACGCCCGTGAAACCCGCGACCCCCTGGACCGGGAACGTGACCTGCTGGCCCGCCTGCCGGCCCAGGTGGCCCATGCCAAGGCCCACGCGCCGGCCTTCTCCGCCCTGCTGAAGGACGTGGATCCGGCTAGCATCACCACCCGCGAAGCGCTGGCCACCCTGCCGGTGACCCGCAAGTCCGATCTGGCCGAAATGCAGAAGGCGGCACGCCCCTTTGGTGGTCTGGCAGCGGTGCAGTGGGGCGCAGGCTGCGCCCGGGTCTTTGCCTCGCCGGGGCCGATCTACGAGCCGGAGGGCGCGCGCAAGGACTACTGGCGTCTGGCCCGGGCCTTCTACGCGGCGGGGTTCCGCAGTGGTGATCTGGTGCACAACACCTTCTCCTACCACTTCACGCCGGCCGGCTCGATGATGGAAACGGCGGCGCACGCCCTGGGTTGCACGGTGTTTCCCGCCGGCGTCGGGCAGACCGAGCAGCAGGTGGCGGCCATGCAGGATCTGCGCCCCGACGCCTATGCCGGCACGCCGTCCTTTCTGCGCATCATCCTCGACAAGGCGGATGAGCTGGGCGTGAGGATTGACAGCCTGAAAAAGGCCTTCGTCTCCGGCGAGGCCTTTCCGCCCAGCCAGCGCGAGGCCCTGGCCGCCCGGGGTATCCAGGCCTACCAGGCCTACGCCACCGCTGATCTGGGCCTGATTGCCTTTGAAACCCCTGCCCGCGAAGGCATGGTGCTGGACGAGGATGTGCTGCTGGAGATCGTCCGTCCCGGTACCGGCGACCCGGTTGCCCCTGGCGAAGTGGGCGAAGTGGTGGTGACCACCTTCAACCCCGACTATCCCCTGATCCGCTTCGGCACCGGCGATCTGTCAGCGGTGTTGCCCGGCATCTCGCCCTGCGGCCGCAGCAACACCCGCATCAAGGGTTGGCTGGGGCGCGCCGACCAGACCACCAAGGTCAAGGGCATGTTCGTCCATCCCGGTCAGGTGGCAGCGGTGCTCAAGCGTCACCCTGAAATAGGCCGCGGCCGTCTGGTGGTGGATAACCCGGACCACACTGACCGCATGACCCTGCACTGCGAGGTGGCGGCGCCGGCGGAGGGGCTGGCCGAGGCGCTTGCCGGTTCGATCCGCGAGCTCACCAAGCTGCGCGGTGAGGTGCACTTCTGTGCGCCGGGCAGCCTGGCCAATGACGGCAAGGTCATCGACGACGTCCGCAAATACGAATAAACCTTATCCTTCAGCAGGATGTGTTTTCACAGCGCCGTCTCCCGGCGCTTTTTTTTGTTCTCCGGAAGGCCGCTGGCGCCTGGCCGCTGTGGCTAACCCGCATGGCCGTGGGCCGGGGGCTTCTGGCACACTCGGCGCCTGTTCCTGTCTCGCGTGCCGGTTCTTGCCATGCAGAGCTTCCTGCTCCTCCTGCCCGATTTCGCCCTGATTGCCCTCGGGGTGGCGCTGCGTCGTCATGCCGGGCTGGGGGACGCTTTCTGGCAGGGGGTGGAGAAGCTGGTCTACTTTGTGTTGTTTCCCGCCCTGCTGTTCAACGCTCTGGCGCGGGCCCAGATTGATCTGGGCAGCTTCGCACCCCTGTTTGCGGTGGGCCTGCTGACCATGGGGAGCGGGCTGCTGCTGGGGCTGCTGGGGCGGCCGATGATGGGCCTGGGGGCGATGGCCTTCGCCTCGCGTCTGCAGTGTGCCTATCGCTTCAACACTTACATCGGCATTGCCGTGGCCGGCAAATTTGGCGGCGCTGCAGGCGTGGCGGCGATGGGGGCCTTGTGCGGGGCGATGGTGCCTTTTGCCAATATGGCGGCGGTGGGCTTTCTCGCCCATCACGGCCAGGGGCGCCTCTGGACGGAGCTGGCGCGGAACCCGCTGATCATTGCCACGCTGACAGGCATGGCGTTCAGTGTCTCGGGTCTGCCCCTGCCCGAACCGGTGTTGCCCTTTCTGCAGCGCCTGGCCGATGCGGCCGTAACCCTCGGCCTGCTGGCGGTAGGGGCGGCACTGCGGGTCGGCCGGAGTGAAGGGGGGCGCCTGGGGGCGATCTATCTGTGCGGAGTCAAGTTGCTGGCGCTGCCCGCCATTGCCTGGGGCCTGGCCAGCGTGCTGGGGCTGACCGGAACGGCCTTTGCCACGGCGGTGCTGTTTGCCGCGCTGCCCACAGCTTCATCGGCCTACATTC
This sequence comes from Zoogloea sp., assembly GCF_044344315.1. Lineage (GTDB taxonomy): Bacteria > Pseudomonadota > Gammaproteobacteria > Burkholderiales > Rhodocyclaceae > Zoogloea. Next base: position 50,803 of record NZ_JBIJDC010000021.1, on the reverse strand, counting down.
TGGCCATGCGCATGGGCGGCGACGGGCCGGGGGTGGCCTGGCTGATTTCGGCCACTACGGTGGCCGCGGCGGTCACGCTGACCGCCTGGCTGGCATTGCTGACGGGCTGGGGCGCCTGAGTGGGGCGCCCTGCCGCCGGCCGATTACTTGGCTTCCTTCGGCTTGCCCTTGGCCGGTGCGGCAGGGGCCGGTGCGGCGGCTGCGTTGGCGGCGCCCTGTTCGGCCGCGTTCTGCATCAGGTTCCACGGCCACATGCCGCTGGCGAAGGGGTTGGGTTGGGCGGCGTCGTCACCGTCCTTGCGGCCTCCCTCGGCGGCCACCTTGCTCATGGCCTGCATGGCGGCGATGGTGGCACGCTGCATTTCGAGGCCCTGGGTGGCCATCTGCAGGGAGCTGAGGTTCATCTTGAGCCAGTTCTCGACGGCCTTCATGTCGGATATGCGCTTGTCGAGCTCGTCCACGTCGAGGGTCGGGGTGACCATGCCGGGCAGGCTGAAACCCATCTTGCTCCACATGCTGCGCATGAACTCCATCGGATCCTGTGCATTGTTTTCGGTGCTCATTGCTCTCCCCCTTGTTTGAACTGGTTATTGACACTTCGATAGTACCTGATGCACTCCCTGCCTGCATCAGGCTTGGGTTTTGCGTTGTAGCAGGGCCCGTAGCCGGGCTGGCCGAACGGGTTTGTGGAGCAGGGGAATGCCGGCGCGCTGGGCATCTCCGTTGGCCGCTGGCGATGTGTCACCACTGAGAATGATGGCCGGGACCTGCCCACCGAAATGCTGACGTAGAGCCTGAATGACCGCAAGTCCGCTGAGGCTGCTGCCTACCCGGTAGTCGCACACGATCATGTCGGGCGGGTTGTGCTGGGAAAGGGCGGGGAGCAGGGTTTCCGGCGTGTCGGTGGCTGTCACCGTGCAGCCCCAGGATTCGAGCAGGCCAGTGGTGCTGGCCAGGGCCAGCTCGTCATCGTCCACCAGCAGCACATGAAGCCCGTGGAGGGAGTGAGGGGGAGGCGGTGGCGTGCCTTCGGGAACCACGCAGGCCGTGGCGAGGGGGAGCTCCAGGGCGAAGAGGGCGCCGCGGCCGGGGGTGGAGCGCAGCTCCAGGCGGTGGGACAGCAGATCGGTGAGGCGGCGCACGATGGCCAGGCCGAGGCCGAGACCTTTTGCCCGGTTGCGCTCCGGGTTGTCGAGCTGGACGAACTCCTGAAAGATCGCTTCCTGGGCGTCAGGGGTAATGCCCGGGCCGTTGTCCCGGACTTCGATGCGTACTTTTGCGCCCCGTTTGCGACAGGCCAGCATCACTGTGCCCCCTGGGGCGTAGCGCAGGGCATTGCTGATGAGGTTGTGGAGGATCCTTTCGAGGAGCAAGGGGTCGCTCTCCACCCACAGGCTGGTTGGGCGCAGGCGCAGGCGTTGACCATGGGTTTCAGCTTCCCGCCGATAGTCCACATCGATGCGCTCGAACAGGGGTTGCAGCGGAAAGGGCTTGATCTGGCGGTCGAGCACACCGGCGTCGAGGCGCGAGATGTCGAGCAGGCTGTCGAGGAGGTTCTCCATGGTCTCGGCCGATACGGCGATGCGCTCGACCAGCAGGCGGGTGTCGGGGGCATGCTGCTTCTGCCCCAGCTCGGCGACGAACAGGCCGAGGGCGTGCATGGGCTGGCGCAGGTCGTGGCTGGCGGCAGCGAGGAAGCGCGTCTTGGCCTGGTTGCCCCGTTCGGCCTCTTCCTTCTTTAGCATCAGCTCTCGGGTTGCGGCTTCAATCTGCCGCTCCAGGTCTTCCCGCGAGGCGCTGAGCTTGTCGGCCATGTCGTTGACCCCCTCGGCGAGGGTGCGCAGGCTCTTGCCCCCTTCGACAGGGACCCGGGCGTTCAGATTGCCCTGACCGAAACTGGCCACCGTGGACGCGATGCGGAGGATGGGGCCCGAAATTCCGCGGCTCATGCGCAGGGCGAGGGCCACGCTGGCGATCAGCACGGCGGTCACCATCAGGATGGCATTTTGGAGCAGGCGCGCCTCTTCGGCGCGCAAGGACTCGCGGCTCATCTCGATGAGCACTTCGCCGTGGCGCACCTGTGCCTGTGCTGCACCGTTGCTGCCAGTTTCGAGAAAGTTGTCATCGAGGGTGATGCCGGGCCCCGTGACCTGCTCGCGAAACAGCAGGGCGCGGCTACGCTCTCGGGGGCTGAGGCCCGAGCCGGCGGGGGGAGTCCGGTTGCTGTCGGCAAGGACTTCCTGCAGGGGGCTGAACACGGCCACGCGGACTACGTCCCTTTCCTGGAGGATGGAGTTGGCTTGTTTACGCAGGCTCTCCAGGTTGCCGGAGAACACGCCGTATTCGCTTGCTGCGGCCAGCTGACGGGCCAGAGCCTTGCCACGCTGGAAGTGGGCGTCTTCGAGATCGGAGAGTCGGGACGAGGTGAAGTAGGCGATCAGCACCAGAGCCATCACCATGGTGGGCAGGGCAGCTATCAGGACGGCGCGGGGGCGGATGTCCCAGTCGTTGGGGGTGATCACGGGTTGCCCTCTGTCCGTTCGAGGCGTTCGCGCAGGGTTCCGGGTTCGTCGAGGACGATACCCAGGGAGCGCGCCACGTAGGGGTTGGTGCTGACCCGGAAATGGCGTGGCGCGGCGGGCGGCGGGAGGCTGCCGGTGGCCAGCGCCTGGCGCGCTGCTTCGCCAGCCTGCTGTCCGACCTGGGTCGGGGTGCTGTAAAGGGCCAGGAGGGCGCCCGCCTTCACATATGCCGGCGAAAAGCCGACCACCGGGGCGCGATGGTGATAGGCGGTCAGCAGGATGTTGGAGATGGTGCGGCTGTTGTAAACCGTGGAGTCCGGCACCGCGAGCAGGATGCCGGGCTCCGCCAAGGCCCGTTGCAAGGTGGGGTAAAGCTCGCTTTCCTCGCTGAGCTGGGCCAGGGCGGGGCGCATGCGCTTTTCCCGGGCGGCGTTTTGCAGGCGTTGCCCCAGCTCAAGGCTCTCGCGCCCGACCAGCAGGGCTACTCGCGACCAGTCGGGCAGGGCGATGCGCAGCAGTTCGATCTGCCGGGTGGCCGGCTGGTCGATGAAGACGGCTGACACCCGGCGTGTGTCCTCGGTGCGCAGCGGCAGGCGCTCATAGGCACTGCGTGGCAGCAGGGTGTGGAGGATCAGGCTGCGTGGGGCGAGGGCGGTTACGCTCTGGGCGGCCCGGGCGCCCAGGGTGACGACCAGGGTACAGTTGTTGAGGGTCACGCCATCGTCACTGCGCAGGGGGAAGGGAAGTGTCTGCAGGCGATGCCCGGCGCTGCGCAGTTCGGTGCCCAGGGCCTCAGCGGCTTCTCCAAAGGCGCTGCCTTCTTCCGACATCACCAGGCAGGCCTGGCCCGCCAGAGCCCAGCTGCTACCCAGGGCCAGCAAAAGGAGAAGGAGGATGCGCAGCACAAGACCCATCCGGATCAGAACTCGACCTGGAGGGTGCCGAAGACCTGGCTGCCCCACCAGGACGCCCGGGGAGCGAAGGTTTCTTCGTCGCCGTCGATGTTCCGGGCGGTGAGGGCGATCTCTCCGCGAAGCAGCTCGGGGGGAAGTCGATGGCTCAGCTGCAGATCGAGCTGACGATACATGCGGATACGGTGGGCTGCATCGGCGTACCAGCTCATGCCACCTACCCAGCGCTGCGCTGCACTGATCTGCCAACGTGGGTGAAACTCCCAGGCGCCAAAGAGGCCGGAGCTGTGCCGAGGGGCGGAGTTTGCCACCCAGGCGCTGGGTTGGGCTCCGCTGGCGGTGGCCGGGTTGCCAGGGCCGTCGATGCGCAGTTCGGTGTGGTGCACCGACAGCCAGGTGCCGGTGGCTGGCCTCCAGGTAGCGAGAATTTCAAAGCCCCGGATGTCGGCCTCGCCGCTGTTGGCGAAGTAGCGCGTGTTGTTGCGGGGAATCAGGCCGACAGTGGAGTTCTCGAGGCGCATCTCGACGAGGTCGCGGGCGCGCTCAAGGAACAGGCGGGCGTCAATACTGGCCTGGAGAGGGCGCAGCTCTGCCACGTAGCCCACCTCGTAGGTGGTGATGCGCTCAGCACGCAGGCCCGGGGAGGGCCGGAATGTCTGGGAGATGGGGGTACCCGCGGGGATGGTCATTACAGGCGTGACGACCGGCGCGGAGTTCGAGAAAATCATGCTGGACTTCTGCTCGAAGGCAGTAGGGCTCCGATATGAACGGTTAATGGCGAGACGCAGGGTCTGGTCTTCCGTCATATGATAATTGGCTGATGCCCGCGGTGCCAGCGAAGTTCCGGTCAGGGAGTTGTCTTCAACCATGAAGCCGACGTTGAACAACCAGTCGGGCGAAGTGCGCCACTCGAGCGTGCCAAACGCACGGCTAACGCCATGGCGTACCGTCTCGTCCGAGTTGAAGCGCAGGGGCGCATTGAGCCGGTCCTCGCGGATACCGGCACCGAAGACCGCCCGCAGCTTGGCGGCTGGGCTGGTGATGCGCTGGATTTCCAGGTCGTCACGAACCGTACGGAAGCCGTAGTCGAAGTCGAAAGGGATGCCGATGGTGACAGGCAGGCCCGATTGCCGGGGGGGGATGGGGACGCTCATGGCAAAACGGTCACGGCCGTTTTCCTCCTGGTGGTACCAGGTGACACTCAGCTCTTCACCGACGGCGGGGGCGTGCCGCCAGCGCAGCAGTCCAAAGCTGTTGGCGATGCGCGCAGTTCGCTCGGGGTCGGTGGGGTTGTCGTCCTTTCCCGTACCCTGATCGTTGCTGGTCCAGCCGGCCTGGAATTCCAGAACGTGGTCGTGGTTGATGCTCCAGTCGGCGCGCAGGGTGGCCAATTCGGCCTTGCGCCAGTCGTTGATGGCAGAAAAGCCCCGATCGTAGTTGCGGGCCGCGGTGATGCGCAGATCCACATCGCCGAGGCGTGCGCCGAGACGCACGCCTATGTCATTCACGCCGCCGCTGCCCGCCCGGTAACGCACGCTGCCGCCGCGGGTCTCCGACGGCGCGCGGGTGATGATGTTGGCCACACCAAGAAATGCATTGCTGCCGTAAACGGCTGAGTTCGAGCCGCGGAAGACTTCAATGCGCTCGATGTCGTCGATATCCACGCCAAGCTGGTTCCATTCCACGCCAGCAATGAAATACGGCGAGTAGCCCGAGCGTCCGTCCACCTGCACGAGCATGCGTCGGGGAGCCTCGTCGGACAATCCGTGGTAGCTGACGAGGGGTTGGTTGCCGGTATGCATGCCAACCTGGAAACCGGGCACCAGCATGAACAGCTCGTGGATGTTGCGGGCGCCGGCGGCGCGAATCATGTGACGGTCTATGACCATCACCGAGCCAGGGGCATCCGCTCTGGCCTGCTGCAGGCGGGTCGCAGACAGGACGACGGGCAGATCGGCAAGATAGGCCGCTTCACCGGCTTCGTCAGCGTCTCCCTCCGTTGCCTGAGCGCGGGCCGCTGGGGGTAGGATCAGATATGCCAGAAGGGTCAGTGCCACCAGGGCACGAATGGGCAGAGTGCTGGGCGGTGTGGCGAGGGGAGTCGGCATGATTTGCGCCGTGGCGGCCGGGAGTCAGATTTTCTCCGTTTTGCCAGGGTCTGGGTAGGCTAAACTGCACGGTTACTCCATTCAGGTTAGATAATCATGAGCACGCGGCGATGATGCAGACGCGCATCCTTATCATTGAAGACCACGTGCTGGTGCGTGAGGCCATGGCGCTGACCCTGGCCCAGGTAGGCGAAGGCGTGGTCTGCGAGCAGGCCAGCAACGCCACCGATGCGCTGGCGTTGCTCGAGGCCAATCCGGACTGTGACCTGCTGGTGGTGGATCTGATGCTGCCGGAGATCAACGGCTTTTCCCTGCTGGGGGTGGTAGCCAAGCGTTTCCCTGACGTGCCAGCCCTTGTAGTGTCAGCCCTGGACGATCGGGAGTCGGTGCACCGGGCCATGAAGGCTGGCGCCTCGGGCTTCGTGTCCAAGGCCAGCCCCAGCAATACCCTGATCGAGGCAGTGCGTACCATCCTGGCCGGTGGCGTATTCACCCCCGAGGCCGCCATCGGCAGCGATGGCGGCAACCGCAACCGGCGCGCCAGTCAGGCCTTCGCCGAGCGCTTCCAGCTCACCGCCGCCCAGGGGCGGGTGCTTGAACTGGTGGCCCAGGGCAAGTCAAACCGGGATATCGCCGAGTTTCTCGGCCTGTCCGAGGGGACGGTCAAGGTGCATGTGTCGGCCATCCTGCGCGCCCTGGGCGTGACCAGCCGGGCCCAGGCCCTGCTGCTGATGACCCGCGCCGGCCTGCGCGTCTGATTTCGGGCATCCTGCGGCTGTCATCGGCCGTTCACGGGCGTTTAACGCAGGCGGAATAGTCTGCTGGGCATTCAAACTCCCGGCGTCCGCCATGTCCTTCCTGCAAAGCTCCCGAACCGTGCTGGCCCAGTCCGTGGCCCTCTCCCTCTGTGCCCTGACCCTTTCCGCCTGTGGCGGAGGTGGTGATGGCGGCTCCCGCGCCATGGATCTGACCATCCTGCACATCAACGACCACCACTCTCACCTGGACACGGAGAGCTCCACCCTCACCCTCAAGGACGCAGCCGGCACCAGCCGCGCCGTCACCGTCGAGATGGGCGGCTTTCCGCGGGTCACCGCTGCCATGGCGGCCCTCGCCACGCCGGGCCGCAACGTGCTCAAGCTGCATGCCGGCGACGCCATCACCGGCGATCTGTACTACACCCAGAGCGAAGGCCAGGCCGATGCCGAGCTGATGAACACGGTGTGTTTCGATGCCTTTGCCATCGGCAACCACGAGTTCGACGGCGGGGATGCGGGCCTGGTCAAGTTCATCGATTACCTCCATGCCGGCGCCTGCAAGACGCCCGTGCTGTCGGCCAACATCGAGCCGGCTGCCGGCAGCGCCCTGGCGGGGCGCATGGGTGCCTACAAGATCATCGAGAAGGACGGCGAGAAGATCGGCGTGGTCGGCCTCACCGTCAAGGACAAGACCCAGTTCGCCTCGCGCCCCGATGCCAGCACCCGCTTCCTCGACGAAGCCAGCAGCGCCCAGGCCGTGATCGACGAGCTCAAGCTGCGCGGCGTTAACAAGATCGTGCTGTTGTCGCACCTGGGCTACGCGGCCGACAAGGCCATCGCCCCCAAACTGTCCGGTGTCGACGTGATCATCGGTGGCGACTCCCACACCCTGCTCGGCCCCGACAGCATGAAGAACTACGGTCTGACCCCCTCGGGTGCCTATCCGACGCAGACCGTCGATAAAGACGGCCGCAAGGTCTGCATCGCTCAGGCCTGGCAGTATTCCTATGCCGTTGGCGCCCTCGACGTGAAGTTCGACGCCAGCGGTAACGTCACCGCCTGCTCCGGCAAGCCCCAGGTGCTGGTAGGTGACACTTACAAAGTGGGCACCACGGTCGCCTCCGCGACCGACGCCGCAGCCTACCGCAACCAGCTCGATGCCTCCGGCGTGTTCCTGACCACCACGCCGGCGGCGGCGGCCACCGCGGCCCTCGCGCCCTACAAGGCGGCCAAGGATGCCCTCGGCCTGCAAGTGGCCGGCACCACCACCGACAACCTGTGCCTGCGCCGGGTGCCGGGCAGCAAGCGCGACACCAGCCGCTCCTCCCTTGGCGACGTGTGCAACCTGGACGCCACGGTGGTGGCCCACGGCGGCGACATCCAGCAGCTGGTGGCCGAGGCCTTCCTTGAGCAAGGTCAGCGCTTTGGCGGTGCCGACATCAGCCTGCAGAACGCGGGCGGTGTGCGGGTGGATGTGCCGGCGGGCAACATCACCGTGGGCAAGGTGTATACCCTCCTGCCCTTCAAGAACACCCTGTACCGGCTGGTCATGAGCGGCGCCCAGGTCAAGTCGGCCCTGGAGGATGGCGTGGATTCGGTGATCAACGGCACCGGCTCCGGCGCCTACCCCTACACGGGCGGCCTGCGCTTCGCGGTGGACATGAACCAGGCCAAGGGCAGCCGCGTCAGCAGGCTGGAGCTGCGTGACAGCACCGGCACCTGGAAGCCCCTCGACCCGGCGGCCAGCTACAAGGTGATCACCAACAACTTCACCGCCGACGGCGGCGACAAGTACGACACCCTGAAGGCCATCCCCGCCGCGCAGCGCGAAGACACCTTCCTGGACTACGCCGACTCCTTCCTGCAGTACGTGCGCAGCAAGTCGCCCCTGGCCAAGCCGGCTGTCGCCAGCCGCAGCACGCAGCAATACACCGAAACCCCTTGAGCGCGCTCCCGCCCGGGGAGAGACGCTGATTTCTGGCCCCGCTCCGGCGGGGCCTTTTGCATGGTGGCAGGGGTAGCATGGACGCCATCGAAACCACGAGGCTGTTTCATGATTGATGTCGTCCAGGAGATTCTCGCCTTCAATGCCGGTCGCGACCCGGACCGCCTGGGCCTCAAGTACCGCAACATGCGGGCCAGCCCCTTCGGCTTCCTGCGCGGCACCTGTCACCTGTTCTACCGAAGCCTCCCCGTCGATGCCCTGTTCGACGAGGCGCCGCCGGTATGGTCTTGCGGTGACCTGCACCTGCAGAATTTCGGTAGCTACAAGGGCGACAACAGGCTGGTCTATTTCGATTTGAACGACTTCGACGAATCGCTGCTGGCGCCCGCCAGCCTGGATCTGGTGCGTTTCCTGTGCAGTGTGCTGGTGGCCGCGCCTGACCTGGGCGTGGGCAGGAAGGAGGCGCGCGCCATGGGCCGTGCCTTTCTGGATGCCTACCTGGCAAGCCTGGTTTCCGGCCGCGCCAGTTGGGTCGAGAGGGACACCGCGGACGGCCTGGTTCGCAGCCTGCTGGCCGGGCTAAACGGCCGCCTGCGGCCGGCTTTCCTTGACGGGCGCACCACGCTCAAGGGCAAGCGTCGGTGCCTGCGCCTGGATAATGGCAAGGCTCTGCCTGTCACCGAATCCCAGCGGGAACGGGTCAGTGCGCTGATCGCAGGGTTTGCCACCCAGCATGCCGACCCGGATTTCTTCGAGGTGCTCGACGTCGCCCGGCGGATTGCGGGCAACGGCAGCCTGGGGGTGGACCGCTACGTAATCCTCGTTCGCGGCAAGGGCTCGCCGGAGGGTAACGAACTGCTCGATCTGAAGGAAGCCCTGCCCTCATCGGTGCTGCCGCGGGTGGCGACAGCGCAGCCCGTCTGGCGCGCCGAGGCCGAGCGGGTGGTGGCCATCCAGCGCCGCATGCAGGCAGTGCCGATGGCCTTTCTCGAGCCCCTGCGCTTCCGCAAGCGCTCCTACATGCTGCGGGGCCTTCAGCCCAGCGAGGATCGGGTGAACCTGGAGGTGGCACGTTCGGGTGAGGGGGCTGTCGCAGGGGTGCTGGCCAGCATGGGGAGCGTCGTTGCGTCGGCCCAGTTGCGCAGCAGCGGGCGCGACGGCTCGGCCATCGCCGACACCCTGATCGGGTATGCCCGGGAAAGCCGGCGCAAGGATCTGCTTGACGCGGCGCAGGCGTGTGCGGTCCAGCTCCGGCAAGACTGGAAGACTTACTCGGAAGCTTACGACGACGGGGCGTTCGAACCCTGACTAGCGCATCCGCGTCACATCGCGCATCGGCGGGGCACCGAACAGGCGCCGGTATTCCCGGCTGAACTGGGACGGGCTCTCGTAGCCCACCCGCCGCGCCACCGTGGCGGCATCCACGGCTTCGGTCAGCATGATCTTGCGCGCCTCCTGCAGGCGCAGCTGTTTCTGGTACTGCAGCGGGCTCATGGCGGTCAGCGCCTTGAAGTGATGGTGCAGGGACGACTTGCTCATGTTGGCGGCCTCGGCGAGGGCGTCGATGGACAGGGGCTGGTCGAAATTGCCCTTGATCCAGTCGATGGCCCGCGCCGTGCGCTGACCCTGTCCATCGGCCGCCGCGATGCTGCGCAGGCGGGCGCCCTGTACGCCGGTGAGCAGGCGGTAGAGCAACTCCTGCTCATACAGGGGGGCCAGCACCGGGATGTCGTGGGGCGTGTCGAGCAGCCTGACGAGGCGCAGCACTGCATCCATCACCAGGGGCGTCAGTGGGCTCACCCCCAGGCCGAGGGGGCCGCTGGCCGCTGGCAGCGAGGCCACCGGCATGCTGCCGGCCAGCTCGGCGATGCGGCGCGCATCCATGTCGAAGACCACGCACAGGTAGGGGCGCTCCGGTGACGCTTCGGTGATCTGCCCCATCACCGGCAGATCCACCGACGTGATCAGGTAATGCCGGCTGTCGTACTGGAAGGTTTCGTCGGCCAGGCTCAGGCGCTTGCTGCCCTGGGCCGCCACCGCCAGGATCGAGCGGTAGATGGCGCATATCGGCGTACTCGTACTGGATGCCCGGAACAGGCTGAGGCCCGGGATCGGCGTCGGGTTGGGGCCGTCGCTGGTGCAATATCGTTCAATGAGATCGGCCAGCGCGATGCTCGCCGCTTCGAGCCTGAAGGAGGTGCTGCGGGTGGAAAGGCCTGATTCGGTCATGGTTTCTTCCTGTTTCCGACGCGTCCGGAATTATCGCGCGCCCGGGGATGGTTTGCGTTTCTGAGACACGATCCCGGATGATCAGGCAAGAATCTCACAGGATTCTGCAATGCCGCAAGGCGCGCCGTGGGCTACATTTCCGCAGGTAGAGACCGGGAGTTTCCATGCCGGTCGATGAGACAACACTGCGTCACCCCACGGAGATTGACCATGATCCAGCTCACCGTTAACGGCAAGGCCCACAAGGCGGACGTCGAAGCCGACACCCCCCTGCTGTGGGCTCTGCGCGACACCCTCCTGCTTACCGGCACCAAGTATGGCTGTGGGGCCGGCCTGTGCGGCGCCTGTACCGTACATGTGAATGGCCAGCCGACCCGCTCCTGCATCACCCCGGTTGCCGATGTGGCGGGCAAAAAAATCACCACCATCGAAGCCATCGACGCCACCCGTGTCGGCAAGGCCGTGCAGGACGCCTGGCGCAAGCTCGATGTGGTGCAGTGCGGCTACTGCCAGTCTGGCCAGATCATGTCTGCCGTGAATCTGCTCAGCACCAAGAAGAAGCCCACCGATGCCGACATCGACGCTGCCATGGCCGGCAACCTGTGCCGCTGTGCCACCTATGTGCGCATCCGTGCGGCCATCCACGAAGCCGCCAAGGCGCTGGCGTAAGGAGCCGACGATCATGAACAATCCCATCCAGAACCTCTCCCGCCGCGGCTTCCTGCAAGGTGCTGCCGGCCTCACCCTCGGCCTGTCCCTGCCGGCCTTTGCTGCCAAGGCCGGCGCCGCTGCGGCCCAGGCTGCCGCCACGCCCTTTGAACCAACCCCCTTCCTGCGTATCGGCGCCGACAACAGCGTGACGGTGCTCTCCAAGCACCTGGAGATGGGGCAGGGAACCTACACCGGCCTCGCCACCATCGTCGCCGAAGAGCTCGACGCCGCCTGGGTCCAGGTGAGGGTCGAGGGCGCCCCGGCCGATGCCAAGCGCTTCAACAACCTGGCCTTCGGCCCCATGCAGGGCACTGGCGGCAGCACCGCCATGGCCAACTCCTGGGACCAGCTGCGCCAGACCGGCGCCACCGCCCGCGCCATGCTGGTGTCGGCCGCCGCCAAGCGCTGGAACGTGCCCGCCGCCGAGATTACCGTCCGCGATGGCGTGCTCAGCCATGCCGCCAGCAAGCGCAAGGCCACCTTCGGCGAGCTGGCCGAAGCCGCCGCGGCCGAAGCCGTGCCGACCAGTGTCAGCCTGAAGGACCCGAAGGACTTCCGCCTCATCGGCAAGCACGCCCCGCGCAAGGACAGCTTTGCCAAGACCAACGGCAGTGCCCAATTCACCCAGGACGTGCACCTGCCTGGCATGCTGGTGGCGGTGGTGGCCCACTCGCCGCGATTCGGCGGCAAGCTCAAGTCCTTCGACGCACGCAAGGCCAAGGCCATCAAGGGCGTGGTGGATGTGGTGGCGATTCCCACCGGCGTTGCGGTGCTCGCCACCGACACCTGGACGGCCAAGAAGGGCCGCGATGCCCTGAGCGTCGAATGGGACGACAGCGCTGCCTTCAAGCTCGGCACTGGCGAGATGCAGACCCTCTACCATGCCCTGGCCCAGAACCCCGGCCTGGTCGCCCGCAAGGACGGTGACGCCCCTGCCGTGCTGGCCGCAGCCGGCACCCGCACCATCAAGGCCAGCTACGACTTCCCCTACCTGGCCCATGCCGCCATGGAGCCGATGAACTGCGTCATCCAGCGCACGGCGGACGGCCTTGAGGTGTGGAACGGCGAACAGTTCCAGACCGTCGACCAGGGCACCCTGGCCGCCATGTTCGAACTGCCTGCTGACAAGGTGACTATCCACATGCTGTATGCCGGTGGCAGCTTCGGCCGGCGGGCCAGTACCCAGGTGGACTACATCCGCGAAGCGGCGTCCATCGTCAAGACCACGGGCACCCGGGCACCGGTCAAGCTGGTGTGGATGCGCGAGGACGACACCAAGGCCGGCTACTACCGGCCCATGTTCCACCACACCCTCGAAGCCACCGTGGATGCGGACGGCAGCATCCGGGCCTGGCGTCACCGCCTGGTGGGGCAGTCCATCGCCAAGGGCTCGCCCTTCGAGGCCTTCATGATCAAGGACGGCGTGGACGGCCTGTCGGTGGAGGGGGCCGCCAGCCTGCCCTATGCCATCCCCAACCTGCAGGTCGAACTGCACACCCCGGCCGACATCCCGGTGCCGGTGCTGTGGTGGCGTTCGGTGGGCTCGACCCACACTGCCTACTCCACCGAGACCTTCATCGACCGTCTGGCCGCGGAAGCCAGGCAGGACCCGGTGGCCCTGCGCCTCAAGTTGCTCGAAAAGCACCCGCGCCATTCCGCCGTGCTGCGCCTGGCGGCGGACAAGGCCGGCTGGGGCACGCCCCTGGCCAAGGGCAAGCCAGGCGAGCGCCGCGGCCGCGGGGTGGCCGTGCATGAGTCCTTCCACTCCTTCGTGGCCCAGGTGGCCGAGGTGACGGTGGCGGCGGATGGCAGCATCAAGGTGGACCGCATCGTCGCTGCCGTGGATTGCGGCATGGCCATCAACCCGGACAACGTCCGGGCCCAGGTGGAAGGCTCGGTGGGCTTCGCCCTGTCGGCGGCCCTGCACGGGGAGATCACCCTCAAGGACGGTGTGGTGGAGCAGGGCAATTTTGGTGAGTACGCTCCGATCCGCATCAATGAGATGCCGAAGGTGGAGGTGCACATCGTCGCCTCCGCCGAAAAGCCCACCGGCATCGGCGAGCCCGGCGTGCCCCCCACGGCGCCGGCGGTGGCCAACGCCATTGCTGCGGCCACCGGCAAGTGGGTCACGCAGATGCCCTTCCGCACCGATGCGCTGAAGGCCTGAAGTGAAGAACGAACCCCACTCACTCTGTTCGCTGCCCCCTGAGGGGGCGCAGGTCTCCCTTGGGACGGCCCGGCGGGAGGCCTGATATGGAACGACCCCCACGCTCACTCTGTTCGCTGCCCCCCGAGGGGGCGCAGGCCTCCCTTGGGGCGGCCCGGCGGGAGGCCTGATGGACAGCCAGGATCTGCAGGTGCTGGCGGCGGTGCGCCGCTGGCGGACGGAAGGGCACCGGGTGGCGCTGGTCACCGTGGCCCGTACCTGGGGCTCGGCGCCCCGTCCTGCGGGGGCCTGGATGGCGCTGCGGGACGATGGCCGGGTGCAGGGTTCGGTGTCGGGTGGGTGCATCGAGGACGACATGATCGCCCGCATGCTGGATGGCCGCATCGGCGGCAGCCAGCCCTTTGTTCTCACCTACGGGGTCACCCGCGAGGAGGCCAACCGCTTTGGCCTGCCCTGCGGTGGCACCCTGGAGCTGGTGGTCGAACCGGCGCCGGACCATGCCCTGCTGGCCGACCTGGCGGTGCGCCTTGAGGGCGGCCAGTTGGTGCGTCGCGAAATCGATCTGGCCGATGGCCGGGTGCGGATTTTCGACGCCTGCCGGGGCGAGGCCCTGCATTGGGACGGCCAGCGCCTGGCCACCGTCCATGGCCCCCACTGGCGCCTGCTCATCATCGGCGCCGGGCAGATATCCCGCTACCTGGCGACCATGGCCCAGGCGCTGGACTATGCGGTGACGGTATGCGACCCGCGGGAGGCGTATTCCGTTGAATGGGATGTACCCGGTGCGCCGCTGGTGGCCGGCATGCCCGACGATGTGGTGATCGGCATGGTGCCCGATCCCCACAGCGCCATCGTGGCCCTGACCCACGACCCCAAGCTCGATGACATGGCCTTGCTGGAAGCGCTCAAGTCACCGGCCTTCTATGTGGGCGCCCTGGGGTCGCGGGTGAACAACACCGCCCGCAAGGCGCGCCTGCTGGAGTACTTCGACCTGTCGGAGGACGAGGTCGGCCGCCTGCATGGCCCGGTCGGGCTGCATATCGGCAGCCGCACCCCGCCGGAGATCGCCGTCTCCATCCTGGCCGAGATGACCGCCGTGAAGAACGGCGTGAGCGTCGCCCGTCAGGAGCCGGCCAGCCCGGCCAGTGCCGGCTGCGGCCTGCGCTGAGGCATGGGGCCGATCGTCGGCGTGCTGCTGGCCGCCGGGCAGGGGCGGCGTTTTGGCAGTGACAAGCTGCTCCATCCGCTGGACGAGGGCACGCCGATGGCGGTGCTGGCCGCACGTCGGCTGAAGGCCGCGTGCCCTGTCAGCATCGCCGTGCTGCGCCCTGAGCAGACCGTTTTGGCGGGGCTGCTGGCGGAGGAGGGGCTGCGCATCGTCTCCTGTGCCGAGGCCCGCGACGGCATGGGCTGCAGCCTGGCCGCCGGTGTGGCCGCCAGCCCCAACGCGGCTGGCTGGCTGGTGGCCCTGGGCGACATGCCCTTCATCCGGCCGGAGACGCTGCGTGAGGTGAGCCGAGTGCTCGAAGCGGGGGCGTCCCTGGCCGCTCCCTGGCTTGACGGCCGGCGCGGTCATCCGGTGGGCTTTGCGGCGGGCTGGCGCGAGGACTTGCTGGCCCTGGCCGGTGACGCCGGCGCGCGGGACATCCTGGCCGGGCATCCCCGGGCCATGGTCCGGATCGAGACCACCGACGCGGGTGTGCTGCGGGACGTGGATACGCCGGAGGACCTTGCCGGCTGAGGCTGGCGGACTCAGCCCGGGGGCGGCAGCCAGCGGGCCAGGGTGGTGAAGAGCAGGTCGGGGTCCACCGGCTTGGCCACAAAGTCGCTCATGCCGGCATGCAGGCAGCGCTGCCGGTCTTCGTCGAAGGCATTGGCCGTCATGGCGATGATGGGCGTGGTCTGGTGGTGGGGCAGGTTGCGGATGATGGCGGTGGCTTCCAGGCCACCCATCTCCGGCATCTGCATGTCCATCAGGATAAGGGCGTAATGGGTGTCGGCGGCCATGTCCACCGCCAGCCGGCTATTGGCGGCCACGTCCACCTGGAGCCCCGTATCCCCCAGCAGTTCCAGCGCTACCTCCTGGTTCACCGGGTCATCCTCCACCAGGAGTACCCGGGCACCGGCGTGCCGGCTGCGGATGCTGTCCTCGGCCGTGGAGCCCGTGCCGGCCGGGTTGGGGTCCGATAGCGTGCCAATGCCCAGGCGGGCAGAGAACCAGAAGGTGCTGCCCACCCCGGGGGTGCTGTCCACGCCAGCCTCGCCCCCCATCAGGCGTGCCAGGCGCTGCGTGATGGCCAGGCCCAGGCCTGTGCCGCCGTAGCGGCGGGTGGTAGAGGCGTCCACCTGCTTGAAGGGCTGGAACAGATCGCGCTGGCTGGCGGGGTCGATGCCCACTCCCGTATCCTGGACTTCGAAACGCATCAGCAGGCTGCTGTCAGCCTGTTCAAGGACTCGGGCCCGCAGGGCGATGGAGCCTGCCTCAGTGAACTTGACGGCATTGCTCGCGAGGTTGAGCAGGGACTGGCGCAGGCGGGTCGGGTCACCCAGCAGGGTGCCCGGTATGTTCTGGTAATCCACCTCGATATTCAGGCCCTTGGCTCCCGCACTGTCGGCGATGAGGGCGTGGACGTAGTCGATGATGGTGCCGATCTGGAGGCTGGTGTTTTCCAGCACGAGCTTGCCGGCCTCGATCTTGGAGATGTCGAGGATGTCGTTGATGATCGCCAGCAGGTGGCGGCCGGCGTCCTCGATCTTGCCGAGGCGGTCGAACTGGTCGGGCTGCAGTGGCGTGCGCTTGAGGGTAAAGGCATAGCCGAGGATGGCGTTCATCGGCGTGCGGATCTCGTGGCTCATGTTGGCCAGAAAGTCGCTCTTGGCGATGTTGGCCGCATCGGCTGCGTTCTTCGCTTCCTTCAGGGCGGCCTCGGTTTCGCGCAGGGGGGGGATGTCGGTGAAGGTGGCAATGAAGCCGTCGCCGAAGATCTGGCCGCCGATGAGCAGGTCCCGTGTGGTGCCGTCCTTGCAGGTCACCCGGTACTCAAGGCTCTGCACCTTGCCTCCGGTGTTGATGGCCTCTTCCACCGCAGCCTGCCAGGTGTCCATGACCCACTTGCGGTAATCCGGTTCGGGATAGGCCCGCAGCCACCATTCGTCCAGGTTGGCGATGTCTTCCTCCCGGTAACCGAAGAGGTCAATGAAGCGTTGGTTGATCGAATCGACCAGATTGGCCCGGGAGTACATCACCGCCACCGGGGCGGCGTTGAAGAGGGCGCGGAAATGCCGGTCACGCTCGGCCAGCAGGGCCGTGTCGCGGGCCTGGAGCAAGGCCTGCTCGATTTCCCGGCGCTGGGTAATGTCCCGGGACAGGACCAGTACCCGGACTTCGTTGGAGGTGCTGTGCTTGCGCGTGGCGGACAGCTCGAACCAGTACGTCTGACCGCCGAGCGGGAGTTCGATGACGCGCCCGTAATCGCTCCCCTGCGCCACCGCCTGGGCGATGGCTTCGAGCACCTGCCGGGCGGCGTCGGCGGGCAGCACGCTGGCTACGTTCTTGCCGATCAGGGAGGCCTTTGAGGCGGCGAGCAAGGTCTCCTGGCTGGCGAAGACATCGAGATAACGCCCATGGGTATCGAATTCAAAGAGCAGGTCGGGGATGGCCTGCAGGGTGGCGGCGAGGCTTTCCTTGGCGTCCTTGACGGCCTCGTGGGCGGCCTTGAGTTCGACCAGGGTCTGCTTGAGGGTGGTGGTCTTGGCACTCACCTGGCGGCGCAGGGTCATGTTCCACAGCAGCAGCAGGCCTCCGACAGACAGCAGTCCGAGCAGACTCCAGCCGGCGTAGGCCCGGTACTCGCCCAGATCCAGGGGCGCGCCGAACCACTTCTTGCGCAGGGCCGCTTCTTCGTCGGGGGTGATGGCTTTCATGCCCTCCTCGACCAGGCGCAGCGTGTCCAGGTTGCCCTTGCGCACGGCCCGGTGGAACTGCCCCTTGTACAGATCGAAGGCCTTGCGGAAGTCGCCCTGGGCCTTGGCCTTGTAGAGGTAGAAGTTGGCCGGCCCCTCGTCGAGGCAGAAAACCTTGATCTCCTGGCGCTGGGCGGCGGCGATGAGGTCGGTGTAGTTGCGGTATTTCTGCAGGGTGGTGATGCCGTTTGCGTGCAACTGGTCGATGCACGCGTCACCGTCCTGCACGCCGATCTGAAAGCCCTTGAGGGTGGTGACGCCGCTGATGCCGCCGATGGAAGTGTCGGTGTAGATGGCCACCGGCAGGTCGGCGTAGGGGGCGGAGAAGTCGTAGAGGGGCTCCCGCGCCGGGGTGCGGTAGATCATGTCGATCACGTCGGCGTCGCCCCGGGCGACCATCTTCTGGGCATCGGCCCAGTTGGTTGCGGTGAGGGTGAGCTGAACCCGGTTGCGGTTGGCCCACAGTTGCCACAGGTCCACCAGGTAACCCTCCGCCTGGCCCTCCGCATTGCGGAACAGGTAGGGCGGGAAGTTCTCGTCGCTGACCACATGCAGGCGGCGTGGCTCGGCCGGCGCTGCGAGGGCGGATGGCGCTGCGAAGCCTGTCTCGCCGGCAATCAGCAGGCAGAGCAGGCCTCTGAGGGTGGTCCGGCGAAGCGATGACTCCGGCATTCCGTGTATTTCCCTGGCAGGCTGCGTGGTCAAAATCGGCAATGGAGTGCCATCCTAGCGTACTGGCGCTCTGGTGTCGGCTGCAAATCCGGATGTTCCCGGCGTCGGGGTTGGTCTAGTCCAGCGGGCGCAGGTGCTCGAGGGTGTGCTCCAGTTTCATGGCGCTGCGCAGTAGCGGGGGTTCCGCCTCCTGCAGGCGGGCGCTGGGCTTGTCGCTGGCAGCCTCCGCGTCGCGGATGATGCGCGGCGTGATGACCACCACCGTCTCGGAGCTGGCTCCGCCATCTTCCCAGCGGGAGAAGGCGTTGCCGATGACCGGGATGTCGCCCAGCAACGGGATGCCGGCGCGCTTGAAGTTGTTGCTGTTGCGGATCAGGCCGCCGATGAAGATGGACTGGCCGTCCTCTGCGATCAGGGTGGTATTGACCTGGGTGCTGTTCTTGGACGGGATGTTGTTGTTCACCGAGGCGGTACTCACCTCCGGGTGGATTTTCATGAGGATGCGGCCGCGCTCGTCGATGGACGGGGTGACCCGCAGGATGACGCCGGACTCCAGAAACTGGATGGATTCGGTGGTGACCTGATTGATGGTGGTGGTGACCTTGTAGCCGGTCTGGTCGCCGATGGAGGTGACCGCTTGCTGGTTCTCCAGGGCCAGCAGCTTGGGTGTGGACAGGGTGTGCACCCGGCCTTTGCTGGAGAGGGCGCTCAGGTACATGTTGAGGTTGTCGCTGACGATGCTGAAGAACAGCCCGTCACCGGTCTTGTTGGCAAGGCCCTTGGTGCCGATGGTGAAGCTGCGGTTGCCGCCTCCCATCACCTTCGACCAGTCCACGCCGAAGCTCTCGTTGTTGTCGAGGCGGATCTCCAGGATCTTGGCTTCGATGAGGATCTGCCGGGGGGGCACGTCCACCTGTTCGAGGAGCTGTTCGATGCGCTCCAGGAAGGCCGGCTGGTCCTCAACAACGATCAGGTTGCGCTCGGGCAGGGGGGTGATCTTGCCGTAGCGGGAGATGTGCTTGGTCAGGATCACCGCCACGGTCTTGGCGTCGGAGTACTGGACCTTGAACGTGCGCAGCCGGGTGTTGCCGGAGAGGCCGTCGAGGCCGGCGTCCTTGCGTTCGAGGACCAGAAAGGTGTCGCCGCGCATCTCGGCCACGTAGCCCGCAGCCTCTGCCACAGTGCGCACCGCTTCGTCGGTGGTCACGTTGTGGAGGTTAACCGATACGCTGCCGCTGACGCCCTTGCCAACCAGTACGTTTACCTTTTCGTTGCGGGCGAGCATCTCGAAAACGTCGCCCACCGGCACGTCGCGCAGGTTCATGGTGATGCGGCGGGGGGCGGCGGGATCGGCTCCGGCTGCGGGCGAGGGGCTGGCGCCG
This sequence comes from Zoogloea sp., assembly GCF_044344315.1. GTDB lineage: Bacteria > Pseudomonadota > Gammaproteobacteria > Burkholderiales > Rhodocyclaceae > Zoogloea. The sequence continues at coordinate 31,435 of NZ_JBIJDC010000021.1, read as the reverse complement.
AGGGCGGCAAGGGCCAGCAGGGCGGCGGCAAGGCGGGAGCGGATCACGGTCGGGTCTCCAGGGGGCGGCGCATGTCGAGCACGATGCGGCGACCGTCCTTTTCGAAAATGGCCTGGCGGTCGCTGACCGACACCAGGCGATGGCCTTCTATGTGGTCGCCGATGCCCACCATCTGCCCGTCCACGTTGGCCAGCGAGCCGGCTCCGGCCAGCAGCACGCCGCGCAGGGTGGGTTGCCAGACGGCAGGCGCCGGGGTGGCCGGGTCGGTTGTCCGGGGAGAAAGGGGGGGGGCCGGCCGCCGGAAGGGGTCATGGTGGAGCAGGGCGGGCGGGGTGTCGCCAGCCGTCGCCGGCAGGGCGGCAAGCAGGGCCAGCAGTGCGGGCAGCAGCGTAGGTGGCAGGGTGCGTTTCATGGCTGCTCTCCGGCGGGTTGTGCCGGCCGGCGATACACCGCCAGGCGCAGGCGCAGGAGAACCGCTTCGCTGTGGGCCTGGCGGGTGAAGTGGGCTTCGATGATGCTGGCGTTGGTGATGCGCGTCTCAACCTCGGCAAGCCAGGCGGCAAGGCGCGGGTAGGTGCCGCTGGCCTCGATCTCGTAGCGGGTTTCGACGAGGCCTTCGAACTCGGCATTGCGCCCGGGGAAGACCGGCTGCAGCTCGATGCCCTGGGCTGTGGCCAGGTTCTCAAGCAGTATGGGCAGGCGCGTTGGCGCGGTGGCGGGCGCGTCGAGGCGGTTTTCCAGGTTGGTGATCTCGCCGGCGAGGGCGTCGGCCTGCGCCCGCCGGGCGGGCAGGTCGGCCACGGCCTCGCGGGTGCTGGCGTGGAGCGTAGCGGCGGCCTGGTGGGCCTGCCAGGCCGGGCGTAGCACTTTGCCCCAGCCGACCAGCAGGACCATCGCCGGCACGGCAACCAGGATCAGGCGCAGCACGCGCGGGTCGAGTTGCAGGAGGCGCTGCATCAACTGTCTCCCGCCCGACTGGGGCGCAGGGGGCAACTTACAGCGAACTCGACGAGTTCGAAGCGGGTGTAGCGCCGGGTGTCGCCGGGCACCAGGGCCGGCTTGAGGCAGGGGCCGCGCAGTGCCAGTGCGTCCACGAGCCGGCCGACGGCGGCGGCGTCGGTGGCCTTGCCGCGAATTCCGAGACTGCGCTCGGTGGCGGGGGCGGGCGAGCCCGCCTGGGGCAGTACGGTGGGGTTGGAGAACTGCAGTTCATCGAACCAGATACTCTCGTCGAGGGCCCGGTCGAGGGGCTGCAGGACATCGCTGACGAGCGCGCGGCCGCGCAAGGTGTCGATCAGGGCCTGCTGGTGCTGGAGCTCGCTGTGGTGGGCGAGGAGGGCTGTCAGGCGTGCGGCCTCCCGGTCGCCGTCACGGCGTGCTGCCTGGATGTGCTGCACGGCAGCCTTTTCGTTGCGGGCGGACAGTTCCAGCCCGATGCGTGCCGCCCCGATGCCCAGCGCCAGTGCGACTATCACCAGGCTACCCCGCTGCAGGTTGCGCCGGGCCTGTCGCTGGGCCCGCCAGGAGGCGGGGATGAGGTCAATTTCCGGCACGGCAGGCCAGGTCTCGCAGGGCCAGGCCGGCGGCCACGGCCATGCCGGCTGGGGGGTCGATGACGTCGTCCGGATTACTGCCGGGCAGCATCCACGGGTTGAGGATGCGCACCGGCATGCTCAGCATCCGGCCGATGTGTTCGGCGGCGCCTGGATGGCGGGCAATGCTGCCGGCCAGGTAGATGCTGTCCACGGCGCCGCCGTGGGTCTGGGAGGCAAAGTAGATCAATACCCGATTCACCTCATGGGCCAGTTGCTGGAAATCCGGCTGGAGCAGCTCGGTGATGGTCTCGCCGATCTCGTCCCCGCTGCTGCGCAGGCCGTGCCGACGCAGCAGTTCAAGGGTGCGTTCGGGCGGCAGATCGAGGTTGCGCGAGAGGGTGGCGGCAAGGCGCTTCTCACCGAAAGCCAGGCTACGGTCAAACATCAGGCGACGCCCCCACAGCAGCGATAGATAGGTGTTCTCCAGGCCGAAGTTGATCAGCAGCAAGTTGGCCTTGGGGTCGCCAGTGACCACAGCACGGGCCAGCCGGGCCAGGGCCGCCGGGCCGATGTCCACTGCCTGGGGCTCCAGGCCAGCCGAGGTGAGCAGGTCCAGATGAGCCAGAACCCTTTCCCGCCGGGCTACGGCGACCACGGCGGAGCGCAGGTTGCTCTCCGGTGGGCGGCGGATAGGCAGGATGTCCACTACGGCGTCGTCAAGGCCGCCCTTGAAGCGCTCCCGCAGGGTACGCAGCAGGGTGGCGGTATCGTCCTGGCCGTTGGGGGTGGCGTAGTCGATGGAGATGACCTGCAGATCCTCCGGCGGCAGGACGCTGACCACGTGGCGGCCACGGAAGCCGTGACGGCGCAGGGCGGTTTGCACCAGCGTGCGGAAGGCGGCCGGGTCATTGAGCAGTTCGGTGCGCCCGTGGGGGTAGTCGATGGCGGCGGCGGCGCGCCAGCGCCAGGCCTTGCCGTGGGGGACGACCTGGGCCAGGTTGAGCCTTTCGCTGGCCAGATCGAAGCCGATCGACGTGGCGGTGCCAATGGCCGGCAGGGCCGGTTTCCAGCCTGACAGGCGCGCGCGCAGGGTGTTCCAGAGGGCGTTGTGCTCCATGGCAGGCTTATCGGCGGACGGGGCGGCTTCTTGAGGGGTGAGGGATGCCTATTGGGTGCTGATGAGCAGGCGGGGTTCGAGGCGCGGACTTTCCCGGGTGGACAGGTTGGCACTGTCCAGGCTGAGGTTCAGCATCAGGCTGAGGCCGTTGTTGGGGCGCACGCCATCCACCCACTCCTGTACGGTGGAGGTGATGTCCATTTCCCAGTAGCGCTGGGGGGACGCGCCGAGGGGCACCGACAGGACGCCAGCCGACACGTTGTTGTAGGTGCCGCCGGCATTGGCCCAGGCGAGGTCCGGCCCGATCTGGCGCTTGAGCCAGGTAGCGCCGAGGGCGGATGTGGCGCCGTTCTGGGTGCCTTCGAGCCAGGACTCGGTGAGGGGGTAGGCGTAGGCCTTGAGGCCCAGGCTGAGGATCAGGTAGTCCTGCACATGGAAGGACAGCACGGCGCGCTTGATGGGGGTGCCGACGGGGATGGCCGACAGGTCGAAGCGCACCAGCGCGCGCGTGTCGGGCGGGTACTTGACCTGCATCTGCGTAGCGCCACCGTAGTTGAGGTTGCGTGACAACAGATCACCGGAGACCTGGGTGTCGGCGGCGGGTATGCGCACGCTGCCGCCCATAAGGGCGGCCACCCCGGCGGTATCGAGGTTGCTGGCGACGATCTGGACGTCGTCGAGGCGGCCGAGGAAGCTCTCGTTGTACGGGGTGGTGCCGATCAGCAATGGTTTGGTGTTGCTTCTGGGGGTGTTGCCGAAGCTTGCCGTGAAGGTGCCGGCAGGAATCCCGTCTACGTAGAGCTTGATCTGGCGGGTGCTGGATTTGTAGGTGGCGCTCAGGTGATAGTAGGTGCCGACCCGCAGGTTGAGGCCGGTGGTGGTGTAGGTGCGCCAGGCGTTGTTGGCGAAGTATTCAAAGTAGAAATCGCCGTCACGCACGCCCATGGCGTAGTTGGCCTCGTTGGCGGCGTTGCCCTTGTAGAGGATGGGGCGTTTGCCGTTGCGGTCGCCCAGGTTCACCCAGGCGCCGAGGCTGAAGTCGCCGGTCTGGGAGAGGTCGTCCGCGTGGGCCACGCTGACCTTGCCTGCCGAGTTGAAGGCCAGTGCGCCGCCGGAGACGCCGCCGGTGGGGGCCCAGGTGCCGCCGCTGACGCTGCCCGGATGGCCGCCCACGGCATCGGCCGCGGTGGCGCCAGTGCTCTCGTTGAACTTCCACCAGGCCACCCGTCCGCCGATGCCGTCCTGGGGCGGGTTGGTGGCGCCGCAGGGGGCCACGTACTTGACCACCAGCTTCGGTACCTGGGCGCCGTCGCCTTCGGCGGAGGCGTACTCCTCGGTGCTGAAGTTGCTGGTGGGGCGCAGCATCACGCCGTAGTTGGGGTAGCGCCCGTCCACCCAGCCCTGTACCAGGCTGGTGAGGTTCCATTCCATCCACTGGGTGCCCCACAGATAGAAGTGGATGTGGGTGCTGTCCAGGGCGCTGGCGCTGTCCACGGTGCCGGCGGTCGACTTCCAGGCCATGCTGCCGTCGCGGGTCAGCCAGGTGGCGCCGTCGGCTGCAGTGGCGCCATCCTTGCTGCCGGCCACCCAGGGCTCCAGTACCCGGTGGGCGTCCACGCTGCGGGCGCTGAGGGACAGGCTGCCCGCGTCCTTGCGGTAGAGCAGTAGCTTGGCGTCGACGATGCGGCTGCCGACCGGCAGCAGGGACAGGTCGAACTGGAGCAGGGGGTAGGCGATGCCCTGCTTGAGCATGAAGATGTCCTTGCCGCCGTAGTTCTTGTCCGGGTTGTCCGCACTGAGAAAGGTGTCGCTGCCGTGGCTGTCGGTGCTCAGGGTGTAGGTGAGGGTATTGCCCGAGGTCTTGTACACCTGCCGCTTGATGCTGGCCCGGGAGCCGGCCAGCCCGCTGCCCAGGGTGGCGGTGGCGGTGAGGGTGAGCGGCGAGCCGCTGGTGGCGCTGAGGGCAACCTGGTAATGGTCGCCGTTGCTGCCGAGCGGGGTGCTGGCCACGGCGCTGTAGCCGCTGCAGCCGCTCACCTGGTTGAGCTTCCAGGTGGCGTGGGCGAGGCCGGCTTCGGCCACCAGGCGGGCGCGTTCGGTTTCGCGGCCGGTGGGGCGGGCGGCACTGCCCATGTCCTGGACCAGCATGTAGCTCACCGCTCCGATGACCGCCAGCAGCAGGCTGACGGGGAGCAGCAGGAAGCCGGCAAGGCCTTGGCGGCGCGTGTTCATCGCACCCCCAGCCGCAGGCGCCGGGTCCAGGTGGCGGTCTCGCCGGCCGGGTCACCCAGGGTCAGCCGGACCAGGACTTCACGGGTGCGCCGGTTGCCGGTGGCGATGCGGGTGATCTCCAGGCTCACCACCTTGTCGGCAATGGGGCGCTCGGTGTAGTCGGCGCCGCTGCCGGGGTTGAGGTTGGGCAGGCGCTCAAGCAGCTGCCCGTTGTTCACCCGGTACACCACCGGATCGATCCAGTCGGCGCCGCTCTTCGGGAAGACCGGGGCGTCGCCAAGGCTGCCATTCTCGTCGTTGTCGGTGCTGCCGCCATCGTCAATGCTGCCGTCGCCATCATCGTCGATGCCCTTGATGCCAGCGGCACCGTCGCGGGTGGCGTCGGCGGGCAGGTCGTCGTCAGGGATGCCATTGTGGTCGTTGTCGGCATCGGCAAAACCATCGCCGTTGCGGTCGAGGCCGGGGGGTAGGGCCACGGCGAGTACACCGCCAGTCGCGCTGGTGGTTTCCAGGGGCACCAGCAGGCGCCGGGACCCCTCGACCATGTTCGCCATGCGGGCCAGGGCCAGGCGGGCGTCCCGTTGCAGCAAGGCGCGCCCTGCCAGTTGGGTGTCGGTCTGGCGCACCCCGTCGAGCACTCCGGCCAGGGTGGCCATGAGGAGGGCCGCGATGGCGGCGGCGACGAGGAGTTCGGCCAGGGCCACGCCCCGCTGGTGGCGCGTCATCGGGTGACCAGGGTGTGCAGGCTCACCGGGGTATCGGCAATGGCGGCGCGGATCCAGATCAGGTCGGCGTCGGTGCCGGTGAAGCCGTCGTTGTCACCGTCGGCGTTGTCGCCGTCGTAGCGGCTCAGGTACACGAGCACCCGGGGGCTGGTGTTCACCGGGTCGGACAGGGTGCTGGCGTTGCTCGCTCCGCCTGCGGTGGTGGCAGCGGCGTCGAGCTCGTCGAAACGGCTGCCGCTGACTTCATTGAGCTTGTTGGCGACGCTCATCCACAGGGTGTCGTCCTGTGCCGCCACCGGCGCGTTGCGGGTGGCATTGCTGAGTGCGTCCAGCGCTGGCATCAGCACCACCGCCAGCAGCACCACGGCGACCAGGGTTTCCACATAGCCGAAACCGCGTTGGCTGGTGGCCTTCATTCCAGGGTCACCCGGCCGGTTTCGGTTGCGATCAGCACGCTCTGGCTGTGCTCCCCGGCGTTGACGCGGATGCGCACGCTGGCGCCGCTCAGGCGCAACGGGCTGCTGCCCTGGAGGATGGCCGGGGCGCCGTCTGCGCTGAAGTGGAGCTGGCCCGTGGTGCCCGATGCGGTAATGACAGGCGTTGCGCCGACCCGCGCCGCGGGGAAGGGGCTGCCGGCGCCCAGGGTCTCCGCATACGGCTGGCGGGACAAGGGGTGAAGCACGGTGTAAAGGGGAGTGGGGGGAATGGTGCTGGTGTCGAGCATGAAAACCTTCAGGCTGTCTGCGTCGGTGCCGGCACTGAAGGCAAGGCCGTGGGGCAGGGCTGTGCGCAGGCTCTCATCGCGGGCGAAGCGGAGGGCTGCGGCAATGCGTTCGGCTCCTTGCCGGGCCTGGGTCGGATGGCTGGTGCCGAGCAGCACCGGGAGGGTTGTGGCGGCCAGCAGGGCCAGGAAGGCGACGACGAACAGCAGTTCGATCAGGGTGAGTCCGCGATGGCGGAGCGGGATGTCGCGGGGGCGGGGCGATCCGGGCTGTTCTGCGCGTTTCGGGGGCCGGGCCACGGCCGCAGGCTTAGCGGGTTTCGTAGGCGGTAATGTTGGTGATCAGCTGGCCGGTCTTGTTGTCGAACTTCCAGCCACCGGTGGAGCCAGTGGCAGTCATGCCGAGGGTGCCGGCGGTGACGATCTCGACGGTGGAGACGTTGTTGATCGGCTCGGCCGGCAGGGTGGCCTTTTTGAGGTAGGGGCCGTATTTATAGACAACCGTTTTCGTGGTGCTGACCACGCCAGCGGCGCTGGTGTAGTTGGCGAGCTGGGCGGTGAAGGTGGCTCCGGTATCGGCCGCATAGGAACCGCCGCCGGTCACGGCGCTGGGGTAGTGGCCGTGTTGCTGGTAGTACAGCTCGATGGCCGTACGCAGGTTGTTGAGGCTGGCGTCCAGGGCGGCGACCTTGCTGTCGTCGGTAGAAGCCGAGAACTGGGGAATCGCGATGGCGGCGAGGACGCCAAGGATCACTACGACGATCAGCAATTCCACTAGGGTAAAACCGGCGTGGAGGCGGGGGCGGCGAATCATCATTACTGACTCCGGTGAGTGACTGGGCTGAAAGAGGCGTTCCGTGGACTAACAGGGGTACGTTTACCTGTTACGACGGTAAGGCCCGAAAGTTGAGAGTCTAATTGTTAAATCCGGTGATCCCGAAGGGCATATTTATCGCTAATGCACCGCTGCAGAGAGCTTGAAAATCGGCAGGATCAGGGCGCTGACGATCATCGCCACGAGAGCCCCCATCAGCAGCAGCATGGCCGGCTCGACGATCTTGGCCAGGGTGGACAGGCGATGTTCGAGCTTGCGCTGGTAGTGCTCCGAAAGGCGCTCCAGCACCTTGGCCAGATGCCCGGTGCGTTCGCCGGTGGCGAGCATCTCCTGGGCCAGGGGGGGAATGAAGTCGAGTTCGGTGAGGGCGGCGGAAAGGCCGCGGCCCTCCTCGACGCTGACCCGCATGCGCTGCATGGCCACGCGCAGGGCGGCGGTGGAGGCGACCTCTTCTGCTGCCGTCAGGGCCTTGAGCAGGGGCACGCCGTGCTTCAGGGACAGGGCCAGGATGCGGAACACCCGCACCATGTGGATGCCCATCAGGGTCGGGCCGATGCCGGGCAGGGCCATCATGCCGCGCTCCAGGGCGGCGCGGGGGGCAGGGCTGGCGAACAGGCGCTTGCCGGCCAGCAGCGCCGCGGCCAGGCCGGCCAGCACCAGGCTGCCGTACTGGCGCAGGAAGTCGCTGAGGGCCATCAGGATCAGGGTGGTGAAGGGCAGGCGGTCGTGGATGGAGTCGAAGAGGTCGGCAAAGCGTGGAAACACCCACAGCAGGATGAAGCACACCACGACGAGGGAGAGGCTCAGCAGCACGGCCGGGTAGGTGAGGGCGGACACCAGGGCGACGCGCAGGTTCTGGGCCTTCTCGTCGAGATCCTTGAGCTGTTCGAGGATCTGGGGCAGGAAGCCACCTTCCTCGGCTGCCGCCACCAGGTGGGTGTAGGTGGCGGGGAACATGGCCGGTTGGCGTGCCAGGGCTCGGGATAGGGGCTTGCCGTCGAGGATGTCGGCATGCAGCTCGCCGAGCACCTGGCGCACCGCCGGCTTGCGCGCCTGGCGCTGCAGCTCGTGGATAGCGGTGTGCAGAGGCACGCTGGCTTCGAGGAGCAGGGCCAGCTGTTCGGTGAAGGCGATGCGGTCGGCCACCCCGACACGCTGGGGCAGCAGGCTGAAGGCGCTGTGTGCCGCTGGGGCTCCGGGTGTGGCGGGGCTGGCGGCGGAGCCGAGTTCGATGGCCATGTTCAGCCTCCCTGGTCCTGCAGTACCACCCGGGAGATCTCCTCCAGGGTAGTGTGGCCGCCCAGCACCCGCTCCAGCCCATCGTCGAAGAGCCCGGGCCAGGGGCCGCGGCGCACGTGCTCGCGCAGGTTTTCGTAGCTGGCGTCGGCGACGATGAGGCTTTGCAGGGGGCGGTCGATGTCGATGAGTTCGTGGATGGCGACGCGGCCTTTGTAACCGCTGTCGTAGCAGTTGCGGCAGCCGCGCCCGCGGGCCAGCATGACCTGACCACGGCTCTGCCATTCGAAGCGCTCCACCAGCTCGGGCGGCGCGATGTAGGTGCTGCGGCATTCGGGGCAGATGCGGCGCACCAGGCGCTGGGCCATCACGCCGATCAGGGCTGAGGACAGCAGGTAGGGCTCGACGCCCATGTCCACCAGGCGGGCGACGGCGCCGATGGCGTCGTTGGTGTGCAGGGTGGACAGCACCAGGTGGCCGGTGAGGGCGGCCTGCACCGCGATCTCGGCGGTCTGGCGGTCGCGGATCTCGCCCACCATGATGATGTCCGGATCCTGGCGCAGCACGTGGCGCAGGATGCGCGGGAAAGTCAGGCCGACGGCTTCGTTTACCTGGTTCGGGTTGATGATGTCGAGCTGGTACTCCACCGGGTCTTCGATGGTGACGATGTTCTTCTCGATGCTGCGCAGGTGGTCGATGGCGCCGTAGAGGGTGGTGGTCTTGCCGCTGCCGGTGGGGCCGGTGACCAGCAGCAGGCCGTGGCTGCGCGACAGCAGGCGCCGGAAGCGGCCGAGGTTGCCTTCAGCCAGGCCCAGGCGGTGCAGGTCGAGGACGGTGCTGCCCTTGTCGAGCACCCGCAGTACCACCTTTTCGCCGTAGATGCCGGGCAGGGAGGAAAAACGCAGGTCCACGGTGCGCCCCTGGGTGGAGACCTGAATGCGTCCGTCCTGGGGCAAGCGGCGTTCGGCGATGTCCAGGTTGGCCATCACCTTGAGGCGCGAGATGAGGGCCGGAAACAGATCCGGCCGCGGGTTCATGACCTCGTAGAGCACTCCGTCGATGCGGAAGCGCACGCGGGCCTTGGCGCGGAAGAGTTCCAGGTGGATGTCGCTGGCGTTGTCGTGGATGGCGCGCTGGATGATGGAGTTGACCAGGTTGATCACCGGGCTGCCTGCGGCCAGCTCGTCAATGGTGTTGGCGTCGCCCCCCTGGCTGCCGTTGTCGATCAACTCCAGGTCCATGGCCTTGCCGTCGATCAGGTCGGGGTCGTAGGCAGAGCCGGAGTAGGCCTCGAAGAGCGATTTCTGGATGGCGTCGGCGGCGGCCAGCACCCAGCGCAGGCGACAGCCGCTGGCCCGCTCGATTTCGTCGGCCACCGGCATCGACTGGGGGTCGGTGGTGGCCAGGGTGAGCTCGTTGCCGACCCGGAACATGGGCAGCACGCCCAGGCGGCGGGCCATGTCCTGGGGCAGGGCTTCGGCGATGCTGGGGTCGAAGAGGCCCGGGCGCATGGGCAGGTAGGGCACGTCGAGCTGGGTGGACAGCGCCTGCAGCAGCTCGTGCTCGGGTACCCAGCCCTTCTCGATGAGGATGCGCCCGATGCGCAGGCCGAGCTGGCGCTGCAGGCGGGCGGCTTCGGCGAGCTGCTCGGGGGTGGTCAGCCCCCGTTCGATCAGGATGTCGCCGAGCCGCCGGCCGTTGGCGGAAGGTGCCGCTGCGGCATGGCTGGAGCCGGGGATGCCGCTGTCGAAGACTTCCAGGCGGCGGTCGAGACCGGTGGCCAGCAGGATGTCGCCGATCAGGGCATTGGGGGCGTTGAGGCGCAGCCAGCCGCCCAGCCCGGCCAGACGGGCGCTGCAGGCGAGGAGCTGGGCCAGGGCCTGGCTGGACAGCAGGGTGACCTTGCCCAGGTCGAGGACCACCCGCAGTTCGTGGCTGGCGATGCAGGCCTCGATGGCTGTGCCCAGACCACCCACCGCGTCGCCATCGTGCAGCGCGCCTTCCGGGGCCAGGTAGCTGAGGGTGCCCGCGCGGGTGCGGACGATGTCCTTACTGATCGTCCCACTCCCGTCGTACGCCCAGCCGCACCAGCAGGGCCGGGTCTTCGTCGCAGATACGCAGGAAGACGTCGAGCAGTTCGGAGTCGAGCTGGGTGCCGCTGACCCGGGTCATCTCCTTGACGGCCGCCTCGTGGGTGCTGCCGGCCCGGTAGGCACGGGAGCTGGTGATGCTGTCATAGGTGTCGGCTACGGCGATGATGCGCGCCAGCAGCGGGATGTTGGTGCCGCGCAGGCCATGGGGGTAACCGGTTCCGTCGAACTTCTCCTGGTGATGGCGGGCCCCGTCGATGGCACCTTTCAGGCGGTCCACGTGGCGCAGGATCTCGTAGGAGCGCTCGGGGTGCACCTTGATGAAGGTGTATTCGTCGGAGGTCAGGCGGCCGGGCTTGCACAGCACCGCGTCGGGGATGCCGATCTTGCCCACGTCGTGGAGCAGGGAGCCCCAGTGCAGGTTCTCCATCTCCTCACTGCGCAGGCGCAGGCCCTGGCCGAGCCGCATGGATAGCAGGTGCACCCGCTCGGAGTGGCCGCGGGTGTAGGGATCCTTGGCTTCGACCGCTTCGATCAGGGCCGCCGCCATCTGCTCGGTGAAGCGCCGCATCTCGGCAAACATGCCCTGCATGTGCATCACGTTGGCGATCTGGTGGGCCATCACCTCACCCAGGCGGCGGTCACTGTTGGAAAAATCGGGCTTGTCGTCGTGGTTGAGCAGCACCAGCATGGCCGGCATGTCAATGCCCTGGAATACCGGGCAGGCCAGCACCTTGTAGGGCATGTCGGTGAAGATGTAGGCCCGGCGCGGGTCCTGGAGTCCGTTGATGACGACAGTGGCGCGGCTGGACGAGACAAAGCGGAACAGGTCGCCGCGCATCTCCACCAGCACCAGGTCCAGGTTGTGGATGGGTTTGCTGAGGTTGGTGGCGGAGATGGTGAGGTTGTCGGCCGGGCGCACAAAGCAGGCCACGTCGGCATTGAGCTGCTCGGCACAGCTTTGCAGCAGGTCTTGCAGCACCTCGGTGCCCAGGTCCTGGTTGGCCAGGTGGCGGTCGATCTCGTAGACCAGGTGCAGCTCTTCGTAGCGCTCGGCCAGCTCGCCAGCCAGCAGGTCCATTTCGGCGTTGAGATGGGTGCTGTCCTCGAGGGCAGCGGCCACATCGTCCATGGCGTCGGCGAGGGCATCGAGTTCGATGTCGCTGGGGGCTGCGTCGGCGCGGGCCATGGCCAGCAGCCAGCCGTCGCCCGCGGCCTCCGGCAGGGTGACGGCACGGGTGAAGAGGTCGCCCGCGGAAGTGCCCTGCCGCTGCATGCCCGGTGTCTGTGCCAGGGGCTTGGCGGGAAGGCCGGCGAGGGCCTCGGCAATGGGGCCGTCGGCCGTGTCGGGCCACAGCAGGCCGCCGTCTCCGGCGCCGATGCCGACCGTGAAGGACTGACCGGCACTGTGCTGCAGCCAGCGCCCGTAGCGGGCCAGCCCGCGGGTTTGGGCTTCAGACATGCTTCTTCTCCTGGCTGAGCATCTGGGTGAGTAGGGAGGCGACCCGGCGCGGGCTGACCGGTTTTTCGAGGAACTCGATACCGCCCAGGGCCCGGGCCCAGTCGCGTTGGTCACGGGCGGTCATGGAGGTCATCACCAGGATGGGAAAGGGGCGGGACGGGTAGCGGGTGTGAAGCTCGTGACAGAGCGCTTCACCGCCCATGCCGGGCATCTGGATGTCGGTGATCATCACGTCCGGAGGATTGATGTCGATGGCCCGCAGGGCTTCAGCCCCGTCGTGGGCGACCTCGACGGCCCAGCCTTCCTTGGCCAGGCTGACGCGCAGAACGCGGGCTACGTGGGGTTCGTCGTCAACGACTAGCAGGCGTTTCATGCGGCTCTCAGGAGAACATGGGGTTTGCGGAAACTGAGGGTCACCCGGGTGCCCTGGTTGGGCTGGCTGACCACGCCGATCTGGCCCTGGTGCATCTCGACGATTTGGCGGGCCAGATACAGGCCCAGGCCGTGACCGCCGCGGGACACGGCCTCCCGGTCGGCGGAGCGGTAGAATTTTTCGAAGATCCGGTCGAGGTCTTCGGCCGGGATGCCGATGCCGGTGTCCTGTACTGAAATCAGGATGCGCTCGTCACTCTCCTCGGCGCACAGGATGATCTCGCCGCCGGTCTTGTTGTATTTGGCTGCGTTGGTGAGCAGGTTGTTGAGGGCAATGCGCAGCAGATCCTTGTCCAGCTCCACCGGCGGCAGGTCGGTGGGCACGTCCACCCGCAGCTGCAGGCCCTGGGTGTGGCCGCCGTGGGAGAGGTGGTCCATGCAGTCATTCAGCAGGTCGCCCAGGCGCACCCACTGGCGGTCGATGACGATGCTGCCGGCCTCGATGCGGGAGATGTTGAGCAGGTTGTTGATCAGGGTGGCGGCCCGTTCGACCTCGTCGCAGATCGTGTTGACCGCCTCGACGCGGGTCTCGGTGGCCAGCTCCGGTTCGTCCCGCAGCAGCTCGCCATAGAGGCTGATGTTGGCCAGGGGCGTCTTCAGTTCGTGGGCGACGTGGGCGATGAACTCATCGCGGGCGCGGGCGGCGAGCAACTGGTCGGTGGTTTCGCGCAGCACCAGCAGGGTGCCGAGGCGCCGTGTGGCGTCGCGGGGGGCGAACAGGGGCAGGGCCCACACGCTTACCCGCCGGTTTTCATCGGCGCCCGGGTGGTAGCTGGCCGTGTGATTGGAAGGGCCGGCGTGGCTGCTCACCAGGGGTGCCAGCACGCTCAGGATGCTCGGGTCGATGGTCCAGTGGGCGGGCTCCTTCTGCAGCAGGCCGGCCGGGTCGGTGCCCAGCAGAGGGCCGACCTTGGCGTTGGCAAAGACCGCCAGCCCGCCTTCGTCGAGAACGAGCACGCCCTCGGGCAGGGTCTCCAGGGCGCTCTCGACCTTCTCCTTTTTGTAGCCCAGCAGCTTGACCGAGGTCTCGGAGTCGTTGCGGGTGGCTTCGAGTTCGTGGATGCGCTGTTCGGCAGCGTCCAGGAAGCGGGCAAAGCGGCTGACCACGTCGCGGGCGGAGGCGTCGTCGCCCGGAGTATTGGTCGTCAGGGTTTCCATGCGTGCGCTGAGGGCCTGCAGGGGGCGCAGCTGGCTGCGCAGCAGAAAGAAGAACAGAGGGACGAGCAGCAGCACGGGCAGCGCCAAGCCGGCCAGGAAGGGGAGTTGGCTGGCATTGAAACCCAGGCTGGGGGCCCGGAAGGCGATGCGCACGAAGCCCTCCAGGTGGCCGTCGCGGAGCAGGGGGCCGTGGAACTCCATCAGTTCGAGCCCCGCCACGCCGCTGTCGAGGGGCCCATGACCGAACCATTCGGCGGGGCGATCGGCGGCCAGGGGCTGCACGGCGGGGGTCAGGCCGGGGGCGGTGACTTCGGATAGGGGGCGGCCCTGAACATCGGTGACCTGCCCGAAGGCCAGATCGGCACTTCCGTGGGCGCGCAGCACGGCGGCCAGCGGGTCGGGGCGTCCGGGCGAGGGCGTCAGGCCATCCAGGGGGATGGCGGTGAGGGCCTTGACCAGCCGGGTACCCTGTTCCAGCTGTTCCCGGCCGTGCTGTTCGACCTGCTGGCGCACGGCCAGAAAGGCCACCAGCAGGGCTGCAACAAGACAGGCGCTCAGAACAAAGAGACCGGCACGGTCGGTGGAACTGGAGTGGGGAGGGGTCACAGGGGGACGTCCGGGCTTATTCCTGTTCTGGATAACGGATGTCGGACGTCATTCTTTAGTCGCCCGGCCCGGTCCGCCCTGGCTGGCGCCTGATCGGCGCCCAGTCGATCGTCAGGGGCTGTACGGCCCGGATGGGGGCGGCAGCGATGGCGGCCTCCAGCCAGGCGCTGCGTTCGGCGCTGGCCGGGTGGGTGGACAGCAGGGCCGGCAGGTGCTTTTCGCTGCTGTCCTGGCGGGCCAGGGTGCGGAAGAAATCGAGCAGGCCGCGGGGGTCGATGTGCGCCTCTGCCAGGCGCTGCAGGCCGTGCCGGTCGGCCTCCCGCTCGGCGTCCCGGGAGAACTTGAGTTCGCCCAGCTGGGCGGCCCAGCCGCCGAGGGCCGCGTAGTCGCCGAACAGCGCCGCAACCACGACCCGCAGCCCGGCACCGCGGACGATCTGGCGCAGGCTGTGGCGCAGCTCCACGTGGGCGATCTCGTGGGCCAGCACGCCGGCCACTTCTTCTGCCGAGCCGGCCTGCTGCATCAGGGCGGTATGGACCACCACCACGCCGCCCGGCGCGGCGAAGGCGTTGATGTCGGGGCGTTCGGCGAGGTGGAACTGGAGCTTCTCGCCGGGGCGGGCCAGGCGCCGGCCGATGGCCTGCAGGGCGTCGAAGGCAGGGCCGCTTTCGATCATCGGCCCGTCCAGGCGCGTGCGGGCCAGCACGGCCTCACCGATGTGCTGTTCCACGCTGGCTGGCACATGGGCGACAACCCGGTCGGCGAGCGGATCGAGGGCCAGCAGCGCACCCCCGAGCAGCAGCAGGGGCAGCAGCACGAGCACGATCAGGCCGAGGCGGAACAGCCGGTTGCCGTGCCGCTTGTGATGCTCGCCGCTCTGGAACAGGGCCGGCATGACGGCACGTAGGGGCGCCACCACGCTGTCGTCCACGATCAGCAGGTGGCTGGCATCCCCTTCGGCCCAGCTCAGGGCCCACTGGCTGTGGTTGAAGCCGCGGGCCTCGACGCGCAGGCGGGCGGCGGAGACCTGTAGGGCCGGGGAGTCTTCCGGCATGACCTGCAGGCTTGTGCCCTGCCACGCCAGCAGGGCCGGATGGCCGTGGGCATCCCCGCCTGCCGGGTAGAAGCGGGCCGGGACGGGGGCGTCGCTCACTCGTCGTCGCCGAGCAGGGAGCCCAGGCCGATGCCGCCGAGTACCGAGCCGCCTTCCTTGCCACCGCCGCCGGCTGCGCGGGATGCCATCACGATGCGGTCGGCCAGGCGCGACAGTGGTAGGGACTGCAGCCACACCTTGCCCGGGCCGCTGAGGGTGGCGAAGAACAGGCCTTCACCGCCGAACAGGGCCGTTTTGATCTTGCCGGCGTACTGGATGTCGAAATCGACGCTGGGCTGGAAGGCCACCACGCAGCCGGTGTCCACGCGAAGGGTTTCTCCCGGGGCGAGGGTCTTTTCCATCAGGGTGCCGCCGGCGTGGATGAAGGCCATGCCGTCGCCGTCGAGCTTCTGCATGATGAAGCCTTCGCCGCCAAACAGGCCGACGCCGATCTTCTTCTGGAAGGCGATGCCCAGGGACACGCCCTTGGCGGCAGCCAGGAAGGAGTCCTTCTGGCAGATCAGGGTGCCGCCCAGCTTCGACAGATCCACCGGCACGATCTTGCCCGGGTAGGGGGCGGCGAAGGCGACCCGGCGCTTGCCGCTGCCCTCGTTGTGATAGACGGTGGTGAACAGGCTCTCGCCGGTCAGCAGGCGCTTGCCGGCCCCCATCAGCTTGCCGAAGAAGCCGCCCTGCTGGGCCGAGCCATCCCCGAAGATGGTGTCCATCTGGATGCCGTCCTGCATGTACATCATCACCCCGGCTTCGCCGATGGCGGCTTCGCCCGGGTCGAGCTCCACCTCCACGTACTGCATTTCATTGCCGAAAATCTCGTAATCAACGACGTCCATCGCCATATCGGTCTCCCTTTCAATTGCAATTGGTTGGTGCGTGCAGCCTGCAGCCTGCTGCCCGCAGACAGGCTGCCACAAGAAAGTTGCCCGGGTAAGTGGCAGGTTCAGGCGGTGGCCGTGGTGCCGGTCGGCGCTTCCCCGAACTGTTCCTTGATCGCGCAGATGGCGGGCAGGCTGCTGACGAAGGCATCCACCAGGACGGGGTCGAAATGGCGGCCCTTCTCTTCCACGAGCAGGCTCAGCGCCTTGTCCACCGGCCAGGCACTCTTGTAGGGGCGGACGCTGGTCAGGGCGTCGAAGACGTCGGCCACGGCAACGATGCGCGCTTCGATGGGGATGTCCTCCCCCCTGAGGCCCTGGGGGTAGCCGCTGCCGTCCCATTTTTCGTGATGGGACAGGGCAATGCGCGCGGCCATCTGGAGCAGGGGAGAGTCGTGGTCGCCGATGATTTCCTGGCCGATGCGCGGGTGCTGGCGCATCACCTCCCACTCTTCGGGGGTCAGGGCGCCGGGCTTGCGCAGGATCATATCGGGAATGCCCAGCTTGCCTACGTCGTGCATCGGCGCGGCGTGGAGGATGTCATCGGCGACCTTGTCGCCCAGGCCCGCGGCGCGGGCCAGGATGGCGGAGTAATGACTCATGCGCAGCACATGCAGCCCGGTCTCGTTGTCCTTGTACTCGGCGGCGCGACCCAGGCGCTGGATGATCTGCAGGCGGCTCTCGTACAGCTCGTCCACCCGGACGAGGGACAAGTGGGTGCGGATCCGCGCCTTGACGATGGGGGCGCTGACCGGCTTGGCGATGTAGTCCACTGCGCCGGCCTCGAAGCCCGTCGCTTCGTCCTGGGGGTCGGCCAGGGCGGTGACGAAGATGACCGGTGTGCGGGCCGTGGCCGGATTGGCCTTGAGTTGGCGGCAGACGTCGAGCCCCGTCATACCGGGCATCATCACATCGAGCAGGATCAGGTTGGGGCGTTCGTCGGCAGCCAGTTGCAGGGCTTTCTCCCCATCCCGGGCAAACAGCAGGCGGTAGTCGTCCTGGAGAATGTGGCGCAGAACCTGGAGGTTGGCCGGCTCGTCATCCACGAGCAGCAGCCGCTGGCGGCGATCTTGGGTCATGGCAGGGTGTCCGGTTGGGCGGGGGGGAGGTGGAGGCGCAGGCTGGCCAGCTCGGTGCAGGCCCGGTCGAAGTCGAAGTCGTCCAGCGCGCTCTGGAGACGGACGGTGAGGGGGGCGGGCAGGTTGGCGACAAGCTCGGCAAGGGCCTGGTCGTCCAGTTCGCCGTGACCCAGGCGGGCCTCCATCCGGTTCAGCAGGCTCGCGAGCAGCCCAGGGTCGATCCGGGCGTAGGCGGTGTCGGATGGCGTGCTGGCGGGCAGGGCGGCCCAGGCCTCGTCAAGGGCGCGGCGGATCCGGGATACAAGCCGGGCACCTTCCTCGGCAACGCCTCCGGGGGCGGCGCACCAGGCCTCCAGGGCGCGGGCAGACGCCGTCAGTGTCGGCAGGGACAGGTTGGCGGCGGCACCCGCGATGCGGTGGGCGATGGCACGCAGGGCAGCCCGGTCGTGAGTCGAGGAGAGCCCGGTGAGCAGCTCTGCACGGCTGCCCAGAAACTGACGCATGGCCGCCTCCAGGGCATCCCGGCTGCCCCAGCGGGCAATCCCCGCCGCCCAGTCGATGGCGCCGGCTGCAGGCATGCCGACAGGCAGGGGGATGGCCCTGGCGGGCAGGGGCTCGATGCCGCAGACCCGGGCAATCTCGGCCTTCAGCCGGGGCAGCTCGATCGGTTTCACCGCAAAGCCGTTCATGCCGGCAGCGAGGGCGGCGATGCGGTCTTCCTCGAGAACGCTGGCGGTCAGGGCGATGATTGGCGTGGGTGAGCGGTTCTCCAGGCTTTCCTGCTGGCGGATGACCCGGGCGGCGGTCAGCCCGTCCATGCTGGGCATGTGCACGTCCATCAGGATTACGTCGAAGCCCTGGTTGCCAAAGCAGGCCACGGCCTCCATACCGTCACCGGCGATGACGATCCGGTGGCCCTCGCGCCCCAGCAGCAGGTGCAGCAGTTCGCTGTTCTGGGCGACGTCATCGGCAACCAGGATGGACAGGGGCGGTAAGCCTTGTTCAGCCTGATCCGGAAGCGCCTGGGCCTTGCCGGGGGCCAGAGGAAGTACGACGTGGAAGTGACTGCCGACGCCGACCTGGCTTTCGACCCGAATATGCCCGCCCATCAACTCGACCAGCTGCCGGGAGATGGTGGTGCCCAGGCCGGTGCCACCGAATCGCCGCGAGGTGCTCGCGTCAGCCTGGGCGAAGGGGGCAAAGATGCTGTCCAGACGGTCGGTCGGGATGCCGATGCCGGTATCCGAGATGCAGAAGTGGATGTGTTCCCCCTCCCGGGTCACCTGGAGATCGACCTGTCCGTGCTCGGTGAACTTGATCGCGTTGCCCAGGAGGTTGAGCAGGACCTGCTGGATGCGCAGGGCGTCGCCGACGAAGTGTTCGGGCAGGGTGTCCGCGTAGTCCAGGTGTAGCGCCAACCCCTTGCGGGTGGCCCCCAGGCCGAGGGAGGCCAGGGTCTGCTCGCACACGGCGCGCAGGGAGAAGTCGGCCTGCTCCAGCTCCATGGCGCCCTTGTCCAGCTTGGCCGTATCCAGGATGTTGTTGAGCAGGCCCAGCAGGGACCGGGCCGAGGCCCGCACCGTGCCCAGGTGGCGGCGTTGGGCGTCGTCGAGGGGGGTGTCCATGAGCAACTCGGTGAAGCCCAGGATCGCGTTCATCGGCGTGCGGATCTCGTGGCTCATGTTGGCGAGGAAGGCGGCGCGGGCGGCGGCGGCGTGTTCGGCCCGTTCCTTGGCCTCCACCAGGGCCAGCTCCATGGCCCGGCGTTCGGTCATGTCCTGGGCCAGCATGGTGACCTTGCAGATCTCGCCATTGGCGTCGAACACCGGGTTGTAGGTGGCGTGCATCCACACGCAGCGGCCATCCTTGCCCAGGCGCAGCACATCGCTGGTGACGAACTGCCCTTTGCGCAGACCCTCATCGATCTTGCGGCGATAGGCATCGCTGGCAAGCTCTGCGGGGGGGCACAGCATGTCGTGGGGCTGGCCGCAGAGGTCGTCCAGGGTATAGCCGGTGAGTTCGAGGAAGGGCGCATTGGCGGTGATGATGCGGCCGCTGGTGTCGATTTCGAGCACGGCCAGGGCGCGGCTGACCGCGTTGGCCAGCCCTTCGAATTCGGCGGCGCGGCGCCTGGGCTCGGTGATGTCCATCAAGACACCGTCAATCCACTCCAGCTGGCCATTGGTATCCCGTTTGCCGCTGCCGGTTTCGGATACCCAGATCTCTCCCCGGTGCCGGGTGCGCAGGCGATACTCGATCATGTAGGGCTGGTCTTCGGCCAGGGCCTTGCTGACAGCCTCCGCGACGACCACGTTGTCGTCCGGGTGGATTAGCTGAGCGAAGGTGACCCGGCCGGCAACAAAGTCCGTGGCGCGCCAGCCGGTGACCCGCTCGACCGCGTCGCTGACGAACAGGATGCTCCAGTGCTCGTCCATGCAGGAGCGGAAGCACACGCCGGGCATGTTGTCGATGAGGCTACGCAGCTGCTGCTCCCGCTCACGCAGGGCGTTTTCCATGCGTTGTCGCTCGCTCATGTCGGAGACGAAGCCGA
The DNA here is from genome assembly GCF_044344315.1 of Zoogloea sp. GTDB lineage: Bacteria > Pseudomonadota > Gammaproteobacteria > Burkholderiales > Rhodocyclaceae > Zoogloea. The sequence continues at coordinate 11,670 of NZ_JBIJDC010000021.1, read as the reverse complement.
CGAACAAGTCTTCCCCGGGGATGGGGACGCGGCCGATGGACAGGCGCATGGGCAGGGGCCGGCCATCCTTGCGTACCGCGGTCACGTCGCGACCGGTGCCGATGATCCGGGTTTCGCCGGTCTGCAGGTGGCGGGCCAGGTAGCCGTCGTGACGGGAACGGTCGGGCTCCGGCATCAGGATGTTGACGTTCTGCCCGATGACCTCGCCGGCCTGCCAGCCAAACAGGCGCTCGGCGGCCAGGTTGAAGGACAGGATGCGGCCCTTCCCGTCGATGGTGATGATCCCTTCGACGGCGGTGTCCACCATGGCCCGCAGGCGCGACTCACCCCGCAGCAGGCGCTGGTAGAGGTAGTGGTAGCGCAGGAAGCCGTTGGCGGCGGCCACCACCATGCTCATGATCACGGTGACGGCGGCCACCCCCAGGGCCAGGCGGGTGTTGTTGTCGCCGCTGCCCACGCAGTCGGGGTCGGGCAGGCCGGTGAAGCGGGCGGCGGCCATGGCCACGTAGTGCATGCCGGCAATCGCCAGGCCCATCACCACGCCACCCGCCAGCACCCCCGGCATGCCGCCTAAGCGCGGGTTGCGCGCCAGCCCGAAGCGGATCCACAGGGCCAGGACGGCGAGCACCACGGCGACGAGTATCGAGGCGAGGAACCAGCCGGGGTGGTAACGCAGCTGGGCGTTCATCTCCATGGCCGCCATGCCCAGGTAGTGCATGGTGCCGATGCCAGCGCCGACCAGGGTGCCGCCGAGGGCGAGTTGCCATGGCCGGATTTCATCCCGGGCCAGCAGGGACAGGGCCACCCACGAGGCCAGCATCGCCGGGGCCATGGAAAGCAGGGTCAGGGTGGGGGCGTAGCGGATCTCGTCACACAGGGAGAAGGCCTGCATGCCGATGAAGTGCATTGCCCAGGTGGCCGTACCCAGGGCCAGTGCGCCGCTCACCAGGGCGACCTGACGGTTGGTGGTGCCGGCCGCTGCCCGTGCCATGCCGGCGAGCTGCAGGCCCATGGCCGAGCCGAGCACGGCGATCAGCAGGGAGAGGGCAACCAGCGTCGGGTGGTAGTTGCCCTGGAGCAGCAGCGTCGGATCACCGTCGCGCAGGAAGAAGGAATCAAGCCACACGGTTCGAGGTCAGTGGTCAGATGCAGAGCGCCGCTACGGCGGAGGTCTGGCTATTGACGGTCGGCGGCGGTCGTACTTGAGCCCGAAATGGGCTTGAACAGCGCTTATGGCTTGGGGGCTGCGCGTGGCAGGCTGACCCTCAGCAGGGCGCCCTTGCCACTGACCGGGGTGAGGATGTCGACCCGGCCGCCGAAGCCCCGCGCGATCTCCCGCACGATCGGCAGCCCCAGGCCGCCCCCCGGGCTGCTGGCGGCGGGAAGGCGGAAGAAGCGCTCGAAGACCCGCTCGCGGAACTCGGGGGGGATGCCAGGCCCCGTATCCTCCACCTCGACGAAGGCCTTTCCGCCGATCTCGCCGCAACGCAGGGTCACCTCACCGGGGGGCGGGGTGTAGATGAGGGCGTTGTTGACCAGGTTGGTGATCATCTCGCCCAGTAGCAAGCGGTCACCCTTGACGTGACAGGCCTGCAGCTCGAAGCCCAGATCGAGCCCCTTGTTTTCGGCTAGACGGATCCATTCCGGGCTGCGGTCGCGGACCAGCTCGGGGAGGTCGATATGCTCGGCCAGGTCCGTCTGGCGGCCGCCCGGCTCGGCGGCCAGCAGCACCAGCATCTGGTTGATCAGGTGGCCGAGGCGCTCGAGCGCACCGATGCACTGGCGGGTCCGGCTGTCGCGTTCGGCGGCATCGGCTTCCTGGGGCAGCAGCTCGAGCTGGGTGCGGATGCCGGCCAGGGGGGTGCGAAGCTGGTGGGCGGCGTTGGCGACGAAGCGCTGCTGGGCGTTGGCAGCCTGCTCCAGGCGGTCCAGCAGCAGGTTGAATTCGGCCACCAGCGGGCGGATCTCGCCGGGGGCCGAGGCGGCGTCGAGGGGTTTGAGGGCGCCGTGTTGCATGCCCTGAAGGGCCCGGCGGATGTCCTCCACCGGCAGCAGGGCGTGGCGTACGCCGAACCAGATGGTGAAGCCGGCGGCGGCGGCGAAGAAGATCAGCGGCAGGAACAGGGCGAAGGCCAGATCCACCCGCAGCTGGTCGCGCTTGCGGGTGGTTTCGGCGGTGACGAAGACAAAGGGTTCGCCGGAGACCTGGCGATGGACGGCGATCACGCGGATGGGGTGGCCGCGGAAGTGGGAGTAGAAGCTGACCCGGTCGGCGTGGGCATCTTCGCCGTCGGGCGACTCGTGGGGCAGGCCGGCGTCACCGGCCACGAAGCGCCCGTTGGGCCCCAGGACCAGGTAGTAGATGTCGTCCACCCGATCGGCGCGCAGCACCTGCTCGGCGGCGGCCGGGAAGACGAAGCGTGGCTCTCCGTCCACCACTTCCAGGTGGGGCACCAGGGCCAGGCTGGCGTCGGCCAGGGCCCGGTCGAGGGCCTCCATGGCAGGTTGGTGGACCAAGTGGAAGGCCAGCGGCAGAAAGGTGACGACGGCCAGCCCGGCCGGCACCAGCAGCCACTGCAACAGGGCCTTGCGCAGGCTCCGGGTCACCGGGCCGGCTCCGGCTCAGGGCGTGGTTTTGGGGGCATGGGGCGAGTCTTCGAGCATGTAGCCCAGTCCGCGCACGGTACGGATGCGCAGGCCGGCGGGCTCGAGCTTGGTGCGCAGGCGCGAGACATACACCTCCACGGCGTTCTCGCTCATGTCCCGGTCCCAGGTGCAGACGGCGGCGACGATGCGTTCCTTGCTGAGCACGCGCCCCGGATTGTCGAGGAGGAACAGCAGGATCGCCCATTCGCGCTGGGGCAGGTCCAGGGGCTGGTTGCCGAGCCAGGCCCGGTGGGCTTCTTCATCCAGGGACAGGGGGCCGTATTCGCGGCGCACGCTGCCCTGGCCGCGGCTGCGGCGGATCAGGGCGTGGATGCGGGCCAGCAGCTCCACCGAGGCGAAGGGCTTGGTGAGGTAGTCGTCGGCCCCCAGGTTGAGGCCGCGGACCCGCTCGTTGAGGGCGTCGCGGGCGGTGAGCATGAGGACGTGGATGGGGTTGTGGCGGGCACGCAGGCGGGTCAGCAGCTCCAGCCCGTCCATGCCCGGCAGGCCGATGTCGAGCACCATCAGGTCGAACTTTTCGGCAGCCAGTGCCGCTTCGGCCAGCTCGGCGCTGCCCACATAATCGGCGGTGAAGCCCGCTCCGCGAAGGAGCTGGGCAAGGCCGTCGGCGAGCAGGGGGTCGTCTTCGACGATAAGGGTACGCATGTTGGGACCTGTGGAGGGCGCTGCCGGGCCGCCGTCAGCGGGCCGTATCTGCCGCGATGGTGTTGCGGCTGCCGCCGAAGCTCAGCAGGACGGGCAGCAGCAGCAGGGTGAAGATTGTCGCACTGATGATGCCGCCGACGATCACCACGGCGAAGGGGCGCTGGGTTTCCGAGCCGATGCCATGGGACAGGGCGGCGGGGAGCAGGCCAAGGCCGGCCATCAGAGCGGTCATCACGATGGGGCGCAGGCGCAGCATGGCCCCGTCGAGGATCGCTTCGGAGCGGGGGGCGCCGCGGCGGGCGATCTCCATCACCTGCTCGACCATGATCACCCCGTTTTGCACCGAGATGCCGGCCACGGCAATGAAGCCCACCGCCGCAGACACCGACAGGTGCAGCCCGGCGATGCCCAGGCCGGCGAAGCCGCCGATCAGGGTGAAGGGCACCATGGCCAGCACCAGCAGGGCCGGGCGGATGTCGCGGAAGGCCCAGAACAGAAGGGAGAAAATCAGCCCCAGGGTGATAGGGACGATGAGCTTGAGGCGGCCGATGGCGCGTTGCTGGTTCTCGAACTGGCCCCCCCAGCGCATGGAGTAGCCCGCCGGCAAGCTGACTTCGGCGGCGACCTTGCGCTGGGCTTCGGCCACGAAGCTGCCCTGATCGCGGCCGCGCAGGTTGGCCTTGACGATCACCGCCCGGCTGCCGGCTTCGCGCTGGATGCGCGAGGCGCCCTGGCGCAGCTCCACGTCGGCGAGATCGCCGAGGGGGATGCTGCCCTTGCCGTCGGGCAGGGCCACCGGCAGGTTGGCGATGTCGTCCACCTGGTCGCGGAAGTCGGGGCCGAAGCGCAGGGTCACGTCGTAGCGACGCTCGCCTTCAAAGTAGGCATTCACTGCCAGGCCGCCGAGGGCGGTCTGGACCATGGCGTTCACGTCGGTGACCCGGATGCCGTAGCGGGCCAGGGCCTCCCGGCGCAGGCGGATGTCCACCTCGCTCTGCCCGCCCACCGGCAGGGCGGCCACGTCGGCCGAGCCCTGGATGCGGTTGAGCACCCCGGCGATCTCGCGGCCCTTGGTCTCCAGCACCTCCAGGTCGGGCCCGAAGACCTTCACCGCGATCTCGCCCTTGGCGCCGGACAGGGACTCCTCGACGCTGTCCTGGATCACCTGGGAGAAATTGGTGGGCAAGCCGGGGATGGCCGACAGCCGGCCCGACATGCTGTCCACCAGGGCGTCCTTGGTGGCAAAGCGCCAGCGGTCGTGGGGCTGCAGGTCGATCAGGATCTCGATGTTGTTGGGGCCCTTGGGGTCGGTGCCGTCGTCGGGGCGGCCCACGTGAGTCATCACCGCCTTGACCTCCGGGTAGTCCGACAGCACTGCCCGCACCTTGCGCTCCACTTCCTTGGTGTTGGACAGGGCCGATGACTGGGGCAGGCTGATGGTCAGCCAGATGTTGCCTTCGTCGAGCTTGGGCAGGAACTCGGAGCCCAGCAGCGGCGCCAGGGCCAGGGCCGCGGCCAGACACAGGCCCGAGGCGGCGATGGTGGCGCGGCGGCGGCCCTGCAGGCGGATCAGCAGGTTGCGGTAGCCCTCCTGGAGGCGGTGCAGCCAGGGGCTCTCCTTCTCCGCCATGTCCTTGCCCATGGCGTAGGAGAGTCGGGTCGGCACCAGGGTCAGGGTCAGGATCAGGCCGCCGAGCAGGGCGAAAGACAGGGTTAGGGCCACCGGCGTGAAGATGCGCCCCTCGACCCGCTGGAAGGTGAAGATGGGCAGGAAGGCGACGATGATGATGGCCTTCGAGAACATGATCGGCGAGCCCAGCTCGACGCAGGTCTGCTTGAGGGCATGCATGCGCCGGCCGATGGGCGAGGTGATGCCGTGGTGCTCCAGGTGCGCGTCGGCCGCCAGGCGCACCATCAGCGCCTCCACCATCACCACCGCGCTGTCGATGATGACCCCGAAGTCCACCGCCCCGAGGGAGATCAGGTTGGCCGACACCCCCATGGCGTGCATCAGGATGAAGGCGAACATCAGCGACAGGGGGATCACCGCGGCGACGATGACGGCGGCGCGCAGGCTGCGCAGGAAGACCAGCAGGATGGCGGTGACCAGCACCGCGCCGACCAGCAGGTTCTCGCCCACGGTGGCCACGGTGTGGCCGATCAGCTCGGTGCGCTGGTAAATGGGGTGTACCCGGTAGCCTTCCGGCAGGCGGGCATTGACCTCCTCCACCCGCTCGTGGAGGGCGCCGACCACCTTGGCCGCGTTGCCGCCCTTGGTCATCTGGACGATGCCTTCGATCACGTCGTCCCGGTCGTTGAAGGCGACGATGCCGTTGCGTGGGCGGGCGCCATTGAGCACCTCGGCCACGTCGCCGATGCGCACCGGCTTGCCGGCGTGGGCCACCACCACCACGTCGCGCACGTCGTCCAGGCTGTTGAACAGGCCCAGGGTGCGCACCACCAGCGCTTCGTCGCCCCGCCGCAGCAGGCCGCCGCTGCCGTTGCCGCTGGCCTTGCCGAGGGCCTGGGTGACGTCGTCGAGGCTGACCTGGTACTTGCGCAGCAGGTCGGGGTCGATGCGCACCTGCAGCTCGCGGATGGCACCGCCGAAGCTCACCACGTCGGCGATGCCAGGCACCATGCGCAGGGCCGGCCGGACCGTCCAGTCCTGCACGGCGCGGACCTCCTCAAGGGGGACGCCGGGGGGGCTTTCCAGCACGTAGCGGTAGATCTCGCCCACCGCGGTGGTCAATGGCGCCAGCCCGGGCTGGGCGCCGTCGGGCAGGTTCACCGTCTGCAGGCGCTCCAGCACCTGCTGGCGGGCGAAGTAGTCGGCCGTCTTCTCGTTGAAGGTGAGGGTGACCACCGACAGCCCGGTGATGGACACCGAGCGCAACTGGGTCAGGCCGGGCACGCCGCTCATCTCCCGCTCGATGGGCAGGGTGATGGCGCGCTCCACTTCCTCGGGGGCCTGGCCGGGGGCCTGGGTGACCACCAGGACCTGGACATCCTGGACGTCGGGGAAGGCTTCGATGGAAATCTGCTGGAAGGCGTAGAGGCCATAGCCGAGCAGGGTCAGTGCGGCGATGATGACGAAGGCGCGCTGGCGCAGGACGGCGGTGATGAGGGTGTCGAACATGCCGGGGCCTCAGCGCGAACTGCCGGCCAGCTCGGCGTTCAGGAGCAGCGCGCCGGCGCTGACCACCTTCTCGCCGGGCTTGAGGCCGGTCCAGACATAGGCGTCGCGGCGGGTCTGCACGGCCAGGGTGACCTCCCGCTTCTCGAACACGCCAGGGTCGCGCTCGACGAAGACGAAGTTCTTCACCCCCTCCACCAGCAGGGCACCAATGGCCACCCGGGGCAGCTCCTCCCGGCTGTCGGCCAGCAGGGCGACCTTGGCGTACATCTCGGGCTTCAGCAGGCCTTCCTTGTTGTCTACGGCGACCCGCGCCTGGACGCGCCGGGTTTGCGGGTCGAGGGTCGGGGCCACGCGCACCACCTTGCCCTCGAAACTGCGGTGGGGATAGGCCGAGACTTCGATGCGCGCGGCCTTGCCCACGGTGACCAGGGGCAGGTCACGTTCGGGGACGTCTACCAGCACCGACAGGCGGGCCATGTCGGTGACGACGAACAGGGCTTCGTCGGCGTCGCTGCGCACCTCCATGCCCGGGTTGATGTGGCGGGTGGCGACAATGCCGGAGATCGGCGCGCGCAGGGCGTAGCGCTCGCTGCCCGGGGTGAGGCTGCCGCCCGGGGCCAGGTTGGCCAGGCGCAGACGGGCCCGCTCGGCTTCGGCGTTGGCCTGCTGCCAGTCGGCCTGGGCCGCCTCCAGCTCGCGGCGGGGCAGGACTTCGGCGTCTACAAGGCTGCGGGTGCGGTCAACAGCCGCCTTCTTCTGGGCGGCGCCGGCCCTGGCCTTGGCCAGGTCGGCGGCGGCGCTGCCCAGTTCCGGGGCGTCGAGAACGGCCAGCACGTCGCCGGCCTTCACGGTGTCGCCGGTGCTGGCGCGGATCTCCACGACCCGCCCGGCGATGGGGGCGTACAGGCGCGAGGTGGCGTTCTCGTCGTAGGCGACGCGGGCGGCGAGGGGTTCGTCCATGGGCACCGGGGCCAGCTCGGCCCTTTCGATCCGCAGCTGGGCCAGTTGGGGTGCCGCCGTGGGGAAGCGCAGCACGCCGGGTTCGGCGGAGGGCTTCTGGACGACCGGCTCGGTGACCGGCTCGTGGGTCGGGGCCCGCAGGTACAGGGTGCCGCCGGCAATGGTCGCCACGGCGAGGAGGAGGGCGATGAGCTTGGGTTTCATGGGGCAGATCCGGCCAGGCGCTGCATCAGGGCGGCGCGGGAGAGGTCGGCGCGGGCCTGGATCGCTTCGATGCGGGCCGCGCGCAGGTTGCGTTGGGTGTCGAGGTAGTCGGTGAGACCCATGCCACCCTTCTGGATGGCGATGTCGGCGCCCCGCCCGGCCCGTTCGGCGGCGGGCAGCACCACGTTGCGGATGCGCTCGAGGCGCGCAGCCCGGGCGGCGTATTCGGCGCGCAGGCGGGCCTGTTCGCTGCTGGCGTAGGCCTGGGTGGCGGCCAGTTGCTGTTCGGCGGCGGTGTGCTCGGCTTCGCTGCGGGCGATGTCGCCCCGGTAGTCGTTACCCAGGAAGAGGGGGATGCTGACGCTAATGCCGTAGGTGTTGCGGGCGTCGGGTGGGAAGTGCTCGTACTGCACGCCGACGGAGACATCACGGGTGCGCTGGGCGCGGGCGATGTCGCGCTGGGCGTCGGCCTGGGCCAGGCGTTGGCGGGCGGCCAGCAGATCGGGACGTTCGCCGTCCACGGCCGAGGGGAGGGCGGTGTCGGGCCATTCGGTGCTGGCCTCCAGGGTGTCGGGGGCGACACGGTTGCCTAGCAGCAGGGCCAGCTCGAGGCGGGCGCGGTCACGCTCCAGGTCGGCCTGCAGGGCGTCATTGGCCACCCGGGCAGCGTCGGCGGCGAAGCGCGCCACGTCCACGCCGGCCAGATCGCCGGCCTTGCCGCGGATCTCGGCCGCCTCGGCGGCGCGGGCGGCGAGGCGGGCGTTCTCGGCGGCGATCTGGCGGATCTCCTGGGCGGCCCGCAGGTTCAGCCAGGCATTGGCGAGGGCCATGCGGGCCAGGCGGATGGTGTTGTCCAGGTCGGCGCCGGTGGCGGCCAGATTGCGGTCGGCGGCGCGCAGGCGCAGTTCGCGCTTGTCGCCCAGTTCGAGGGTCTGGTCCACCCGCAGCACGCTGTCCATGGGGCGATCCCAGTAGCCGCCGGCGCTGTTACGGGCCGGGTTGATGCTGGTGACGGAGGCGCTGAGGGTGGGGTTCGGGCGCGCTCCGGCCATGTCGATACCGGCCCGGGCGCCTGCCAGCGCAGCCCGGGCCTGGAGGATGGCGGGGTTGGCTTCGAGGAGCAGGGCGTCGGCCCCGGAGAGACTCAGGGGCGGGAGCGTTTCCACGGCCAGCACAAGACAGGAAACCGGCAGCAGACAGCTGGCCAGGAGCAGTTTGAGGGGAGTGCGCATGCCGTGCGGGCCCGATTGAACAGGCCTGCAGTCTAGGCAGCCTTCCTGTCGGTGGCCTGAATCGTGGCTTGCACCAAGCTTGCAGGCGGGCCGGGTTCAGGCCTGGGGCACGGGGTCGAGCACGCTGAGGGCTGCCTCAATGAGCAGGCAGACGTCACGCTTGCTGCGCGGGTCCACGGCAAAGACCGGGACGCAGCCGAAGCCGGCGAGCTGGAGTTCGGCCTGGTAGTCGCCCAGGCGCAGACCTCCACCCAGGTCGCAGTGGGTGATGCCCACGGCGACGGCACTGCTGCGAATGAAGTGGCTGAAGGCGCCGAGGTGGAAGTGCAACTGCCCGAGGGCGTCGGGTTGGCTGTTGTCGATGAGCAGGATCAGGGCGATGGCCCCTTCGGTGAGCTGCTCCCACATGAAGTCGAAGCGCGCCTGGCCGGGCGTGCCATAGAGATGGAGGGTGTTGCCGTTGTCCAGTGTGATGGTGCCGTGGTCGACGGCTGCGTTGTCGAGGAGGGCAATGTCACTGGCCGCGGAGATGGCTGTGGTCTTCCCTGCCCCGGGTGGGCCGCCAAAGAGGATCTTGGAGTGGCTCATCGCCGCGCTCCGTGGTCAGTCCGGGGCGATGTCGTCCGGACGGGGGCCGAGGAGCTTGCCGAGCAGGCGCTTGAAGCGCCCGCGCGGGGGCTGGACCATGGGGCCGTCGGAGGGCAGGGTGAGGAGGGGGCCTGGGGGGCGCGGGGCGGCGGCCGTGGGTGGGGTGACGGTCGGCTCCACGTGCCCCAGGGCCGAGCAGGCGCTGTAGAACGCGAAGACGTAGCGCTGGGGGATGCCCAGGGCATGCGCCGTGTCGCGCAGGCTCAGGCTGCTGCGGGACCACAGGCCGGCGATGCGCATGGCCTCGGGAGGCACGGCGAGGCGGGTCAGGTTGGGCCAGCTCTTGAGGCGGATGGGGTGGTCCACGTTGGTGCCTTGGGGCAGGCGCCCGCGGGAGGCCCATAGGGCTAGGTCCCATTCGAGCCCTTCCAGCGTGCGGGGGCCGGCGCCTTGCGGGAAGGCTGCATCCGGCGCCTGGCGGGCCATGTGCAGGGTGCCGCGGGTCGGCAGCTGGGCCAGGGCGCGCAGGGCGTTGGGGCTGCGGGCCGTCCATGCCTGGCCTTTGCGCGGATCGAGCACGAGGGCTGTGCCGCTGGCGTCGTCGATGCGAACCGGGCGGCCGATCTCCCGGGCGTGGCTGATGGCACGTGCCACCAGGCCCTGCAGGAAATGCTCCGGAGCGTAATAGATGCCGGCCCGCGCCACCGGATCGTCCAGGTCGGCGTCGGGCAGGGAGCCGACGTGAAGCGTCGCCATGCGTGCATCGATTCGGCGCAGCAGGCTGACCGGATCGGGTGCCGGGCTGCGCAGGGCTTCGAAGGCGCTCTCGTCGGGAATGGTGTCTACAGGGCCGCCACGCTCGTCGGCGGCATCTGGCAGCCCGAGGCTGTCGGCGAGGTCGGCCACGGGCAGCAGGCCCCGGACTTTGTCCAGGGCCGCCGAGAAGGCGGCGAGGCCGACCGGCTTGGTGACTTCAACGGTCAGCGGGTCGGGCTGCCGGCCCGGGGCCTGGGAGGTGACGATCAGGGGGCGGGTAGGGTAGAGCATGCGATGCCCGGCCAGCAGATAGGGGCCGAGATCGTTGTCCACGTCGATGAAGGCCACGTCGGCGGCGTCTTCCGAAGCGATCCGGCAGGCGCCAGGGCCCACCCGCGAGAGGAAGATCTCGAAGGCGTACAGGGCCCGGTTGTCCATGCCGGAGTGACACAGGCGGAGCGTGGTGGCTGTCATGACGGACGTTCTCCTCGGGTGGAGTGGGCGGCGCGGCGTAGTGCCCGGCCTGGCCCAGACGGTGTGTGCGATCCGCATTGCCATGACGAGCCCGTAGGGCCTGCGGGCGTCCTGCATTGCAGTCTGTCGGTGCCTATTTTATGCCGTACGTTCCGAGAGTGGGTGTTGATTTAGATATTTTTGGTGTTTGTACGGTTTTTGACAAAACGTGCGATGGGTGTCGGAGGGTGAGTCCGGGTGGGCTCAGGTCCTGGGAGGCACAAAAAGAATCCTCTTGGGCGCACTTGAAAAGCGCCAAGGTCGCCCCTATTATTAGCACTCGTTGGCGGTGAGTGCTAACAAGCCCCCGTCACCAGAAGCCAGCATGGTGTTGGCCAACGTATTTACTTAGTCGGGCAAATTTGCCCGGTGTTGAACCGAGTAGGAGACCACTACATGAAAATCCGTCCTTTGCATGATCGCGTGATCGTCAAGCGCGTTGAAGCCGAGCGCACCACCTCCAGCGGTATCGTCATCCCCGACTCCGCCGGTGAAAAGCCGGATCAGGGCGAAATCCTGGCTGTCGGCCACGGCAAGATCCTCGAGAACGGTGAAGTCCGCAAGATGGATGTGAAGGTGGGCGACCGCGTTCTGTTCGGCAAGTACGCCGGCCAGACCGTCAAGGTCGATGGCCAGGAACTGCTGGTCATGCGCGAAGAAGACATCATGGGCGTGGTCGAGGCCTGAGCCTCCCGCATCCGCTGCAAGCAGGCCGGCGCACTGTCGGCCCGAACCCCCAGAATTCAGGAGTACTAAATGGCTGCTAAAGAAGTAAAGTTTGGCGATTCCGCCCGTGCCCGCATGGTTGAAGGCATCAACGTCCTGGCCGATGCCGTCAAGGTGACCCTGGGCCCCAAGGGCCGCAACGTGGTGCTCGAGCGCTCCTTCGGCGCCCCCACCGTGACCAAGGACGGTGTGTCCGTGGCCAAGGAAATCGAGCTGAAGGACAAGTTCGCCAACATGGGC
>NZ_JBIJDC010000172.1:0-5178 GCF_044344315.1 Zoogloea sp. | reverse complement strand
GCCCTGCTCGGCCAGTTCAGTTTCCACCTCGCCATCCTCGACGAGAAGCTGCCCTGCTCCGCCGGGCTGGCACACGCCCCGCTTCTACGCAAGCAATACCGGCTGCCCTTCATCATGCTCACCAGTTGCGGCCGTGAGTCCTGCATCGAGCGGGCCATTGTCGAGGGCGCTTTGGCCTACGCCATCAAACCGGTGGATGCACACCAGGTTCCCCCCATGATCGCCACCGCGCTGGCCCGTGGAAATGACATCGAGGCCCTGCGCGACACACGCGATCAGCTTCAGAACGCCCTGAACCAGGAACGCGACATCAGCGTCGCCACCGGCATGGTCATGGCCCTGCTGGACATGGAACAAGCCGAGGCCTTCGAGTTCCTGCGCCGTCAGGCCCGCTCCAGCCGGCGCAAGCTCGGTGACGTGTCCCGCGACCTGATCGACAGCCGGGGCGTCACCCTAAAGACATAGGCATTGCTACCGTAATTCCCAGTGCATTTCATCGCCGCCAGCCGCGGCGACTGTAAAATGGGCCGCGACCCCGCCCCCAACTGACTGCAGCCAAGCTCCCCGCCGTGCGATACCGGCCCGGAGAAGCGGCCAATCCACGCGGGGCATCATGATCGCCAGTTCCCACAGCCGGCCGGAGGCAGAGCATCCCCCCGGCGAGACCATCAGCGCTGCCGAGGCCACTTACCTCAAGCGCGACGCCAGCCCCGTCACCCAGATCCTCGCCCGCGCCGTCGAGCAGACCGACGATGCCGTCATGATCACCCGCGCCGATGGCATCATCGAATACGTCAACCCCGGCTTCGAGCGCATCACCGGCTATCGTGCGGGCGATATCGTCGGCCGCAGACCCTCCGTGCTGGCCTCTGGCATGCACCCGCCAGCCTTCTACACCCATCTGTGGCAAACCATCGGTCGCGGTGAATCCTTCCGCAGCGTATTCACCAACCGGCGCAGCAGCGGCGAGCTGTACTACGAAGAGAAGACCATCAGCCCCATCCGCGCTGTCGACGAAACCATCAGCCACTTTGTCGCCACCGGCAAGGATGTCACCGAGCGCATCGCCGCCGAGCGCCGCCTTGAATACCTGGCCAACTACGACGCCCTTACCGGGCTGCCCAACCGCAGCCTGCTCCACGACCGCCTCACCCAGGCCATCCAGCGCGCCCACCGCCAGGGCAAGGCGGTGGCGGTGCAGTTCGTGGACCTGGACCGCTTCAAGCTCATCAACGACACCCTCGGCCACAACACCGGCGACCGGGTGCTCATCGAGGCCGCCAGCCGCCTGCGCCAGTGTCTGCGCGCCACCGACACTGTGGCCCGTCTGGGTGGCGACGAGTTCATTCTGATCCAGGAAGACGTGGACAGCCCCGACGTGGTCGAACAGGTGGCCCGCAAGGTTCTTGAAGCCTTCGCACCACGCTTCCCGGTGGCGCCCCCCCAGGGGCTCTTCGTCAGTGTCAGTATCGGCTTGGCCCTCTATCCTGTGGACGGGCTCACGCCGGACGAACTCCTGATGCGTGCCGACCTGGCCATGTATCGGGCCAAGGAGGGCGGCCGCAACAGCTTCCGCTTTTTCGAGGCGGCCATGGACGCCAGCGCCATGCGCACCCTGACCCTCGAAGTCGCCATCCGCGGAGCCCTGGAGAACCGGGAGTTCGCCGTCGCCTACCAACCCATCATTGACACCCACACCCAGCACCCCATCGCCGTCGAAGCCCTCCTGCGCTGGCACTCGCCCGTCCACGGCACGGTACCGCCAGACCACTTCATCCCCCTGCTCGAAGAGAACGGCCTGATCGTTCCGGTATCCCGTTGGGCCCTGCGCGAAGCCCTGCGCCAGGTCCGCCGCCTGCAGCAGACCACCCAGCCCGACCTGCGCCTGGCCTTCAACCTGTCGAGCCGCCAGTTCCGCGACGTGGGCCTGCTCCAGGACGTCATCGCCGCCCTCGACGAGCTCGACTTCGACCCCCATCTGCTCGAGCTTGAGCTCACCGAGAGCGCCCTCATGGACAACCCGGAAGCCTCCGCGGCGGTGCTCGAAACTCTCCACACAAGGGGCATCCGCGTGGCCGTGGACGACTTCGGCACCGGCTACTCGTCCCTCGCCTACCTGATGCGCTTCCCGGTACGCACCCTCAAGATCGATCGCAGCTTCGTCCACGAGATGGAGCGCAGCCGGGAAGCCGCCACCATCGTCCGCGCCATCACATCCCTGGCCCGCAGCCTCGGCCTCGACGTAGTCGGCGAGGGGGTCGAGAACGTCGCCCAGCTGGCCCTGCTGCAGGAGCTCGGCTGCCACCAGATCCAGGGCTTCCTGTTCAGCCGCCCGGTCCCCGCAGAGGAGCTGGCCCGCAGCTTTCCCGGCTGAGCGGCGCACAGCAGTGACGCGGCGTCCAGTACACTGGGCGCCATCCCCACTTCGCCCACGCCCATGTCCGAACTCTGGTCCGCCCTCCGTCCCCGGCTGGAACGCCTGACAAACCCCCTGCCCCTGGCCGAACTGCTGCAGGCCGACAGCCATCGCAGCGAGATCGCCCCCCTGCTGGTCGCCGAGCTCGAGGCCCTCGCCACTGACCCGACTCCGGCCCAGGCCGACGGCTATGTGCTGCACCTTTACGCCATGCTGCTCCTCGCCCGGTGGCACGACAGCCGCGCCTACCGCCCCCTCGCCGAACTCGGGCACCTTGACGAGAGCCGGGTGGATACCGTCTTCGGCCAGCTCGTCCATGACAGCTACGGCCGCGCCCTTGCCTCCACCTGCGACGGCGATCTGACGCCCCTCACCCGCCTCGCCGACGATGACTCGGCCAGCGCCTGGGCCCGCGCCGCAGCCCTCGAAGCCATGACCCTCGCTGCCCTTGAAGGGCGCTGCGGCCGGGGCCCGGTGGTCGACTTCCTCGCCGACTTCGGCACCCGCGAAGCCCAGGCCCTCAAGGACGACCCGGAGCGCAACAGCGACTTCCCGCTGATCGACCCCATCGCCGCCCACCTGGCCGACCTCGGCGCCACCGAGCACCTGCCGCTGATCCGCGAATGGTTCGCCGCCGGCCTCATCGACGACAGCTACGTAGACGCCACCCAGCTCGAAGAGGACATCCAGCGCAGCCCCGCCGCCGCCCTCGCCAGCCTGCGCGACGCCGGCCACGGCCTGATTGACGACCTGATGCCCGAGATCGCCCTATGGCCGCACATCCATCACATGCCCCCGGTGGAGCTGCCCCCCATCCCCCTTGGCACCCTGCGCGAACCCATCGTCCGCGAAGAAGCCAAGGTCGGCCGCAACGACCCCTGCCCCTGCGGCAGCGGTCGCAAGTACAAAAAGTGCCACGGCGCCCATTGAACCCACCGGGCAACGCCCGGCCCGCCTTGCCATCCAGCCGACGCATTGCGTCGGCTATCATTGCGCCCTCGCAACAACCCGGAAGCCCGCCATGACCGATACCTCCTCCGACGTCCCCGCCGCCGCACCTGAAACCCGCTCCGGTTTCGATCTGGACGACTTCGAGGTACGCGTCCTCGCGGTCCTTATCGAAAAGTCCTTCGTCACCCCCGACACCTATCCCCTGTCGGTCAACGCCCTGGTCACCGGCTGCAACCAGCTCACCGGGCGCGAACCGGTGATGAGCCTATCCGAAGCCACAGTCCTGGCCACCCTCCACCGCCTCGTCGAACGTGGCCTTGTCACCCAGCGCCACCAAGCCGGCGCCCGCGTCGTAAAGTGGGAGCACCAGATCCGTCTGCGCCACTCCCTCACCCCGCCGATGCAGGCCGTGCTCACCATCCTCATGCTGCGCGGCGCCCAGACCGTCGGCGAGATCCGCGCCCGCTGCGAGCGCATGCACACCTTCACCTCCACCGCCGACGTGGAGAACGTGCTCGAGCGCCTCGACGACAAGGGCATGGCCATCCAGCTACCCAAGGCACCCGGCACCAAGGAGGCCCGCTACACCCACCTCATGAGCGGTGAAGCCGCCGCTCAGCAGGCCTTCGAAATCGGCGAAAGCGGCACCCCCCGCGGCAGCCGGGTCGGCGAGCTCGAAGAGGAAGTCCGCCGCCTGCGCCAGCAGCTCGAATGGCTGACCAACGAGTTCGAGGAATTCCGCAAACAGTTCCAGTGAGTCCAGGCATGCTCGTCCATCCCCAGTTCGACCCCATCGCGATCTCCATCGGCCCCCTGGCCGTACGCTGGTACGGCCTCATGTACCTGGTCGCCTTCGTCCTCTTCGTGGTCCTCGGCCGCGTTCACGCCCGGCGCCGGCCCGAACTGGGCTGGGATGCCCAGCAGATCGATGACCTGCTGTTCTACGGTGTGCTGGGAGTGATCCTGGGCGGACGGCTGGGCTACGTGCTCTTCTACAAGCCCCTTTACTACCTGTCCCACCCGGCCGAGATCCTGGCGGTGTGGCAAGGCGGCATGGCCTTTCATGGCGGCTTTCTGGGCGTGCTTGTGGCCATGTGGCTGTTCGGGCGCAAGACCCAGCGCCCATGGCTGGCCGTCACCGACTTCATCGCCCCCCTGGTGCCCCTGGGTCTCGCCGCCGGGCGTCTGGGCAACTTCATCAACGGCGAACTGGTCGGACGGGTGACCGACGGCCCCTGGGCCATGATCTTCCCCCAGGTGGACGCCCTGCCCCGCCACCCCTCCCAGCTCTACCAGTTCGCGCTGGAAGGCGTCAGCCTGTTCCTGATCCTGTGGTGGTTCTCGGCCAAACCCCGCCCCCGCGGCCTGATCTCCGCCGTCTTCCTGATCGGCTACGGCGCCTTCCGCTTCATCGCCGAATTCGGCCGCGAGCCCGACGACTTCCTCGGCCTGCTCACCTTCGGCATGTCCATGGGGCAATGGCTGTCTCTGCCGATGATCCTGGCCGGCATCGCCATGGCGGCCTGGGCGGTGAAACGGCAGGACTAAGGTCCTGGCCGGGCAAGCCCCGGCCAGGACGTGCGGCGGGATCAGATTGATCCGGCATTACGCAAGGCGATGTTCGCGTTAACGCTGGGAAGCATTTTCACCTCGACAGGCAAGGCTTGAGTCCTTATTTGCGGGCGTTCCGTTGTTTGGCGTGGGGTTGGCCGGGATTTTTCCACGGCCGGGTTTGCACACCCGGCCGGCTACGGCGGCGCGGAGCATGCTCCGCGAAACCCCGCCTCCGCCCCCGGCGGGCGACCTTCTTT
>NZ_JBIJDC010000104.1:0-17354 GCF_044344315.1 Zoogloea sp. | reverse complement strand
GAAGTCCGGCGCGGCTGTCTGAGCCCGAAGGGCGAGTTCCGCGCCGGCCGCCTGCTGGGAGCAGCGCAGGGCAGTCATTCGCGCAGCGAATGACCGGGGTGGCCGGGTCGCCTTTCTTGCCTCCTTCTTTGGCGAAGCAAAGAAGAAGGTCGCCCGCCGGGGCGAATTCCCGGCCAACGATACGCCACGCAACGGAAAGCCCGTAAGCAAGAGCTCAAGCCTTACCTACCGAAGAGACAACGCTTTCCACACTTAACGCGAACAGCGCCATTAAATTCGACCCCACGGGAGAAGCCGCGGGTGCTCAGCCGGCCAGCCGGGCCTGCAGCACCCTGGCCGAGGCCTCCGACGCCACCAGGGTGAGCTTCATGGTCGCCCGGGTGGCACCGACAAACAGCCGGCGCATGGCCTTGTCGTCCAGTTCGGCAAAGTCGATCTCGGTCAGGATCACGCAGGGCGCGGCCCGCCCCTTGAAGCGCAGCACCGAGTCGATGAGGATGTCGCCCTCGGTCAGCACCGGATTGCCCAGCAAATCGTAGCGGCCGGTAGGCGCCCTGAGGCTGTAGGGCCCCAGCCGGGTGAAGGGGCTGAGGGCCGAGTGCTCCCGCCCCCGGTAGCTGATCAGGGCAATGTGGCTGCGCTTGAAACCCAGGCCGATGGCCCGGGTGATGGCGCTCACCGAACGGCTCACCAGCGCGTCCGGGCCGGCATAGGTGAGGATGTCCACCTCCGATCCGCTCAGGGGGCTGCCGGCCTCCACGGACTCCGCCAGGGGCAGCAGCAGGCGGAGGGTGGCGAGGATGTCCCGGGGGCTGCGGTAGTTGGTGTCCGAACGCAGGGTCACCCAGCCGGGCAAGGCCGCCGCCGGGCGCCCGTAAAGGTTCTGCAGGGGGTCTTCCAGCCACCAGGCGCGGCCGCCGGGGCGCAGGAAGCGCAGCAGGTTGTCGGCCCAGCCGGCGCGAAAATCCTGGCCCTCGTCGATGATGATCTCGTCAAAGCGGTCGGCGTCGGACGGCGCATGCCCGTCGAGAAACGCCTCCAGCCGGTCGAACACCCCGGGCTGGCTGAAATCCGGCACCTGACCGAGGGCCCGGCTGAGGCGATCTGCGAGCTGGTGATAGGTGGCCACCTCGCCCCCTGGCGGAGCGATGAGGGCGATATGGTCGGCCAGGGGCCGGTTGTAGCAAACATAAAGAGGCCGCCGCCCAGCCGCCAGGGCATCCCGGTAGGCGGCCATGGCCAGCTGGGTCTTGCCCGAACCCGCGGTGCCGATGATGCGCACGCGGAAGGGGTCGCAGTCGATGCGCCGGGCCCATTCCGCCAGACCGCCGGACAGACGGGTGTACAGCGCGTGGGCGTCACCGACCACGGCGTGCACCTCGGGCACCAGCTGTAGCACATCGCCCAGAAAACGGTGGATGCGCGCCCGGTCGGGCACCGCCTCGCCAGAGGCCGGCAGGATGGAGCGGATGATGGGCACCAGGAAGTCCCGCCTCGACGCATCGACAATACGGGCCGGGTCAATGCCTGCCGTGCCGGCCTGCTTCACCAGATAGTCGGGGCAATACAGCAGGGCCTCCACCGGCACCGGCTCACCACCGCAGGCGGCCCGCAGGCGGCAGGTCAGGGCATCGGCACTGCGCGCCAGCTGCAGGGGCACGCTCTTGTCCCGGTCGGCATAACGCTTGACCAGGCCCTCCGGCGTCTCCGCCAGAAAGCCCGACTTCTGCTCGACCAGCAGCACCTTGCCCGTCGGCCCCACGATGGCGAAGTCGATCTCACCGACGAAGGCATGCCCGGCCTGGCCGACCCGGGTCCAGTGCACGCCGTGATACACGGTGTAGCTGTCGTCCAGGCCGTCGGCGAGCAGGGCCAGGGTTTCAATCTCACGCTGGGCCGCGCCGATCGCCGTCAACTCGCGCCAGCCTTCCGGATGAACAAGGGCCATGACTTTGGGTTACAGTGGTTTGAGGCAAGCACGCCGAACACCGGCGCGCCGCCCATTCTGTCAGTACAGGCCGGCCATTGTCATGCCGCCGCCGTAAAAGGAAGCCCCCCGATGAAGATCCTGCCCTCCCTCCCCCTGCTGACCAGCCTGGTCCTGCTCGCCGCCGGCCCTGCCGCGGCCGATGAGATCGGCTGCACCACCACCACCTGGAAACTGATTGGCGCCAACCACAAGGTCTGCGTGGAAGCCTTCAAGGACGCCAAGGTGCCCGGCGTGACCTGCCACGTCAGCCAGGCCCGCACCGGCGGCGTATCCGGCAGCCTGGGCCTGGCCCAGGACCCGTCCCAGTTCTCCCTGGCCTGCCGCCAGACCGGCCCCATCACCCTGCCGGCCAAGCTACCCGAGAGCGAAACCATCTTCTCGGAAGACACCTCCCTGGTCTTCAAGGAAACCCGCGTGGTGCGCATGTGGGACAAGGCCAACAACACCCTGGTGTACGTCGCCATCAGCCGCAAGCTGATTGAAGGCGCACCGATGAACAGCATCTCCACCGTCCCGGTGATGCCCTGGGGCGGGCACTGACACCGCGCGCTCAGCCCCCGGTGGCTTCGGGAGGTGGTTCGATGGGCAGAGTGATGGTGAAGGTGGTGCCCTTGCCGACTTCGCTCCTCACATCGATGCGGCCATGGTGGCGCTCGACGATGCCCCATGACAGGGACAGGCCCAGGCCGGTGCCCTGGCCCACCGGCTTGGTGGTGTAAAAGGGTTCGAAGATGCGCTGCAGATCCTCGGCCGGAATGCCCTTGCCGGTGTCCGTCACGCTGATCCACACCTGGTCGTCACCCAGGCGCCCGGTACGCAGGCGGATCTCGCCCTGCTCCTGGATGGCCTGGGCGGCATTGACGATCAGGTTCATGAACACCTGGTTGAGCTGCGAACCCAGGCAATACACCGGAGGCAACTCGCCGAGCTCCTTGACCACCGTGCAGTGATACTTGAGCTGGTTGCGGGCCATGTTGAGGGTGGATTCGAGGCCCTGGTGCAGGTCGGCCCAGTGCCATTCGGCCACGCTGGTATGGGAGTAATCCTTCAGGTCGCTGACGATCTTGCGCACCCGGTCCACACCCTCGGCCGACTCCTTGAGCAGGGACAGGATGTCTTCGCACAGGAAGGCGTAGTCGAACTTGCCACGTAGGGCAGCGGCCTCCGCAAAGGCTGCCGGCTCGGCTACGCGCTGCACGCCCCGCTCGTAGGCATCCACCAGCGCGAGGAGATCCCTGACATAGGTTTCGAGGGAACCCAGGTTGGAGCCCACAAAACCCACCGGGTTATTGATCTCGTGGGCAATGCCGGCGGCGAGTTGCCCCAGCGAGGCCATCTTTTCTGCCTGCATGAGCTGCATCTGGGCCTTCTCGAGGGCCTGGGAGCCGCTTTCGACCTTGTGGCGCAGGCGCTGGTTGTTGCGGTCGAGCATGTCCCGGGCGGCCTTGGCCTCCAGCTGCACCTGGACCCGGGCATTGACGATGGCGGCACGGATGGGCTTGTGGATGTAGTCGGCCGCCCCCAGGCCAAAACCGCGCTGCTCGCTGTCCTCGTCGATCAGGGCCGTCACCAGGATCACCGGGATGTCCCGGGTAGCGGGCTCTTCACGCAGGCGCTTGAGCACTTCGAAGCCATCCATGTCCGGCATCATGATGTCGAGCAGGATCAGATCCGGCCGCGGCTCGCCCGAAGCCATCTCAAGGGCCTTGATGCCACTGGCTGCCGCGATGACCCTCAGGTGGCGGGGCAGCACCCCCTCCAGCACCATCCGATTGATGGGTTCGTCGTCCACCACCAGAACGGTGTTCCGGTGGGGCTCGGCGTCATCGGGGCGGCCGTCCGTATGATCCATGATGAAATTCCGCTGCTCCAACAATCCAAACTGATTTAGTTGTTTTTGATGATTTTAGCAATTATGCAGGCGTTGTGCCCATGACAACAGCCCAATCCGGACTCACCAGGACCGCCACGCCAAAGCATCAGCCCTCAGATTACCTGTTCTTCCACGGGCAGGCGCCCACGTCAGAAACATTGCGCCATGTCTGCAGGGCGGGGTTGATACCCATCAAGGCTGCATGGGCAGGCAGGCGCGGACAATCGTCCCAACTCCTCCGGAAGGTCAGGCCATGTTCCGCATCTCCAGCTACATCCGCGAAATCGCCACCCCCACCCCCCTCGGTCCGCGCCGCCAGCCGCCCGGGCCCGTGGTCATCTGGAACCTGATCCGGCGCTGCAACCTGACCTGCAAGCACTGCTACTCCATCTCCACCGACAAGGACTTTGCCGGTGAGCTGGACACCGGAGAAGTCTTCCGAGTGATGGACGATCTGAAGGCCTTCCGGGTTCCGGTGCTCATCCTCTCCGGCGGTGAACCCCTGTTGCGCCCCGACCTGTTCGAGATCGCCGGGCGGGCCAAGGCCATGGGCTTCTACGTGGGCCTGTCGTCCAACGGCACGCTGATCGACGCGCACAACATCGAGCGCATCGCCGCCGCCGACTTCGACTACGTGGGGGTCAGCCTGGACGGCATCCGCGACACCCACGACCGCTTCCGCCGCCTCGACGGGGCCTTCGACCGCTCCCTGGCCGGGCTGCGCCGCTGCCGCGACCTGGGCGTCAAAGTGGGCGTGCGCTTCACCATGACCCAGGACAACGCCGCCGACCTGCCCGGTGTGCTGCAGCTGGTGGAGGACGAAGGTATCGACCGCTTTTACTTCTCCCACCTCAACTACGCCGGCCGCGGCAACAAGAACCGGGCCGACGATGCCCGTCACCAGCTCACCCGGGAAGCCCTGGAGCTGCTCTTCGAGACCGCCTGGGATTGCGAGCAGCGTGGGCTCGACAAGGACTTCACCACCGGCAACAACGATGCCGACGGCCCCTACTTCCTGCAATGGGCTCAACGTCGCTTTCCCCACCGCGCGGCCCACATCGAAGCCCGGCTGATGCAGTGGGGCGGCAATTCGAGCGGGGTGAACGTGGCCAACATCGACAACCTGGGCAATGTGCACCCGGACACCATGTGGTGGCATCACACCCTGGGCAATGTGCGCGAGCGGGCCTTCGGAGACATCTGGGGCGACACCTCCGACCCGCTGATGGCCGGCCTCAAGCAGTCGCCCCGCCCGGTGAAGGGGCGCTGCGCCGAGTGCCGCTACCTGGCCATGTGCAACGGCAACACCCGCGTGCGCGCCCAGCAGCTCACCGGTGACCCGTGGCAGGAAGATCCGGGCTGCTACCTGGACAACGCCGAGATCGGCGTGGCCGAGGGCGAGCGCCTGGAGGTGAAACCCTGGGTACGCCTGCAACCCGCCTGAGCGGTCTGGGGCGAGCACACTCGCCCGCGGCAGTCGATCAACGGACGGGGGGCGCATGAATTCGCCCCCACGAGGAATCACGCGATGAAACGCCTTTTCTCCACCCTGGCCATGGCAACGCTGGCCCTCGGCAGCCTTGCCGGGGCGGCCCGCGCCGACGCCCCGGCGCTGTTTACCCAGCACTGCGCCAGTTGCCACGGCGCCGCCCGCCTCGGCGGCATGGGCCCGGCCCTGCTGCCGGAGAGCCTGGAGCGCCTGAAACGCAAGGACGCCCACACCACCATCCGCGATGGCCGCGCAGCCACCCAGATGCCGGCCTTCGGGCAGATCCTGACCGGCGCCGAGATCGAGGCCCTGGCCGAATGGATCTACACCCCGGTCAGCCCAGCCCCGACGTGGAGCGAGGCCGACATCCGCAGCTCGCGGATCGAGCACTTCGGCCCGGGCAGCCTGCCCGACACGCGCCAGGGCGCGGTGGCCAAGGCCGACCCGATGAACCTCTTCATCGTCGTCGAGGCGGGCGACCACCACGTCAGCGTGCTCGACGGCGACCGCATGGAGCGCATCCACCGCTTCCCGTCCCGCTACGCCCTGCACGGCGGCCCCAAGTTCAGCCCGGACGGGCGCTATGTGTACTTCGCCTCCCGGGACGGCTGGATCAGCAAATTCGACATCTGGAACCTCCAGGTAGTGAGCGAGGTGCGCGCCGGCATCAACACCCGCAACGCCGCCGTGTCGGCTGACGGCCGCTATGTGGCGGTGGCCAACTACCTGCCGGGCAGCCTGGTGCTCTTCGACGCCGACCTGCGCCTGCTGCGCATCATCGACGGCAGCAACTTCAAGGGCGACGCGCGCTCGCGCATCTCGGCGGTGTATGACGCAGCCCCCCGACGCAGCTTCGTGGCCGCCCTGAAGGACATCCCCGAGCTCTGGGAGATCAGCTACGACCCGGCAGCCCAGGACATCGCCACCGGCTTCGTGCACGACTACAAGTACAAGGAAGGCGCCTTCATCCCGGGCTTCCTGAACCCCCGCCGCAGCCCGCTGGAGCACGTGCTCGACGACTTCTTCTTCACCCAGGATTACAGCGAAGTGCTGGGCACCTCCCGGGAGGGGCGCGGCCAGGTGGTCAACCTGGACGCCCGGCGCAAGATCGCCGAACTCGATCTGGCCGGCATGCCCCACCTGGGCTCAGGCATCTCATGGCAATACAAGGGGCGCCGGGTGGCTGCCAGCACCCACCTGAAGGACGCCACCGTCAGCGTGATCGACCTGAAGAACTGGCAGACCGTGGCCACCATCCCCACCCTGGGGCCGGGCTTCTTCCTGCGCAGTCACGAGAACAGCCCCTTCGCCTGGGTGGATTCGATGATGAGCCCGACCGCCCGCGACACCCTGCAGGTCATCGACAAGCGCAGCCTCGAGGTGGTGGCCCGGGTGCGCCCCGAGCCGGGCAAGACCTTCGCCCACGTGGAGTTCGACCGCCACGGCCGCTACGTTATCGCCAGCCTGATGGAGAAGGACGGCGCCCTGATCTTCCTGGACGCCGCCACCTTCAAGGAGATCAAGCGCCTGCCGGCCAGCAAGCCCATCGGCAAGTACAACCTGTTCAACAAGATCCAGCGCTCGGAAGGCACCAGCCACTGACGTCGCCCGGGGCCATCAACAGTCCAGGGAGGCACGCTTTTCCTGGTAGACCCGGCGACGGGTGGTGAGCTGTTCGATGGTGGCGGGGGACTGGGGCAGCTGCAGGGCCGCATCGACCCCGCGGATCACCTCAAGCAGTTCCTCGCACAGGGCCGCCCGGGCCGCCGGGTCGACGGATCCGACTACCTCCAGACGCTCCGGTGCTGGCGCGGGGGTAGGCTGCGGCGTTGCAGAAGGAGGCACGGGGCGGGGCAGACGCTCGGCCTCACGTACCGTCAGGGCCGGGTCGCCAACCCGATAGTGATCCGACCAGTAGGCGATGGCCACGGCCAGCAGCAGGGCGATGAGGAGGGCGGAACCTTCCTTCACGATGTGATCTCGTTTGGCATGGCGCGGAATGTAGCATCCGGACGCCCAAACCGGGTGCGCCGCCCGACACGGAGATGCACCGGCCCCTTGAGCAGGGTCAAGGCTGGCCAGGGCCCCCGGGGCCACTCTGTGACACCTGCCCACACCCGTTTCAGGACATCCGAAATGTCAGCAAACCACGCCCCAGTGATCGTCGATGCCCGCGGCTTGCTGCCGCCCGAGCCCCTCAACCTGACCCTGGAAGCCCTCGACACCCTGCCACCGGGCGGCGAGGTGATCCTGCTGCTGTACCGGGAGCCGACACCCCTGTACGACGTGCTGCGCCGTAATGGCTATACCCACCGCACCGAGATTCAGGACGACGGCGCCTTTGCCATCCACATCCACCACGCCGGCGCCGTACCGGTACCCTGAGTTTCAGTCGTGCTCGGCGAGGCGGGCCGCGTCGTGGATGATGATGTGCTTGCCCTGCACCGAGATCAGCCCGGCATCGGACAGCTCATGAAAGATGCGCGACAGGGTTTCCGGCGTCAGGCTCAGGCGCGAGGCGATCACCTGCTTGCTGGTGGGCAGCTCCACCGCCTGCTCGCCCTGGGGAACGCAGGGCACGCTCTCGGCCAGCTGGAGCAGGTAGCCGATGACCCGCTGGGTGGACGAGCGCAGGGCATACGATTCCACATCGCGCACCATGGAGTGCAGGCGGATCGACATGCCGGCCAGCAGCTTGCGGGCAAAGCGCGGATCCTGCTCGGTCTGCCCGAAAACCGCCGCCGCACCGATGTGCAGCACCAGCGTGTCGGCCAGGGCCTCACCCAGCACCGGATAGGGCTGGTCGAGGAACATCACCGCCTCGCCAAAGCTCTGCAGCGGGCCGAGGATCTCCACCACCTTTTCATTGCCCTGGGCCGAGGTGAAGGCCAGCTTGACCTGTCCCCAGACCACCAGGAAGAAACCCTTGGGCTGATCGCCGCGCTGGAACAGCCGGTCGCCCTTCTGCAGACGCCGCTCCCGGGTGGCCGCCGCCATATGGGCCAGATCTTCCGGGGACAGGGCACTGAAGAGCGGCATCCGGCTCAGAAGGCCGGGAATATCGATTTTCTCGCTGGACATGACACTGATTCTCGATTCGGGCGACATGCCCACGAGGGATTCTAACCCTGTCCGTTGCTCCCAAAGCCGCGGCAAATGCCATCTACCCCTTTATGGATAAGCCCATCCGTCTGCAGCCCCGTCCCACCGAACCCGCCTCGCCCCCTCCTGTCGGGCCCGCCGGCCCCATCCTGTTCGCGGCCCCCCATCGGGCCATGTTTCTGGCCGGAATGGTCCAGGCTGTACTCGTTTTCCTGCCATGGACCTGGGAGATGCTGGCCCGCAGCGGCGTCGTCGCCGGGCCGGTCTGGCCCTGGCCGCCGGGCTGGGTGCATGGGCTGTGGGCGGTGTATGGCATCTTTCCCTTCTTCGTCTTCGGTTTCCTGCTGACCGCCATGCCCCGCTGGCAGGGCCTGCCCGACACTCCGGGCACGGCGGCGCGTCCGGCCTGGCTGCTGCTGTGCGGAGGTTGGCTGCTGTTCGACGGCGGGCTCCTGTTCGACCTGTCCAGCCTGCGTGCAGGCGGCCTGTTGCTGGTTCTGGCCGGCTGGATGCTGGCCCTGCGGCGGCTCTACCCGGTGGCCTTCAAACCCGGTGCGGCGCGCCTCCATCCGGTCAGTGCATGGGCTGCCCTGGCCGCCGGTGCCGCCGGGCTGCTGGCCTGGACCGGCTTCGCCCTCTCCGGCGAAGCGGCCTTCGCCCGGGCAGGCATCGCCGTGGGGCTGTGGTGGCTGCTGGCCCCCCTGTTCATGGTGGTGAGTCACCGCATGATTCCCTTCTTCTCGGCATCCGCCCTGCCGCATTACGAGGCCGTCCGCCCCGACAGCGCGCTGGTGATCCTGCTCGCGGCGAGCCTTATCCACGGCACCCTCGCCGCCGCGGATCACGCCGCTTGGGCCTGGCCGAGCGATCTGGCAGGCGCGATGACGGCCTTCTGGCTGAGCGCCCGCTGGCAGCTGCGGCGTAGCTTTGCCGTGCCGCTGCTGGCCATGCTGCACCTGGGCTTCCTGTGGCTGGGGGTGGCCTGGCTGCTCGGCGGCGTGAATGGCCTGCTGCAGGTGAGCGGGCTGGGCACCCTCGGCCTGGCCCCCCAGCATGCACTGACCGTCGGTTTCTTCGCCTCCATGAGCCTGGCCATGGTGTCGCGGGTGAGCCTCGGCCACGCCGGCCGCCCCCTGGTGGCCGACGCCCTGACGTGGCGGCTGGCCCTGGGCCTGCACGCCGTCGCCGGCCTGCGCGTCGTGGCCGATCTGCTGCCGGGCAGCCAGACGCTGCTGCTGACCCTGAGCAGCATCGGCTGGCTGGCCGTATGCGTTCCCTGGGCAATCCGCCTGATGCCAGTCTATCTGCAGCGCCGGGCTGACGGCCGCCCCGGCTGAAACCATGAACTATGACCGCATCCGCCTCACTTCGTAGACTCCGCCGTCATGAATCCGGGACTTCCTTCCTTAGTCAGCAGTGGACCGGGCGGGCATGATCGTGGCCAAACCGCATCACCCGGATCAGACCAGGATGGAACACAAGCCTACCCCGACAGACGCCACCCGCCACGCAGGACGCCATCTGGCGCCGGAGTGCACCCTGTTCGACGCGCTTTCCTGCCTGCTCACCCGGGGCCTGGGTGCCATCCGGGTGGGCGAGGCCGGTGCCGGACAGAAGCTGCTCAGCGCGGCCATCCTGGTGAAGGCCTGGCAGGCCGGTCTGCCGGGTGAAACCCCGCTCTCCGCCCTGGATCTGGAAAACGCCGACACCGTGCTGCCGGACGCCCCTGGCGCCGAAACCCTGATCAACGGCCTGCCCCTTTTGCTGTGGCTGAAGGATCGCCAGGGGCGCTTCCTGCTGGTCAACCAGAGCTTCGCCGAATCCTGCGGCCAGGCTTCCCCCCAGGCCGTGCTCGGCAAGACCGACCTGGACCTGTGGCCGCGGGAACTGGCCGAGCTGTACCGGGCCCAGGACACCGACGTGATGGACAGCGGACGCCCGCGCACGGTGATCGAAGAGATCACCGACAAGGGCACGCCCACCTGGTTCGAAACCTACAAGGCTCCAGTACGCAGTGGTGACGGACGCATCCTCGGCACCCTGGGCTTCGCCTGCGACATCAGCGAACGCATGCGCCAGGAGGCCGCGGCCCGTCACGACAAGACCCAGCTGGCCTATGTACTGGCCACCATCGGAGAAGGTGTGTGGGACCGGGACCTGATCTCCGAGCGGGTCAGCCACAACCCGCGCTGGTGTGAAATGCTCGGCCTGGATGAAGGCTACCTGGATCATCCGGCAGCGGCTTCCCTGGCACTGGTGCACCCGGACGACCGGGCGCGCCTGTCACGGATCATCGACACTTGCCTGTGCGGTGGTGGCGCTTACTGCTGCGAGTACCGCATCCGCCACAGCGACGGCCACTATCTTTGGGTACGCGACCGGGGCGACGTGGTGGAACTGGACGAGCACGGTCAGCCCCTGCGCATGGTCGGCAGCATCGCCGACATCACCCTGGCCTGCGAAACCGCCGCCGCGCTGCAGGAAAGCCAGAACCGCTACCAGCAGGTCTTCGACAACGTGCGCGAAGTGATCTTCCAGACCGACACGCGGGGCCAATGGGAACTGCTCAACCCGGCCTGGACCGAGATCAGCGGCTTCAGCGTGGAGGAATCCCTGGGGCGCAACTTCGGCGATTTCCTGCACCCCGATGACCGGGCCCACAAGTACCGCTCGTTCAAGCCGATCATTGCCCGCACCCGCACACACTGCAGCGCCACCCTGCGCCTGCAGTGCCGGGACGGCAGCTATCGCTGGATGGATATCTTCATCCGCGCCCAGGTCAACGACGCCGGTGAGGTCATCGGCACCTCGGGCACCCTCAACGACGTTACCGCCCGGGTGGCCGCCGAGGATTACCTGCGCCTCACCGCCAGTGTGTTCCGCCATGCCCACGAAAGCATCATCATCACCGACCCCGGCTCCCGCATCCTGGAGGTCAACGACAGCTTCTGCACCCTGACCGGCTACACCCGGGACGAGGTCATCGGTCAGAGCACGCGCATCCTGCGCTCGGGTGTGCACGATTCGGCCTTCTACGAGCAGATGTGGGCCGAACTGCGCAACACCGGCACCTGGCAGGGTGAAACCTGGAACCGCAAGAAGAACGGCGATCTCTACGCCCAACTCGGCAACATCTCGGCCGTGCGCAACGAGGCGGGTCAGACCACTCACTTCGTGGGCCTGTTCACCGACATCACCGACATCAAGGAGAGCCAGCGCCACCTGGAGCACCTGGCCTATCACGACGCCCTGACCCAGCTGCCCAACCGCAGCCTGCTTGCCGACCGCATGCAGATGGCCCTGGCCCAGGCCGGGCGCAACAACACCCTGGCCGCTGTGGCTTACCTGGACCTGGACGGCTTCAAGCCGGTGAACGACAGCCATGGTCACGAGGTGGGCGACCTGCTGCTGGTGGAGATCGCCCGCCGCCTGCAGGCGTCCACACGGGCCGGCGACACCGTGGCCCGCCTGGGCGGCGACGAGTTCGCCCTGATCTACAACGGCCTCGAACACAGCGACGAATGCGAGCAGGTCTTCGCCCGAGTGCTTGCCAGCATCGCCGAACCGATCGTCATCGAAGGCCTGGCGCTGCAGGTGACTGCCAGCATCGGCGTGACCCTGTGCCCCCTCGACGGCTCGGACCCGGAGGCCCTGCTGAACCACGCCGACCGGGCCATGTACCTGGCCAAGCAGGCCGGCCGCAACTGCTTCCACCTCTTCAACCCGGAGCGTGACCGCGCCCTGCGCGCCCACCGGGACGCCCAGATCCGGGTCGAATCGGCCCTCTACGATGGCGAGCTGGAGCTCCACTACCAACCCAAGATGGACGCCCGCTCCGACCACCTGACCGGTGTCGAGGCCCTGATCCGCTGGAAGCATCCGCAGCTTGGCCTGCGCCTGCCCGGGGAGTTCCTGCCCATGGTCAGCGAATCACGCTTCGAAATCGAGCTCGGCAACTGGGTACTGACCACCGCCGTGGCCCAGCTCGACAGTTGGTGCCAGGCCGGCTTTGCCACGCCCATGAGCGTCAATATCTCGGCCCGCCATCTGGCTCACCCCGACTTCGTTCCCCATCTGAAGGCCGTGCTCGACGCCCACCCCCGGGTGGACGCCGGCCTCCTCCAGCTGGAAGTGCTGGAAACCGCCACCCTCGGCGATCTGAAGCGCATTGCCGCCATCATGGCCAGGTGCAATGACCTGGGCGTGAGCTTCGCCATCGACGATTTCGGCATCGGCTACGGCGCGGTCAATAGCCTGCGCAGCCTGCCCGTGCGCAGCATCAAGATCGACCGCTCCTTCATCCACAACATGCTCGAAGACGACGACGATCTGGCCACCGTGCAGAGCGTGATCGGCCTGGCCACGGCCTTCCACCGGGAAGTCATCGCGGAAGGTGTCGAGACACACCGTCACCGCCAGGCGCTGCTCAAACTGGGATGCCACCAGATCCAGGGGCACGGGATCGCCCGTCCCATGCCCGCGGCGAACATGCAGATCTGGATGCAGGAGCACGCGCTGCACCATTGATGGCCACAGGGTTATCCCGGACACGGCGCAGGGGATAACCCTGGGCCGTATTAACGAATTTCCACCTTTGGCGCATCATGCGGGCACTGATGATGCTCCCGATGCTGGATGACGCCACCGACCACCTCTGCCGACTCCACCCCAGACCCCCACTCCCCGCTTGAGGAGGCGCTTGCCCGACTGGCTGAAAGCCGCAAGCAGCTTGAGTACGTGTTCGCCGCGATCGGCGAGGGGATCTGGGACTGGGACATCAGCACAGACCAGGTTTCCCGCAATACCCGTGGCTGCGAGTTGCTCGGACTCGACCATACGTTCACGGGGCACACGGCGGCCGAGTTTCGTGAACTGATTGCCGAGGAAGACCGTTTGGGCATGGCAGACGCCCTGCAGCACTGCCTCTCCGGCCACGGCCCTTACCATTGCGAATACCGGGTACGTCACCCGTCGGGTCGCCTGGTGTGGGTTCGCGACCGGGGCAACGTGGTTGAATACGCTGCCGACGGCCGTCCCCTGCGCATGATAGGCAGCCTCTCCGACATCAGTCTTGAGCGGGAAGCCAGCGCAAATCTGCGCCTCACGTCCAGCGTGTTCCGCCACGCTCACGAATCCATCGTGATCACGGACACCTCCGCCAACATCCTCGACGTGAATGACGCCTTCTGCCGGATCACTGGCTACCTGCGTTCGGAAATCATCGGCCGCAACACCCGCTTCCTGCGCTCCGGTCTGCAGACGTCCGAGTTCTATACCGACATGTGGCAACGCCTGATTCGCGACGGGGTCTGGCAGGGCGAACTGTGGAACCGCAAAAAGCACGGCGAGCTCTTTGCCCAACTCGGCAACATCTCGGCGGTCCGCAACGAAGCTGGCCAGACGACCCACTACGTGGGCCTGTTCTCGGACATCACCGAGATCAAGGAAAGCCAGCGTCACCTGGAACACCTGGCCTACCACGATGCCCTCACCCAGCTGCCCAACCGCAGCCTGCTCGCCGACCGCATGCAGATGGCCCTGGCACAGGCCGAGCGCAACGCCACCCTGGCGGCCGTGGCCTACCTGGACCTGGATGGATTCAAACCGGTCAACGACAGCCACGGCCACGACGTGGGCGACCTCCTGCTGGTGGAGATCGCGCGGCGCCTTCAGGCCTCCTCCCGCGCTGGCGATACGGTGGCCCGGATGGGCGGAGACGAGTTCGCCCTGATCTACAACGGGCTTGAGCACAGCGAGGAATGCGAGCAGGTCTTCGCGCGGCTGCTCGCCGGCATCGCCGAGCCGGTCACCCTCCGCGGGCGGGAACTGCAAGTCAGCGCGAGCATCGGCATCACCCTGTTTCCCCTCGACGGTGCCGACCCCGACACCCTGCTACGCCACGCCGATCAGGCCATGTACATGGCCAAACAAGCCGGTGGCAACTGCTTTCACCTCTTCGACCCGGAGCGCGACCGCAGCCTGCGTGCCCACCGGGCCGCCGTGGCCCGGGTCGAATCCGCGCTCAATGACCGCGAGCTGGAGCTTCACTACCAACCCAAGGTGGACATCCGGCGCAACCGTATCATCGGTGTCGAGGCCCTCCTGCGCTGGCGCCATCCCCAGCACGGAGTGATTCTGCCAGGGGAGTTTCTGCCGGCCGTCATGGATTCGGATTTCGAGATCGAACTCGGCAACTGGATACTGGCCACCGCTGTCGACGAGATCCAGGCCTTCGCCGACGCCGGCCACCCGCTGCCGGTCAGCGTCAATGTTTCACCCAATCACCTGGCCCACCCTGACTTCATCGCTCACCTCCAGGCCCTTCTCGCCCGCTATCCCCGACTCCCTTCGGGCATGCTCGAGCTGGAGATCCTCGAATCCACCTCCTTCAGCGACATCGGTGCCGTGTCCCGGATCATGGAGGCCTGTCAGCAGCTGGGCGTGCGATTCGCCCTGGATGATTTCGGCACGGGCTACGGTTCCCTCACCTACCTGCGCCGTTTGCCGGTCCAGACCATCAAGATCGACCAGTCCTTTGTTCGCGACATGCTCGAAGACAACGACGACCTGGCCATCGTCCAGGGTGTCATCGGCCTCGCCGCCGCCTTCCGCCGGGAGGTGATTGCCGAGGGCGTGGAAACGGCGGCCCACCGGCAGGCCCTGCTGGCGCTGGGCTGTCATCTCATCCAGGGTTTCGGCGTGGCCCGTCCGATGCCACCCGATCAGCTCCTTGTCTGGATCCGCGAAGGCGAGGCCGGTCAGTAAGGGTCAGTCCGGCGGTTTGCCCTGCTCCGGTGAAGCAATTTCGTGCGACCATTCGCGGCGTGGCTCCCTCCGGCAGCCCGCCCTCCCGCAACAACTGCATACCCAACCATGGAATTCCTGACCGACCCGCAATTGCTGATCGCATTTCTGACCCTCACCGCCCTCGAACTGGTGCTGGGGATCGACAACGTGATCTTCATTTCCATCCTGGTGGACAAGCTCCCCCCCGAGAAGCGCGCCTTCGCCCGCCGCCTTGGCCTCTTCCTGGCCATGTTCATGCGCATCGGCCTGCTGATGATCCTGTCCTGGCTGGCTGGCCTCACCGAGCCCATGGTCACGGTCCTCGGCCACGGTTTCTCCGGACGCGACCTGATCCTGCTCGCTGGCGGCCTCTTCCTCGTCTGGAAGAGCACCCAGGAAGTGCATCAGCTGATGGAGGGCGAAGAGGGCGAAGCGTCCAGCGCCGTCAAGGCCACCTTCAATGCGGTGATCATGCAGATCATCCTCATCGACATCGTCTTCTCGCTGGACTCGATCATCACCGCCATCGGCATGGTCAACAACCTTCAAGTCATGATTGCCGCTGTGGTCGCTTCGGTGGGCCTGATGATGGTGGCCTCCGCGCCGATCGGCGAGTTCGTCTCCCGCCACCCCACCGTCAAGATGCTGGCCCTATCCTTCCTGCTGGTCATCGGCGTGGTGCTCATCGCCGACGCCTTCGGCCACCACGTACCCAAGGGCTACATCTACTCGGCCATGGCCTTCTCGGTGCTGGTGGAAATGCTCAACCTGCGCATGCGTAGCCGCCAGGCCGCCAAGGTCGAGCCGGTGCAACTCCACGAACCTTACGTGCGCGAAGGCAACCAGCAGTGACGGCGCCCTTTGGGCCGCTCACCCCCGATTTCATCCTCAGCGCAGTGGAGGCCTCCGGCCTCCGCTGCGATGGCCGCCTGCTGACCCTCAACAGCTATGAAAACCGGGTCTATCAGGTCGGCATCGAGGACGCGGCCCCGCTGATCGCCAAGTTCTACCGCCCCGGGCGGTGGAGCGACGCAGCCATTCTCGAGGAACACGCCTTCCTGGCCGAGCTGGCCGACGCAGAAATCCCTGCGGTGGCGGCCCTCGAGATCGGCGGTCAGACCCTGCACCACCACGAAGGCTTCCGCATCGCCCTCTTCCCGCGCCGGGGCGGGCGGGCGCCCGAGCTCGACGACCCCGAGGTGCTGGGCTGGCTGGGGCGCTTCCTGGGACGCATCCACGCAGTGGGCGCCACCCGGCCATTCAGCCACCGTCCGACCCTGGACATCCGCAGCTTCGGCGACGCCCCGCGGGACACCCTGCTGGCCTCCCCCTTCCTGCCACCGGAGCTGCGCGACACTTGGCTGTCGGTGGTGGACCAGGCCCTCGACGGGGTGCGCCGCTGCTTCGAACACGCCGGTTCCGTGCCGCAGATCCGCCTGCACGGCGATGTGCACGGGGGCAACGTGTTGTGGACCGACGCCGGCCCCCATTTCGTGGACTTCGACGACGCCCGCAACGGCCCGGCCATCCAGGATTTGTGGATGCTCCTGTCCGGCGACGCCCAGGCCATGGCCCGGCAGCTGGACAGCGTGCTGGAAGGCTACGAGCAGTTTGCCGATTTCGACCCGCGCAGCCTCCATCTGGTAGAGGCCCTGCGCACCCTGCGCCTGATCCACTACGCCGGCTGGATCGCCACCCGCTGGGACGACCCGGCCTTCCCGGCGGCCTTCAGCTGGTTCGACACTCCACGCTACTGGCAGGACATGATCCTGTCCCTGCGGGAACAGGTGGCGCTGATGGAAGAATCACCGCTGACGCGGCTGTTCTAGGGTCGAATCCAGACAACGACAGCTGGCGCGACGGCTCCCTTGTGGGACGGCTTTCCGGTGTTTGGCGTGACATTGGCCGGGGACTCGCCCCCGGCGGGCGACCTTCTTTCTTGTTGTACGACAAGAAAGAAGGCAAAGAAACGTACCCCGCTGTCGCGCCCCCTTCGGGGGTTCCCTCCTTCCGGGCGCGCCGGGCGGGGTCTTCGCAAACTCGCCCTTCGGGCTCAGACATGCGAAGCCCTCTTTCCGCCCGTCCCACCCTCCAGTCGGCACGTCCGAGGGGAC
>NZ_JBIJDC010000103.1:0-17392 GCF_044344315.1 Zoogloea sp. | reverse complement strand
TTGCGCGACAGAACGGTCGTGATCGCAGCCGTCAGCGTGGTCTTGCCATGGTCAACGTGACCAATCGTGCCAACGTTTACGTGCGGCTTTTTCCGCTCGAATTTTTCCTTAGCCATATCATCAACCCCGCAAAAAAATCAGGAAATCGGAAACCAATTAAGGCTGCAGCACCCAGAAGGATGGTGCTCATGGGCAGGATTGAACTGCCGACCTCTCCCTTACCAAGGGAGTGCTCTGCCACTGAGCTACATGAGCTTCCACACACTCAACCTGGAGCGGGTGAAGGGAATCGAACCCTCGTCATAAGCTTGGAAGGCTTCTGCTCTACCATTGAGCTACACCCGCTTTACAACGCACGACTCACAATCACCACTTCATGCCTAAACACAAACATGGAGCAACAGCATAAAACCGTTGGTGGAGGGGGAAGGATTCGAACCTTCGAAGGCAGTGCCGTCAGATTTACAGTCTGATCCCTTTGACCGCTCGGGAACCCCTCCAAGCGAGAAGCGCGCATTATAGGCAGCCTGCAACACACTGTCAAACGCTATTTCCAAAAAATTTTCTTGTGTGTGCTGTAATAGCAACGTCGCACAAAAGCCACGGCAAAGGGGTCTAGGAATATGGGCAAGGACGTACTCATTGAAGCGGTATTGGCCAGCGGTGTCGTGCTGCCAGCCCCGGGGCCCGGTTTTCTGCGCCTTCAGGCGGCGGCTGCAGACGAGAACGCGGGGCCCAGGGAGCTCGCCGCCGCCATCAGCCAGGACCCGGCCATCACCGGCGCACTGCTGAGGGTTGCCAACTCTCCTGTGTTCCGCCCCCGCAGCGCACCTCGCTCCGCACTGGAGGCCATCACCATGCTGGGACGCACTCGCACCATGGCCACTGCGGCAAGCACCGCCCTGCGCAGTCAGTGCAGCGGCCTGGATGCCTCCGTGGTCGAGGCGCTGTGGTCTGCAAGTGCCCAGGCTGCGGAATTGACCTACGCGGCTGCTCGTCATACCTCATTCAAGGCTCTGGCAGATATCGCGTATCTGGCTGCGTTGATGCAGGACGCTGGGATTGCCGTGGTCCTCAAGCGCAGTCCGGAACATATCGACGTACTTCGCGCCCGGGGGGCCGCCCTGGAAGCCGGCGCCCGGGCTCTGGATGCGCTGAGCGGAACGGATCACGCGGCAGCAGGCTTCCTCGTCGCCCGCAACTGGAAGTTGCCGGCCGATGTCTGTGAGGCCATCCGTGCCCATCATGATCCACGAGGCGCCAGTCGTCTTAACGACGCCCCCAAGCGGATTGCCATGCTTCTGGCGGTGGGCCGGCGGCTGCGCGACGGCATGTCGCCCGACTGGATCGACTGGGCTGACATGGTCTCGGCAGAACTTGCCCTGGATGAGGCAAACCTCGATGAGCTCGCGGCGGACGCCAGGAGCGCGGCCTGATCACTTCCTTGAGCTTACCGCCAGGAGCAGGCCGGCACTGACAAAGAGCCCACCAAAGATGCGGTTCTGGAGCAAGGCGGCCCGAGGGCTGCTGGTCATACCCCTGAAGCGACTGGCGAGAAGGGCGTAGCACGACATCACCAGCGTATCCACGCTACACATCGTCGCAGCAATGATCAGGAACTGGAGAAGCTGGGGCCTTGCCGGATCGATGAATTGGGGCACCAGTGCAGCAATGAAGACGATCGCCTTCGGATTCCCCAGATTGACGAGGATGCCCTGGCGGTAGAAGCCTTCGGGCACATCGGGACCGAGCGCTGCAGCCTCCCCCTCGTCCACCCGCGCACGCCACTTTCTGACGCCAAGCCACACAAGGTAGCCCGCCCCGGCAAGCTTCACAACCAGAAAGGCCGTTTCGGACGCCGCCAGCAAAGCCCCCAGTCCTGTCGCCACCAAACTCAACTGCAGGAGCAGCGCCGTCTGCAGCCCGGCAATACCCGCCAGTGCGTGCCAGTAACCATGGCGCAGCCCGACGCTCATGCTCAGCACCGCGCCCGGACCGGGAGAAACAGCAACCACCAGGGCTGCGGCCAGGAAACCTAGCCAGAGATGCAGGGACATTTATTCTCCACGTGAAGTCAGGTTGGGCTTAGCTGCTCAGCCGGCGGCATCGCCTTCGAGATTGAAGCGGACAGGCACCACAACAGCCCCCTCCACCGGCTCGCCACCGCGCCGCGCCGGGGAGAAGCGCCAGTGCCATACGGCAGTCAGTGCCGCCTCGTCGAGGGACTCGTGCCCGGAGCTTTCACGCACCTTAACCGCGGTGGGAATGCCTTCAGCAGAAACTCGCACATCAAGACGAACCACCCCTTCCAGCCCTCGCCGGCGAGCCATCATGGGATAAGCCGGCTTGGGATTGTGAAGATAGCTGGCACCGAAGCCCGGTGGCGAGTAGGCCGCCACCCCGGTGTTGACCGACGGCCCTGCGGGCGTGCCGGTACTGCCTGAGGCTGCCGCGGGAGCCGGCGGCGACATGACGGACGCAAGGGGTGTTGGCGCAGGAGAAGACGTGGCGACCACGGCGGGAGCCGATACGTCGGCACGCTGGTCGGTCATCAGGTGCGGTACCGGCGCGGCATGGCGCACCACCTGGGGTGGCCGAGCATTGACTTGCCGTGGCTGAGACACCGGTACGGCAGGCCTGGCTGCTTGGGGGCGAGGCGGTTCGGGGGCGTGTGCGGGGGGCGGCTCGGGAGCCAGACGGGCTTCGAGAATGCGCGGCGCCTCCACGCTGGCCGTGTGCAAGCCACCTCCAAACCCGAGCACCAATCC
The DNA here is from genome assembly GCF_044344315.1 of Zoogloea sp. Lineage (GTDB taxonomy): Bacteria > Pseudomonadota > Gammaproteobacteria > Burkholderiales > Rhodocyclaceae > Zoogloea. The sequence continues at coordinate 14,624 of NZ_JBIJDC010000103.1, read as the reverse complement.
GTGGGCGACGATGGATGCCCCGATGGCGTAGACCAGCCCCTTGTCCATCGTCAGACGTTCAAGCGCAAGACCTGCCGGAGCGCTCGAGTCTCTGACGGATGGGAATGGGCCTCAGCGGCGGGGGTGCTCTCGAATTTCAATTGAGACTCTTGATGATGGGCAATGTGTCCGCGCATGCGATCGAACTGAAAGAGGTCATTTGCCGACTCTGCAATTTGCCGCCTCAGGGGTCAAACAGCCTTAAGCGCGGTCAAGGATGCGGATCGTACAGAATTGTCAGCAATCAGTGGGCCCGAACAGACATGACGTGAGTACCGGCAGGAGGCATCAGCCCGGCGCCTCCAACGCGGGCTCGCGCCCCCGGGCCAGCCGCAGGCCGAGCAGGAAGCTCGTGAAGATCACTGCGATCACGGCCATGCCGAAGAACAGGGCCTTACCCTCACCCCAGGCATCAAGGGCAGGAGCAAGCATCCTGACCAGACTCCACGCCGCTACCAGCAGACTGATACCGGCCACGGCCAGCGCCATCACACGGGAGGCGATCCGTGCGGTGGCATCGGCCCGCGCAATCAGCGTGGATATCCACAATCCGTTGGCGCCATCGGCCAGCAGCATGCCGAGCATGAATGTCAGCCCAAGACCCGCTGACGGCATCCATCCTCCCGCCTGAACACCCGCCATGGCAAACAATGCCGCCTGGCTGACGGTGTCAAAGGAGAAAGCGAACATGGCACCGACCAGGGCCACGCCTCCGGGATGGGTAACCCGGCCGAAACGCCCCACCCAACGCCCCTTGAGCCCCACCGGATGCACCATTTCGTGCGGTGCGGCAGCGTACACCGCACGCAGATTGAGCACTCCGAGCAGAATCAGGAAAGTGATGGAGATCCAGGTGCCCGAGCTTTCCAGCCACTCAGGCGCCGCCCAGCCCTGGGACAACAGGCTCGCACCGACGGCGATGGCTACCACCACCGCACCATGGCCAAGGGAGAACAGGCTCCCGCAAAATCGCGCCAGACGCGGCCGGACACTTGCGTTGTAGCGCGTCAGGCCGTCAATGGTCGCTAGGTGATCGGCATCGAAACCGTGCTTCAGCCCCAGCACGAATACCAGCAGAACGAGGGCGAGACTATCGGAAGGGAGGTCGTGCATGGCCAGCATCCGGACGAAAGTTATGAACTTAGCAGTTTAGTTCATACAACAATCATGCCAAGCTCACACGAGGGCGTCAGTCAGCTCCGGGGACGATAATGCACATGGGGATGGGCATGCTCCTCGTCCGCGCCGGCCGCCTCACCGTGAGAATGGACGTGGGGCAGGCTGCGACAGTCGGCTGTCACAAGGTTGAGGGCACCGTGCCGGACACCGGGCTTGGCGATCAGCGCCTCGGAAAACGCACGCACGGAGGCAGTCGGCCCGCGGAGGATGACGCTTTCCATGCAGTTATCGTGATCCAGATGGGCATGCAGCGTCGCCACGCACAAGTCGTGATGCTCATGCTGGGCATGGGTCACCCGTTCAGCCAGTTCCCGCTCATGATGGTTATAGACATAGGACAGATTGGCAATGCAGTGAGTTGCCTCTTCGCGGGACAAGCGACTGGCTTCGATCTGGGCACGCAGAATGTCGCGCACTGCTTCGGACCGGTTGGAGTAACCCCGGGCGGCAATCAGCGCATCGAACTCACGGGCCAGTTCTTCATCAAGGGAAATGGTGAATCGCTCCACGGCCGCTCCACAGTCAGGACAGACGGATCATTCTGCCCGCCGGGGGGCACGGGTGCAATTGACAGACGGCGGACGCCGCCAGGCTGCGATAATCTCGGGACACGCCGAATCTCCCCTTTCCAGAAACCACCATGACCCGCGTATCCATCGACCTGCCCGAACATTTCGTTTTTGCCACCGAGATCCCGATCTACATCAGCCACATCAACTACGGGCACCACCTGGACAACGCGGCCCTGGTCGGCCTGGTGTCGGAAGCCCGGGTGCGCTTCCTGAAGCACCTGGGCTACACCGAACTGGATGTGGAAGGCGTTGGCATCGTCGTCGCCGACGCGGCGCTGCAGTACAAATCCGAAGCCTTCCACGGCGAAGCCCTGGTCTTCGAAATGGCGCCGGCAGAGTTCAACAAGTACGGCTGCGACCTGGTATGGCGTGCCACCGACAAGGCCAGCGGCCGGGAAGTGGCGCGAGGCAAGACCGGGATCATCTTCTTCAATTACGAAACCAGGCGCCCGGCAAGCGTCCCTGCCGGCTTCCGGACCAAAACGACGCGCCCTGCCTGACGCTCCCGCTCCCGAAACTGCTCAGACCTTCAGATCCACTTGCTGCAAGGTCCCGACGCTACCGTCCTCGCGGGCATAAATGCCCGAACTGCGCACAGCACCGAGATCTTCAGCGCCCTCCTTGAGCGTGAAGGGCGTCGCCACCCGCCCCAGGTAAAGCGCGCCGATGCGGGCCTCGTCCAGGCTCATCACCGCACCGCCGCCCTGGGCATCCGGCGTCCACACCCCGAGTCGGGAGAACACGGGATCGGCCTCGTCGATCCAGCCATTGGCATCATTGTCATGCCGGGCGAGATCGGCGAAGCCGTCACCGCTGGCAGGCCCGAAGAGCTGCCGGCCCGAAGTCACCTGAGCATCCTCCAGCGCGTCAAGCACCAGGAAACCGCTGCCCCGCTGCAACAGGGGCATCGCCACCTCATTGCCGTCACCCATCAGATCGAAGCTGAAGCGCTGGCTGCTCAGACTGGCGGCGTTCCCTGAAAAATTGACCACCAACGGATCCTTGCTCACGGCATTGCCGGCCCGCAGGCTGAACTGACTGGTTTCCGTTTCGCTACGCGACATGGACAGTTCGAGACTGAAACCGATCTCGCGGCCATCCGCCGTGCGGATCATCCCCGCCGCAGCAAAGCGGGTTTCCTCGCTGTGGGTGCGTGTTTCCGTGCGATCGTACTCGATACCGAACTCCGGCTCGCGCGTAGCGGCCGCCGTCGAGCGGGCAGCCTCCGCCGCCACCTCATCGGGATTCATCTCGGAAGCGGACATCAGGTGGATACGCCGGCCGGTAAGCATCTCGACAATCGAACGCAAGAGTTCGAGTTGCGGATCGGCCTCAAGCTCATCATTAGACGCCGGGGCAGCGGGTGCAGCCTTGTCCAGGTCCAGGGCCTGCCGTGCCGCATCGGAAACCACCACCGCGTGGCTTGGCGGACGCTCGTCCGATGCGCCGGGGCGCGGCCCTATCCACGCCCTGAGGCGCTCCTCCACCTCGACTGTACTGCTGGCCCGGTGGGTAGCAGCAAGATCCATGCTGGCAGCAGCGATTTTCATGGCGGACTCCTCGCGAATCAGGGACTTGCCCCTTCAACGGCGAGTCGGCGGGCAACTTTACCGGCACAGGGGGGGATGACAGGCTTGCCCGCGGAACGAAATCTGCGCTTACAGTCGGGTGTCGGTCCTCCCCCCGCCAGGCGCGTTGATAAACCATACCCACCCCTTTTCTTCAGGACCGCCTCCCTCGCGGACACCCGCCATGCCCCTGCCCGCCCTGCTCCGCACCCTGACCCTCGCCGCAGCCCTTCTACCCGCGGCGGCAGATGCCCGCCCGGCCTACATCACCGAGCCTCTGCGCCTGCACGCCGGCCCCGGGCCGGACTACCCACAGATCTCAGTGCTGTTTCCCGGCATGGAGGTCGATGTCCTGGGGTGCCTGCAGGGTTACCAGTGGTGCGACCTGATCACCCCGGATGGCCTGCGGGGTTGGGCCTGGAGCGGCACGCTGAGCTTCTCCTGGATCGGCGAACCCTTGCCGGTCATCCAGTACGGCCCCTCCTTCGGCATCCCCCTGATCAGCTTCATCCTGGGTGACTACTGGGAGCATCATTATCGGGACCGCCCTTGGTACGGTGACCGTCACAACTGGCGGCACGCGCCGCCTGCGCTACATCGCCCCCCGCCCCCGCGCATCGCACCTCATCCGGGGCCGGGCTGGCAGCCCGGCTGGAATCCTGGTCGGGACCACGAGTGGGATCACCGCTGGCAGGACGACAGACGTCGCGATGGCCCGCGGGACGACCACCGCAATATGCCACCTCGTCATGATCGGGAGCGTGCTCCTCGGCAGGAGCCGATGCCGCCCGTATCACCACCCCGGGCCGCCCCCCAACCAAACCCGGGCGGCTGGGGCCAGCAGCACGCCCCGCGACAGGAGGCGCCACGCATGGAGGCACCCCGGCCTCCTGGTGAACCCAACTCACGTTTCCGCCCCCCGCCGGACATGGACAATCGCCGGGGCCATGGCGGCGACGGAGGACAGGGCGGAAGAGGCCAGGAGAACCGCTTCGGCGGACGCCAGTAAGGCTCGCGCGCAACCACGCAGCTCAGGCGATCAGCAGATCCTGGGGAGTTGCTCGCCCGCGAGCCAATCCACCATCCGGCGCCCGCCGAGCACCGTCTTCATCTGCACAAAACGGTGCACATCGGCCGTCACCTCACCGATGCATGCAGCCCGCAGCCCCAGCGGATGGGTACGCAGAGCGGTCACCAGACCGACAGCCTCCTCCGCCGGGCACACCGCCACCAGCTTGCCCTCGTTGGCGATATGCAGTGGGTCGAGCCCCAGAAACTCGCATGCCGCCGCAACTTGGGGGGAGACGGGAATCCCTGCCTCGTCGAGAATCATGCCGACACCGGATTGCTGGGCAATCTCGTTGAGGGTCGCCGCCAGCCCGCCGCGGGTCGGGTCCCGCAGCAGCCGCAGGCCCGGGGCCGCCTCCAGGGCTAGCGCCGCCAGGCCATGCAGGGCCGCGCTGTCGGAGACGATGTCGGACTCGAAGGCCAGGTTCTCCCGCCGGGCCATGATCGCCATGCCGTGATCCCCCATCGTGCCCGAGACAATGACCGCATCCCCCGGGCAGGCATTTGCACCGGAAAGATCCCGCCCGGCAGCAAGGGCCCCCAATCCCGTCGTGGTGATGAAGACCCCGTCGCCCTTGCCCCGCTCGACCACCTTGGTATCACCAGTCACCACAGGCACCCCGGCCGCAAGGGCAGCGGCAGCCATGCTCTTGACGATGCGCTGCAGATCGGCGAGGGGAAAGCCCTCCTCAAGGATGAAGCTGGCTGCCAGGTAAAGCGGGCGCGCGCCCATCACGGCCAGATCATTGACGGTGCCGTGCACCGCCAGGCTGCCGATGTCCCCGCCGGGGAAAAACAACGGCGACACCACATGGGCATCGGTAGCCAGGACCAGCCGCTCCCCCGGGCCGGGCGCCGGCAGCACAGCCCCATCGTCGCCCCGGCGCAGCCAGGGGTTGTCAAAGGCCCTGCCAAAAAGCTCGTTGATGAGCTGGACCATCGCGCGGCCGCCTCCACCATGGGAGAGGTCCACACAGCCATGGCGCAGGTCGAGGGGGCGGAGATAGGGCTTTTTCATCGCTGGGCCGCGCCAGGATGAAAAGCCCCCCCTCGGGGGGCAACGAGCCGCATAGCGGGGAGCGTGGGGTTATCTCTCATGGGCGGGGGCGGTGCAGCTCGAATCTGCAGCGCCCCCCGCAGAATACTGCGGCCCGCCCGCTTCAGGCGAGGACGCGTTGATTGCCGGTAAGGTTCTTGAGGGTGTCCGCCACTGTCTTGGTGTGATCGGCCGTGCCCGCGGTCTTGCCGCTGAAGGCCTCGATGTCGGACAACAGGCCAGAGAGGTTGGAGACATCCCCCGCCTGGCGCTCGATCTCTCCCGCCACCCGACCGATCTCGCTGGCCAGCGTCGAGATGTCGGCACCGATCTCACCCGCACTCATGCGGGACTTCTCGGCCAGCTTGCGCACCTCGTCGGCCACCACAGCAAACCCGCGGCCAGCCTCGCCGGCCCGGGCTGCTTCGATGGCGGCATTGAGCGCCAGCAGGTTGGTCTGATCAGCGATCTGCTGGATCACCTCCACTACCCCCTGGATGCGTCCACTGGCATCGGCCAGCTTGCGGGCGCTGTCGGCGGCGTCGGCGGCCTGCCGGGTCAGCTCACCCACCGTATCGCTGGCAGCATGCACAACCCTGCCCTGCTCCTGGATATGACCGGTGAGGCTGCCAACAGACGCATACAGATCGCCAGCGCAGGACTCCAGCTGCCGGGCGGTATCGTCGCGGATATCATGGGACTCCCGAAGGGTCTGACCCAGGCTGTTCAGCCCATGCACGACCAGGCTATGTTGTCGTCGAAACTGGACGGATCGAGCTGACTGTCGAAAGCCTGGGACTGGTAGTCGGCAATCTGCTTGACGATGACCCGCGACAAGCCAGCCAGCTTGGCGCTCTGGCGTCGCAGGAAGAAGGCCTTGAATTCACCGTAGTGGGCAACAAAGTTGTCCACGTAGTCGTCGCGGAACGATGTGCCTTCCGGCACCCGGAAGAAGAACACCGCCGTCAGGGTCTGGTTCAGGTTGAGGCCGAGGATCTCGCCAAAGGTCGAGAAGCCCGCCAGTTGCTTGCAGGGCAAAGCCGAACCGACTTTCGACAGCTCCTTGTCGTTGTAGAGGCGGCGCAGGATGCAGTCATTGAGGATGCCGGCTACCGGCGCTCCGGGCTTGCCAGCCATGAAGGCGCGGAAATCCTGCTCCGTGCTCTGCACCAGACTGGTACGCCTGACCAGCAGCAGCTCCTCCCCCGGCGAGATGTCGCAGTAGAAGTTCACCCGCCCAGCCGACAGATCGACGTTGACGACGGAGCGTACGAAGATCTCCTTGCCCACCTGGATCGCAAACGAATAGTCGGCCAGCTTGCCTTCGAGATCCCGCGGCGTGCAGCGGAAATGGGCACACAAGGCATCCACGAACGGCACGATGCGCCCCTCTGCATCAATGACCTGGCTGACATGACGCTGCTCCAGCGATGCACCGATGACCGGAAAGTGGGGCCCATCCGGCACGAAGTTCTGGCTCTTCAACACACCAAAGCGGATACCTCGGGGCATTTTCAGGAAGGCGATCAAGGCGTGATTCTCGAGACGGCGGCTGCCGTCGTGAATCCAGGTGTTCTTGAAATCGAACTTGCCGCCGGCCGAGCCGCCCACGAACAGGCAGGGGAAGCGTCCAGAATCGTAGAGCGCCTCCATGAAGAAGGACTCGGAAGCAGACAGGCCGTCGAAGAGTATGTAGGCCAGCGTGTCCCGGTGATCGATATCCAGGTCCACCCGCGCGGACTCGATGTTGCGCGCGATACGGGCCACCCGTTCCCTCACGGAAACCTCCCGTTGCCCGCGGCGCAGGTCCTCGCAACCCAGGGGCACGGCCACAACCTGGGCACGGGCGACGAGCGTGGCGTCAAAGCACTGGATCACCACCCGGTCCCAGCTGTCACCGGTACGGCAATACAGACTCTCGTTGTCTCCACAGAGTTCGCCAGCCGTTGAGCACAGCATGACCGGTACACCTGGAAAGCGTGCCGCGACAGCACGGGCTACCGGATCAATGTCCACATGGGGTGATACGTAACCACTGATGAAGGTGGGCGATATCGAAGTTGCGGCGAGGGTTGCCACGACTTCGGACGCACGGCACTGCAGGATCACAACACCCGGTGCAGGCGCGCCGCGCAGGCTCTTGAACAGGTTCACTCTGATGTCTCCTTGCGGACCTCGAAACGGGCCCATGGGCGCTTATCGGCCGCAGCAAGGCAAGGTTGACCCCTTCTTCGGGAAATCCCTCACACCGGCGCAGACATCACCTGAACGGGATCGCATCCTTTTGATACAAGCACTTGCACACGGTGCTCCATCACGCAGCAACAATAGGAAAATCACGAAAACGCCCGTAGGTATAGTGCGCAGCGCACGCCCCCTCGGACGACACCATGCAGGAGCCCATCGGGTTCTCAGGTGTGCAGACGGTGCCGAACAAACTGCATTCACGCGGAGCCCGGATCCCCCGCAGGATGGCGCCGCATTCACAGGCGGGGTGGTCCGGTACCGGTCGATAGCTCAGCCCGAAACGCAGCTCCGCATCAAGGTCGGCGTAAACATCGGCCAGACGGAGGGCAGACGCAGGCAGCTCTCCCAGTCCCCGCCATTCGAAAGAATCCCGCGCCACCAGGACCTCGGACACCAGGGCCTGGGCCTTGAGATTGCCGCTGGCGGTGACGGCCCGGGTGAACTGGTTCTCCACCTCCGCACGGCCGTCGTTCACCTGACGCACCAGCATGAGAATGGCCTGCATCACATCCAGGGGCTCGAAGCCGGCAATCACCACCGGCTTGCGGAAGGCCGCAGCAAACCCCGCGTAAGGACGGCTGCCGATGACGGTACTCACATGGGCCGGACCGACAAATCCATCCAGCGGCACGGCATCCGGCGCGGAGACGGCGGGTGAAGCCAGGATCGCGGTGATGGCAGCTGGCGTCAGCACATGACAGCACAAGACGCTGAAATTCTTCAGTCCAAGACGGGCCGCATGGCGAATGACCACGGCCGTGGGCGGCGTCGTCGTCTCGAAGCCGATGGCGAAGAACACCACCTGACGGGCGGGCTCCCGGCATGCCAGTTCCAGCGCGTCGGTGGCGGAATAGACCATGCGGATGTCAGCGCCCTCGGCCCGGGCCCGCAGCATCGAACGGCCACCCGAGGCAGGGACTCGCAGGGTATCGGCGTAGGTGCACACCGTCGTCCCGTGATCCAGGGCGAGACTGATGGCCTGATCGATGCGGCCAATGGGCAACACGCACACCGGGCAACCGGGGCCATGGACCATGCGGACACCGGCGGGCAACAGATCAGCCACTCCATAACGGGAGATGGCATGAGTGTGACCACCGCAAAACTCCATGAAGGCATAGCGCCGACCGGTCTGCAGCTCGCGGGCAATGGCCGCCCCCAGCCCCCGGGCCAGGGCGCCATCGCGGAATTCATCCACGTACTTCACGGCGGGGCAAACTCCCCGCCGGTATCGATGCCGGCCTCACGCATCAGGGCCAGGGTCTGGGCAGCCTCCTCGGGATCGAGCCTGGCCAGGGCAAAGCCCACATGCACGATGACGTAATCGCCACAGCAGACCGCGTCCACAAGTTCGAGGGAAATCGCCTTGCGCACGCCGCCCAGGTCCACGAGAGCCTGGCCGTCGGGCAGGAGTTCGACCACGCGGGCCGGGATGGCGAGACACATGCTTTTCGGCTCCGTCCTTCAGATCACACCCTGGCGCAGGCTGGCCCGGGCCACCCAGGCCTGACCAAGGGCGAGGCCACCGTCGCCCGGGGGAACATGCTGGGCCTCAAAAACGGCCAGCCCCCGGGCCTGCAGCCGATGACGCAGGCCTGCTGACAGCAAGCGGTTATGCAGGCAGCCCCCCGCCAGTACCACACTGCGGATACCGGTGACGTGGGCTGCGTCGTCCACCCACTGGGTCAGCGCCTCAATCAGGGTGGCGTGAAAATGGGCTGCTCCGCGCGCAGCATCGTTCTCATCGACAAGTTGCATGAGCAGCGGATAGAGATTGAGCACGGACAAGCCCGTCTCGGCTCGCGTATCGATGTGATAGCCACCAGGCAGGGGCAAACAGGCACCGAAGCGATGGGCCAAGGTTTCGAGCAGCATCCCAGCCTGCCCCTCGTAAGTCATGTCCTCGCACACCCCCAGCAGACCGGCTGCGGCATCAAACCAGCGTCCGAGGCTGGTGGTAGGTGGGCAGCGGGTCCCCCGCAGCAACATGCCAAGCACTTGCTCCACATTCGGTCGGCTTGCAAAGCGCGCGATGGCCTCTTCACCACGACCGAGGGCATGGAGCACCCCACAGGCCATGCGCCAGGGCTCGCGGGCGGCCCGATCACCACCGGGCAGGGGCAACGGGCTCAAGTGCCCCAGACGCCGAAACGCCGCCCCATCCACGTACAGCAACTCGCCCCCCCAGGGCATGCCATCGGTGCCGAGCCCCACACCATCTGCAGCCAAACCAAGCACCGGCTCATCAAGGCGATGCTCGGCGCACACGGCCGCAATGTGCGCATGATGGTGCTGTACTGGAATAGCCGGAATCTCGAGGCGTTCGGCCAGGGCCAGGGCGGCGCGGGTGGAGTAATAGTCCGGATGAGCATCGTGGGCCAGTGCCGCCGGCCGTACAGACAGGATGGTCTGCAGATGCTCGGCGGCCTCATCCAGCGCGGTGCACGCCGCCGGATTGTCGAGCCCGCCAATGTGCTGGGAGAGGAAGGCCTCGCGCCCTCGCGTCAGGCACAGAGTAGCCTTGAAGTGGGCGCCGAAAGCCAGCACCGCCGGGCCGTCATCGGGCAGGGGCAGAGAGAGAGGCGTGAAGCCCCGCGCCCGGCGTTGAAACTGGATCCCCCCGCCGTTTCCCTCCCAGGGGCCTGCGGGCAGATCGGGACGCACGCGCAGCACAGAATCGTCACAGCGCACCACGATGTCCCGATCATGCATGAGCAGCACGTCGGCAATCTCTCCCAGCCGTTCGAAGGCTTCATCGTTGCCCTGCACCAGCGGCTCACCATGAGGGTTGGCACTGGTCATCACCAGCACAAGGGGGTGGGCATCGGCCAGCCAGCCAGTACCGGCGGGGCGGCCTGCCGCCTCGTGAAAGAGCAGGTAATGAAGCGGCGTATAGGGGAGCATCACACCAACCTCGTCGAGGCCTGGGGCCACACCCGGCAGCGCACCATCAAAGGACGACTGCTTGCCAAGGAGGACGATCGGCCGCTCGGGGCTTTCCAGGCTTGCCGCCTCGGCAGCCGACAGGCGAGCCCACTGCGCCGCACTGGGCACATTCGCGCACATCAAGGCCAGAGGCTTGTGGGGGCGCTGCTTGCGCGCGCGCAGACGGGCCACACTCTCCGCCCTGGATGCGTCACAGGCCAGGTGAAAGCCGCCCAGCCCCTTGATGGCCACGATTTCGCCGAGCTTCAGTCGACGTAGGGTTTCGGCCACCGGGTCCCGCGCCAAGGCGCGCACCCCATGGGGCTCGAACAGGCTCAACTGCGGCCCGCAAGCCGGACAGGCATTAGGCTCGGCATGGAAGCGCCGATCCCCCGGGTGACGGTATTCAGCCTCGCAGCCAGGGCACTGCGCGAAGCCAGCCATACTGGTGCGGGCGCGATCGTAGGGCAGCGTCCGGGTGATGGTGTAGCGCGGGCCGCAATGGGTGCAGTTAATGAAGGGGTAGCGCCAGCGCCGGTCGTCTGGATCGCAGAGTTCGCTCAGGCAGGACGGGCACACTGCCACGTCGGGGCCGATGGCCGTGGCCACCGCACCTTCCACGCTGGGCAGGATGGCGAAATCCTTGCGCGACAGGTCCGGGGGAATGACCTCGGGCTCGATCGCATCCACCCTGGCCAGAGGCGGCGCCTCGGTGGCAAGACATTGAGTGAAGGCATCGAGCACAGGCTCGCTGCCCTGGATCTCGATCTCCACACCACCGCCATCGTTGCGCACCCACCCCACCAGACCGAGGGAAGTGGCGAAACGATACACGAAGGGCCGGAAGCCCACCCCTTGCACTACGCCACGCACGCGCAGACGACGGGCGACGCGGCTTGGATCGACAAACATCAGCATACGGTCATGACTCCCCATCCGTTCCGGTGCCCGCCGGCAACCGGCAAACGGCCCGCGCCTTGTCCAGATGGGCATGCACCCAGTCGAGCCAGGCATCCAAGCCGGCGCCCGTGGTGGCAGAAACAGCAATCACGGCCAAGGCGGGATTGACTCGCAGGGCGAAATCGATGGCTTTCTCCATGTTGAAATCCACGTAGGGGAGGAGGTCCGTCTTGTTGATCAGCATCAGACTGGCAGCGGCAAACATGTCCGGATACTTGAGGGGTTTATCGTCCCCCTCGGTCACAGACAGCACCACGACCTTGGCCTTCTCGCCCAGGTCAAAAGCAGCAGGGCACACCAGATTGCCCACGTTCTCTATCAGCAACACGCTTTCAACGGGCGGCGCCAGTCGGGTCAGGGCCTGGCCGACCATCAGGGCATCCAGATGACAGCCCTTGCCCGTATTGATCTGCAGGGCCGGCGCACCGGCGGATCGAATGCGCTCTGCGTCAAAGCTAGTCTGCTGGTCACCTTCGATCACACTCACGGGCACCCGGGCCTTTAGGGCTTCAATGGTGCGGACCAGCAGCGTGGTCTTGCCGGCTCCGGGGCTCGAGACGAGATTGAGGGCCAGAATGCCACGCTCGGCCAGCCAGCGCCGGTTCTCTTTCGCCAAACCATCATTTTTGGCGAGGATGCGCTGCTCGATGCTGACCATCCGCGCCTGACTCATTCCTGGGACTTGGGCTCCCGCCGGCCCTCGCCCGTAATGAACGGCGTCGTGCTCAGGGGCCGGACGCCAACCTTGCGGCACGCCCCCCCCGGCCAACACTCCGGCAGTGTTCTGCCCACTCAACTCCGGCGCCCTGTCGTCGATTCGGGCCTCTCCGGCCCCGCAGCCACATACATTGCACATGTCATAACACCTTCACTCGATTTCCAGTTCCTTCACCCGCATCTCCGTGCCGCCGGTCACCTGGACCCGGTACCCTCCACAGCAGGGGCACGGATCGTAAAGCTCGGCAATGTCCACATGCGTTTCGCACTGCAGGCACCAGCCTTGTCCCGGAACCCTGACTATCTGCAGGGCAGCCCCGTCCCCGAGCCCGCCCTGCATCACCACATCAAAGCAGAAGCGCAGACTGTCTGGCTCGACTGCAGCCAGCTGACCTATTTCCAGTACCACGGTCCGGACGCGACGAAACCCCTGTCGGTGGCCAGCCTCTTCAACAAGCTGGCGGATACCCTCCGCCAGTGACATCTCATGCATGCACACTCTCCGGGACACTAACCGGTCTTGACCTTCGACATCCTCACAATACGCCTTTCATCGGGCGAAATGCGACAGCCTGCCAGGCGCCGCCATTGGAGACGGCCCCCTCCCGCACGACACCGAAAGGCAAGAAACACACACACGCCATGCGGAAAACATATGAAATGTGTCAACGCGCTGCCTTGAACCCCCTGAAAAGGCAGCGACAATATGACTTATGTCGCACCTTTGAAAAACTTCCGCTACAACTTTGAAAGCTCACTGTTTTATGGTGCCAATACCATGAAAGTATTCTTGACCGCCGTTTCGGCATTCGCCCTGTTCGCGACACCGGCCATCGCACAAACGCCCTCCGCCCCCGGACAGGCATCAACCCAGGTCAGCACCTCCGCTGGAGAGTCTGCCCTGCCGCCCCCTCCCAAGATAAGCCGCTGGGAGAACACCGGCATGACGCCCCTGGAGGCGCGAGACTGGCAGGCCTACAACCTCACACCAAACGAAGCTGTCAACTGGAAGCGCGCCGGCTTCACCCCCTTGGTCGCCCGAACCTGGTCAGACAAAGGCTTCGATCCGGACGAAGCGCGACAGTGGCTCGATTCTGCCAAGACCAGCCGCAGCCTGATGTCCGAACTGGACCAGTCAGACCCGAGCCAATGGAAACGTGAGGGCTTCTCCCCCAGCGACCGGCTGGCCTGGTGGGAAGCCGGCTTTGTGTTCGACGATGCTATCCTCCTCGCCCGGGCTGGCATGTCGCCGGCCGATGCGGCCTGGAACGGCCACGACAAGCTCAAGGAACTCAAGGGAAACACAGCCACCGAACCCGCCAAGACAGCCTCCGCCCAGCAGGCCCCCGCGGAGGTATCCGCCCCCAGCCTGGAGTCCATCTGGAATGTGGTCGGGCCCTATGTCACCGTCGGACTGGCCGTCTTCTTTGCCTTCGTCGCTGGCGGCTTCGCCTTCTTCCTCTTCCGTCGCAGGCAGATCAACCGTCAGCTGAAAAAGGCCGACGAAAATGCCGGGCCCGACAGCGAGATGCCCACCCCCATCGAGCCGAAACCCGCAGCACGGACCTTCGGCCGCGATCAGGCCAAGCGTCGACCGGCACGGCGCTTCGCCTTTGCCCGGCCGTCGAGCCCCCACTGCATACACTGCAAGAGTCTCGACGTCCGCCCTTCACGGATGCACCCGCACCGCTTCGCCGGGATCAACTTCACCGAGTACTTCCGCTGCCGCAAGTGTGGCCGACACTTTGCAATCGTCAGCTACACCCCCATCCTCGCTGCGGGGGGTGCAGTCGTCCTGGTGTTGACCTTCATTACCTCTGGCTTCATCTACACCCTGTCCCTGATCCACTAAGGCAAACACGTGGCAATGAACACTCCCACTATCCGGCCTGTGGATTTCGACGACCCTGCCTGCACAGCAGATTTTCTCGACCTGCTCGACCACTACATGCGCAGCCCCAGCGGCAATGGTCAGCCAATGACCGCGGAGTTGCGCAGTCGCCTGCCGGCCGAGCTGTGCAAGCGGCCCACGGTGCTGAGCTTCATCGCTTACCAGGAAGGCCGTGCTGCCGGGCTGATCAACTGTGTGGAAGGCTTCTCGACCTTCGCGGGCAAGCCGCTGCTGAACATTCACGACATCATCGTTCACCAGGACTTCCGCCGCCGGGGCATTGCCCGGGCCCTGCAGGCCCACGCCGAGCGGACTGCCGTGGAGCGCGGCTGCTGCAAACTCACGCTGGAGGTCCTTGAGGGCAATACCGGCGCTCGTGAGGCCTACACAGGTTTCGGCTTTCAGGGCTATCAGCTCGACCC
>NZ_JBIJDC010000102.1:0-17407 GCF_044344315.1 Zoogloea sp. | reverse complement strand
CTCGCAGGCCCGGATGCTGCTCTCTTGCTGCCTTCATGACTCCTCCTGGTGTGCGTTCAGGGGGTCAATTCTTCCTGTCGCCAGGGGGTCAATTTAATGTGTCACCTGACACAGGATCGATCAGAGATGCGATAATGAAGGCGTTCGAGAGGCTCCCATGGAGCTGCCGCTCTGGCGGGACGGACGTCGGCAAGGCCGGGGGTACCCCAGGCGAAGTGGTGATGCTCACCTGGCTTGCCAGGGTGTACAGCGGCTCAAGCTCTGGAATGCAGGCAGACCAATCACCTAGGATCAGACGCGCCCTTGAGGTCGCGATAGTATGCAAGGCTGTGCCAAGCCACTCCGGGTTCCTCTGGCTTTGGCAAACGAGCACGAGCAGCCGAAGCGTATCAAGACAGCCTGCGGCGTCAGCCCAATCTACGAGGGGGCGCCAAGTGTCTGAGAGAGCACGGGTCGTGGAAGTGGGCAGAGGCTGGGGGGCCTCAGAGCGGGTATCTAGCGTCAAATTGTGGGCTCAAGGGTGCGCGTTGGGGATGCCATCAAAGTGCTTCACCCCGATCATAGCGTCAAATATTCAACTATTTACCACTATTCATGCGCATTTTATCCGTTCTAAACAGATATTATTGACAACCCTCCGAAGGCGTCGGGCGCGCCAAACAAATCAATGGGTTGGATCGAAAGATCTGGCCCATTTTTGTTTTATGGCCCACAGCGTGGTCATTCTGCGGCCTGATTGCCGGACGATCTGACATCGCCCCCTCGCTGCGCTAACTCGCGGACAGCTCCCGCTGCCGTTTGAATGACTCCGTCTTCGGATTGTGCGCCAGGCGTTTTGATTTGACCGACGTGGAGCGGAATGCGGAAATCAAGGTTTGATTGAGATCGCTCAACATAACGAGCAACCCGTCTCAAACGCGGACGAGGCGTGGAGCACCGCGATCTCGTCGGTCTCAATGACCCGCTTCTGCAGCAGGTCCATGAGTACCGGTCTCGTGCGCTGCGAGCTCCATCGAACCCACTGTTTCCGCCTGACTCCGCGCGCAGGCAAACCTCCATCCCCTGCCCAACGGCTCAACCTTTCTCCATCCCGTCCGTAATGCCCTGATCCCCTGCGATTCGCCACAGGTGGAACGCACAAGCAGACAGGAGAAAACCCGGTGGAGATCCGGCAGTGAGCAGCCTTTCGTGGCAATCCCTGAGAACCCGGCTGGTGGCCGGGGCGCTGTTCGCGTCGGTGGTATCGATCTGGATCGTCGCGCTGGGGATAGGCCGGTACGTTCGTTCGGACATGGAGGCCGTCATCTCCGCACAGCAATTCTCGACCATTTCCATCATTGCCTCGGAGATCGACCGCTCCCTTGATGAACGCAATGGCGTTCTGAGCCAGCTGGCCCGACGTCTGGCGGCCTTGCCGAACCCGACTGCAGCCCAGGTCCAGTCGATGCTTGAGGCACAGGCGGGGGTCGAAGCGCTGTTCAACTGGGGCGTGATCGTCGTGGACGTGGACGGCATCGCCCGGGCCAGTGTGCCCACTCATCTGGATCGTGTGGGTACTGCCTATGGTGACCGGGCTTACTTCACGGCCCTGCGGACAACAATTGCGCCGATCATCACGCCTCCCATGGTCGGCCGCCGAACCGGCGTGCCCTTGATTACCTTTGCGATGCCCATCCATGGCGCTGACGGTCGATTTCGGGGTGCAGTGCTTGGCGTGACGAACCTGCAGGAACCCAATTTCCTCGACCAGATCAGCAGGGCAAAGTACGGGCACACCGGAGATTTCGTGATCACCGACAGCCGGACGCGGACCTACATCGCCTCGTCCGACAAGCGCCGGATCATGAGTGCGGGTCCCGCAGAAGGGGTGAATCCGATCTACGACCGCTACATCGCCGGACACGAGGGATCAGGCATAGCGGTGAGCTCCCGCGGTGTCGAGGAGCTCTCGTCCTCGGTGAAGATCGGTCAGACCAGCTGGCTCATGCAATCGGTCCTGCCGACCCGGGAGGCCTTCCTGGTCGCACGTCAGATCCAGCTGCGATTGATGGTGGCAGCTGTGGTGCTGACCCTTCTGACAGGCTTTGTCGCATGGTGGTGGGTACGTCGCCAGCTGCGACCACTCGAGAAATCAGCCGTCCTGCTGGATGAGATGCGCCAGGGCCAGCGGCCACGGGAGGCCCTGCCGGTCGAACGGGACGATGAAATCGGCAAGCTGGCCAATGCCTTTAACGGACTGCTCAAGGCCATCACGGACCAGGAGTCCCTTCTGACGCGGGTGGCGGCGACCGAGCAGGTGCGCAAGATCCTGACCCACGTCCCCGGGATGGTGTTCAAGTACCGCCAGCACCCCGACGGGACCGGTGCCTTTCCCTTTGCCAGCGAGGCCGTGCGCAGCCTCTACGGGGTCAGTTCGGACACGGTGGAGAACAACGCTTCAAGTATCCGCAAGCTGCTCGTGCAGGAGGATCGCGACCGGTTTTTTGCCTCCCTCCAACAGTCCGCCGAAACCATGCAACGCTGGCTCGTGGACTACCGCATTCAACTGGAGAACGGGCCGCTCAAATGGCTGCACGTGGACGCGATGCCGGAGCGGGGAGATGACGGCGGCACGGTGTGGTACGGGTTTGTCACGGATGTGACCGCCACCAAGACACTGGAGCATGAGCTGGACATGCACCGGGCGCACCTGGAGGAGCTCGTCCAGAAGCGCACCGAGGAGCTCGAAACAGCGCGCAACGCCGCCGAAGCGGCGAACATCGCGAAGAGCACCTTCCTGGCCAACATGAGCCACGAGATCCGTACGCCCCTGAACGCCATCACTGGCATGGCCTACTTGATGCAGAAGTCCGGTGCGACACCCGAGCAAACCGATCGCCTAAATAAGATTACCGCCGCCAGCAAGCACCTGCTGGAGATCATCGATTCGATCCTGGATCTGTCCAAGATCGAGGCTGGCAAACTGACCCTTGGTGCCGAACCCATCCACCTGCAGACCTTGCTCGACAACGTGGTGTCGATCATGAACGACCGGGCCGCAGGCAAGGGGATCCACCTGAAGGCGGACGCCGTTGTGGATCTGCCGGGTGTCATCGGTGATGGCACACGATTACGCCAGGCGCTGCTCAATTACGTGGGTAACGCCATCAAGTTCACCCAGCAAGGGTGTATCACCGTAAGGGCTAGCCTCGATGCGGAGGACGGCACCAGTGTGATGGTACGTTTCGAGGTTGAAGACACGGGAATTGGTATTCCACCTGCTGCGATCGGCAAGATCTTTCACGCCTTTGAGCAGGCCGACAGCTCCACGACACGGAAATATGGCGGCACCGGCCTGGGCCTGGCAATCACCCAGCGCCTCGCCGAACTGATGGGCGGGGAAGTGGGGGTCAGCAGCACGCCGGGCCAGGGCAGCACCTTCTGGCTGACGGCCCGGCTGGAACGTTGTGCTCCGCCCGGGACAGGCACAGGGCTGTCGGATCTGGCCCAGATAGAGGCCCGGCTGATGGCCATCGGCCCGGGCAAGTCTGTCCTGCTGGTGGAAGACGAACCGGTGTGTCAGATGGTGGCGGAGGAGCTTCTGTCAAACATGGGGCTGGCCGTCGACACTGCCGATGACGGCCAACAGGCCGTCCGGATGGCAACGGAAAAAGCCTACGACATTATCCTGATGGACATGCAGATGCCCCGAATGGACGGACTCACCGCCACACGTGGCATTCGCCGGCACCCCGGTTGTCAGTCCGTTCCCATCCTGGCCATGACAGCCAATGTCTTCAGTGAAGACCGCGCCAATTGCATGGCCGCCGGCATGAACGACTTCCTGCCCAAGCCAGTCGTGCCCGATCGGCTCTACGCCATGTTGCTGCGCTGGCTGGACTGAAGGTCGGCAGGAGGCTCTTCCTGCCCGATGGCCCTGGTGTCCCCGGGCAGGCTAATGTCTCGCCTCCCGCGCGCGGATGGCGGCCAGCTTGACGTAGAGGGTACTCCGCGAGATGCCCAAGGTTCGCGCTGCCAGCGACATATTGCCGTGGGCATGGGCGATGGCGTCCACCACGGCCTGATGCTCCACCTGCTCAAGACGCCCCGTTCCGCCTGCCGCACAGGGCTTGCCCAGCCCTTCAGCATGCTCGGCCAGCGCCCGGGCAATGGCCGGTGGCAACTGAGCGACATCGATGCCCTCCCCATCGCTGAGGGCAAACATGGCCTCAAACACGTTGCGGAGCTCACGGATGTTGCCGGGCCAGCGATAGCATTGAAATGCCCCGCGGACCGCCGGATCCAGCGCCTTCGGAGCACAGCCATACTTGGCCGCCAGGCTCTGGTTGAGGTGTTCCACGATGGTGTCGATATCGCCAGGACGCTCCCGCAGGGCCGGCAGACTCAGGCTCACGGCACACAGCCGGTGATAAAGGTCCTCCCGGAAGCGCCCGGCTTCGACTTCGGTCAGCAGATCCCGGTTGGTGGCCGCCACGATGCGGACCGCCACCTTGCGCTGACGGACATCCCCCAGGCGCACCACCTGCCCATCCTGGAGCACCCGCAGCAGGTGGGGCTGCAGGTCGAGGGGCATCTCGCCCACTTCATCGAGAAAGAGCGTCCCCCCGTCGGCCTGTTCGAACTTTCCTGCCAGGCCGCCCCGGCGGGCGCCCGTGAAGGCGCCCTCGACGTAGCCGAAGAGCTCGCTGGCCAGTAGCTCCCGCGTCAGGGCACCACAATTGACGGCCACGAAGGGACCACCAGGCCGCCCCCCCGCCCCATGCAGGGCGCGGGCAAAGAGCTCCTTGCCGGCGCCGGTCTCACCCAGCAGGAGCACGGGAAGATCGAGGGGCGCAATCCGTCGCGCACGTGCCTTGGACGCCTGCAACACCTCGCTCTCACCGATGATCTCGGCAAAGGCATCCGTCGCCCCATCGCCGACCGCAAGGGCCCGCGCCGATGACGACGGGGCCCGGTGGCCGCCTGCCCCCAGGGGAATCACCAGCAGCGTCCCCAACACCGTTTCGCCGTCCTTCACCGGGTGCAGCCATTCGGGCTGCAGCCAGGCCGGCCGGGCCCGCCGGCGGTCTGCCTCGGCGAGACCCAGGTTGAGGGCCACCAGTTGGGCGCCAACCTCGAAGGGGAGTCGTACGCCGTGGTGCTCCCGCGCCGCCTGCACGCTGCCCGAGGTCCGCACCACCCGGCCACGGGGATCGCAGAGCATCAGGCAATCGGTGCCGTAGCGGATGAAGTCATCCATCGCCCGGGCGAGCAGCCGCGCATGCAGGATGCCATCACGCCGGGCCAGCTCGCCTTCGATCTGTTTGGCCGCCGCCATCACCAGGGCCAGGCTGTGGCCATGGAAGGTCTCCTTGACCCCGGACACGTCCACCACACCCAGGAGGGTCCGGCCCAGGGGGTCGAGGATGGGCGCCGCCGCGCAGGTCCACCGTTTGACGTCGACACAGAAGTGCTCGCTGGCGTGGATCTGCACCGGCATGCCCGTGGCGATCGTGGTGCCGATGGCATTGGTCCCGATCAGCTCTTCGTTCCAGCAGCCGCCCGTCGCCAGATTGACGCCCTCCCCCGCGCTGCGGGCCCGCGACTCTCCATTGAGTTCAAGGATGGTGCCCCCCGGGTCGGTGAGCATGATCAGGGAGCCACACTCCCGGAGGATGTCCCGCAGCCCATCCAGGACCGGACGGGCCGCATCGCACAGCTCCCGGTGTTCGCCGAGCAACTGGTGCACCCGTTCATGGGCCACCGAGGGCGCACAGCGGCTCTCCGGATTGACCGCCTCGGAGCGGCAGCGCTGCCAGGAACTCAGAACCACGCTACGCACCCCGCCGACCTGCACCGACTGATGCTGCAGGAAGCGCTCCCAGGCGGTCGCGACGACGTGGTCGTCACCGATCCGGGGAATCAGGGTACCGCAGTGGGAAAAGGGCATGGGGCGCTCGGGCAGGCAGGTTGAAAGAACGTCGAATCTCTCTGAATAAGCTAGCTTCATTGAACCATTAAGTCAATAAATCTTCTTTTATATCAATAACTTGTGCAACGCAACAGAAGTCCCGGAAAGTGTCCGGATTCCGGACACCGGACAGCCCGATTCAGGATTCCGGACAGATTGACCCCGCTTTCAGCCTCCACCTCTGGCGCCATGCCAAATCGCGGAGAAGCTTGCAGCACAAGGCCTTCCCGTCGCTTGTCCGCTGCTGCCAGCCGCCCTGGCCCGCCCATTGCCATGAAAGAGACGTGGCGCTTCGCACCACACACACCAATGACAGGAGACACGACATGCAAGTCCAGCAGTCAAACGTGCAGGTGATGGGCATCGATGCC
The DNA here is from genome assembly GCF_044344315.1 of Zoogloea sp. Taxonomy (GTDB): domain Bacteria; phylum Pseudomonadota; class Gammaproteobacteria; order Burkholderiales; family Rhodocyclaceae; genus Zoogloea. Next base: position 11,086 of record NZ_JBIJDC010000102.1, on the reverse strand, counting down.
GGAGGCACGATGACCGACACCTTCTTCGTCCGCGCCGACGGGCGCTTCGTGGTCGGCAAGGCACAGAGCAATCCCGGCGACGAATCCCTGGCCATCTACAACTCGTCGGTCGACGCCTTGGCGCACTGGGGCCGGGAGGTGGATGACGTCTATCCGGAACTGGTCACCTGCGTCTATTCCGGGACCGCCATGCTCAACCGCATCCTGATGCGCAAGGGCCTCGACGTCGGCCTGATCTGCAACCGGGGCTTCGAACAGATCCACTCCATGGGCCGCGCCCTGCAGAGCTACCTGGGCTACGCCCTGGAGGACCGCATCCACCTCAACACCCACCGCTACGACGAGCCGCTGGTACCGGTGTCGCGCACCCGCGGCGTCACCGAACGCACCGACGTGCAGGGCCGGATCGTCATTCCCCTGCGTGAGGAGGAGGTGCGCCAGGCCACCCGCGAGCTGGTCGAAGCCGGCGCCCAGGCCGTCGTCATCTGCCTGCTCCAGTCCCACAAGAACGAGACCAGCGAGCAGCGCGCCCGGGACATCGTGCGGGAAGAACTGCAGCGGCTGAAGTCCGACATCCCGGTGTTCGCCTCGGTGGATTACTACCCCTCGCGCAAGGAAAGCCACCGGATGAACACCACCATCCTCGAGGCCTACGGCGCCGAGCCCTCCCGCCAGACGCTCAAGAAGGTCAGCGACCGCTTCAAGAAGCACGGCGCCAAGTTCGACCTGCGGGTCATGGCCACCCACGGCGGCACCATCAGCTGGAAGGCCAAGGAGCTGGCCCGTACCATCGTCTCCGGCCCCATCGGCGGGGTCATCGGCTCCAAGCTGCTCGGCGAATACCTGGGCGACGAGAACATCGCCTGCTCGGACATCGGGGGCACCAGCTTCGACGTGGCCCTGATCACCAAGGGCAGCTTCGCCATCAAGTCCGACCCGGACATGGCCCGCCTGGTGCTGTCCCTGCCCTTGGTGGCGATGGACTCGGTGGGTGCCGGCGCCGGCAGCTTCGTGCGCCTCGACCCCTACAGCAAGTCGATCAAGCTCGGCCCCGACTCCGCCGGCTACCGGGTCGGCACCTGCTGGCCGGAGAGCGGGCTGGACACGGTGTCGGTGTCCGACTGCCACGTGGTGCTGGGCTACCTCAACCCGGACAACTTCCTGGGTGGCGCCATCAAGCTGGACGTGCAGCGCGCCCGCGACCACATCAAGGCGCAGATCGCCGACCCGCTGGGCCTGTCGGTGGAAGATGCCGCCGCCGGCGTCATCGAGCTGCTCGACCTGACTCTGTCCGAATACCTGCGCGCCAACATCAGCGCCAAGGGCTACAACCCGGCCGAGTTCACCTGCTTCTCCTACGGCGGTGCCGGCCCGGTGCACACCTACGGCTACACCGAAGGCGTCGGCTTCAAGGACGTGGTGGTGCCCGCCTGGGCGGCCGGCTTCTCGGCCTTCGGCTGCGCCTGTGCCGACTTTGAGTACCGCTACGACAAGTCGGTGGATCTGGGTGTCGCCCAGTTCGCCCCCGACGCCCAGAAGGCTGCAGCCTGCACCACCCTGCAGGCGGCCTGGGAGGAACTGGCGGTCAAGGTCATCGACGAGTTCGTCATCAACGGCTTCAAACCCGAAGATGTGATGCTGATCCCCGGCTACAAGATGCAGTACATGGGCCAGCTCAACGACCTGGAGATCGTCTCGCCGGTGAGCAGTGCCGGCACGGCTGCGGACTGGGACAAGATCGTCGACAGCTTCGAGACCACCTACGGCCGCGTCTATGCCAGCTCGGCCCGCTCGCCGGAGCTGGGCTTCTCGATCACCGGCGCCATCCTGCGCGGCATGGTCGTGACGCAGAAACCGGTTCTGCCCGAAGACCCGGATGCCGGCCCGACGCCACCTCAGGAGGCCTACCTCGGCACCCGCCCCTTCTACCGCCACAAGAAGTGGGTCGAGGCCGCCCTGTGGAAGATGGAATCCCTTAAGGCCGGCAACCACATCACCGGCCCCGCCATCATCGAATCCGATGCCACCACCTTCGTCGTGCCCGATGGTTTTGAAACCACCATCGACAAGCACCGCCTGTTCCATCTCAAAGAAGTGAAGTGAGGAGACCAATCATGAACATGATGAGCAACAAGGAATTCGGCATCGGCAACCTGCTGGCCAGCGGCCTGACCCTCAAGCAGCACCGCGACGCCATCATCGAACGCACCCAGAGCAGCGGCTATTACAACGGGCTGGAAAAGCTGGAGCTGCGCGACAGCGACCCGATCGGCTACGAGAAGCTGTTCTCCAAGCTGCGCGGCGGCCTGGTGCACGCCCGCGAAACCGCCAAGAAGATCGCCGCCAGCCCCATCGTCGAGCAGGAAGGCGAACTCTGCTTCACCCTCTACAACGCCGCCGGCGACTGCGTCCTGACCTCCACCGGCATCATCATCCACGTCGGCACCATGGGCGCGGCGATCAAGTACATGATCGAGAACAACTGGGAGGCCAACCCGACAATCAACCCCGGTGACATGTTCACCACCAACGACTGTGCCATCGGCAACGTCCACCCTTGCGACATCGCCACCATCGTGCCGATCTTCTGGGAAGGCAAGCTGATCGGCTGGGTCGGCGGCGTCACCCACGTCATCGACACCGGCTCGGTGACCCCGGGCTCCATGTCCACCGGCCAGACCCAGCGCTTCGGCGACGGCTACATGATCACCTGCCGCAAGACCGGTGTGAACGACGAGCCCCTGCGCGACTGGCTGCACGAATCCCAACGCTCGGTACGCACCCCCAAGTACTGGATCCTCGACGAGAAGACCCGCATCGCCGGCTGCCACATGATCCGCGAGCTGGTCGAGGACGTGATCCGCGCCGACGGCCTCGACGCCTACATGAAGTTCTCCCACGAGGTCATCGAGGAAGGCCGCCGCGGCCTGATGAGCCGCATCAAGGCCATGACCCTGCCCGGCAAGTACCGCAAGGTGTCCTTCGTCGACGTGCCCTACAAGCATGACGACGTGCAGGTCTCCAACGCCTTCGCCAAGCTCGACTCGATCATGCACTCGCCCTGCGAGATGACCATCAAGCCGGACGGCAAGTGGCGGCTCGACTTCGAGGGCGCCAGCCGCTGGGGCTGGCACACCTTCAACGCCCACCAGGTGGCCTTCACCTCCGGGATCTGGGTGATGATGTGCCAGACCCTGGTGCCCACCCAGCGCATCAACGACGGCGCCTACTACGCCACCGAGTTCCGCCTGCCCAAGGGCACCTGGTGCAACCCGGACGACCGCCGCACCGGCCACGCCTACGCCTGGCACTTCCTGGTGTCCGGCTGGGCCGCCCTGTGGCGCGGACTGTCCCAGTCCTACTTCAGCCGCGGCTACCTGGAGGAGGTCAACGCCGGCAACGCCAACACCTCCAACTGGCTGCAGGGCGGCGGCATCAACCAGGACGGCGAGATCCACGCGGTGAACAGCTTCGAGGCCAGCTCCTGCGGCACCGGCGCCTGCGCCGTCAAGGACGGCCTCAACCACGCCGCCGCCATCTGGAACCCGGAAGGCGACATGGGTGACATCGAGATCTGGGAAATGGCCGAGCCGCTCCTCTACCTCGGCCGCAACGTCAAGGCCAACTCCGGCGGCTACGGCAAGTACCGCGGCGGCTGCGGTTTCGAGACCCTGCGCATGGTGTGGAACGCCCAGGACTGGACCATGTTCTTCATGGGCAACGGCTTCATGAACAGCGACTGGGGCATGATGGGCGGCTACCCCTCGGCCACCGGCTACCGCTTCGAAGCCCACAAGACCGGCCTCAAGGAGCGCATCGCCATCGGTGACTCCCTGCCCCTCGGTGGCGACCTCGACCCGTCCCGCCCCGACTACGAGCGCCACCTGGACGCCACCGCCGTGGTCAAGCGCGACAAGCAGTGCATCACCACCGAAGACTGCTACGACAACCACGACCTCTACCTCAACTACCTGCGCGGCGGCCCCGGCTTCGGCGACCCCATCGACCGCGAGGTCAAGGCCATCGAGAACGACCTCAACCAGAAGTTCCTGCTGCCGGAGTACGCGCAGAAGGTCTATGGCGCGGTGTTCACCCAGGACGCCAAGGGCGTGTTCACGGTCGATCCGGCGCGGACCCAGGCCCGCCGTGCCGAGATCCGCAAGGAACGCCTGGCCCGCGCCCTGCCGACCCGCGAGTGGATGAAGGAAGAACGCGAACGCATCCTCAACAAGCACGCTGCCGTGCAGGTGCAGCACATGTTCGCCACCAGCTTTGCCCTGTCCGAGAAGTTCACCCAGCAGTTCAAGGACTTCTGGAACCTGCCGGCCGACTGGCAGGTGCTGGAAGAAGAGCTGGGCGTGCCCACCTACGGCTCCAAGCACCGCATGGACCTCTCGCTGATGCCCGACGTCACCACCGTCGTCCAGGTCGAAGAGTGACCGTCCGTCCCAACGACACCCCGAATCAAGGAGCAAGAAATGTCATACACGAATGAACAGGTCGCCCATCTGGTCGAAGGCTCGCTGGACTGGGAAACCACTTTCCGCATGCTGTCCATGCCCAAGGACAACAGCCGCTTCGAGCAGTATGTCGCGGCCTTGCAGGCCAAGGTCAGCTTCAAGGACCGCATCGTGCTGCCGCTGGCACCGCACATGTACATCGTGCAGTCGGCCAAGACCAAGCAGTGGATCATCAAGTGCGACTGCGGCCACGAGTTCTGCGACTACAGGGAGAACTGGAAGCTGCACGCCTCGATCTACGTGCGCGACACCGAAGAGGCGATGACCGAGGTCTATCCGAAGCTGATGGCGCCGGATACCCAGTGGCAGGTCTACCGGGAGTACTACTGCCCCACCTGCGGCACCCTGCACGACGTCGAGGCACCGACCCCGTGGTATCCGGTGATCCATGACTTCGAACCGGACATCGAGGCCTTCTATAAGGAATGGGTGCATCTGCCGGTCCCCGAACGCGCCGACTGAGGCCCGCCCAGGCCTGATCCGGGGCGGCGGCCCCCTCCCGACCGCCGCCCCACACCACAACACATCCAACAGCACATCGGGGACTGCACCCAATGAACAAGGTATTCCCAACGAGCGACGCCGCCCTCGACGGCCTCCTCTTCGACGGCATGACCATCGCCGCCGGCGGCTTCGGCCTGTGCGGCATCCCGGAGAACCTCATCGCCGCGCTCTTGCGCGCCGGTACCCGCGGGCTGACCATCGTCGGCAATAACGCCGGGGTGGACGACTTCGGCATGGGGCCGCTACTCAAGACGCGTCAGGTGAAGAAGGTGGTCGCCTCCTATGTGGGCGAAAACAAGGAGTTCGAGCGCCAGGTCCTGGCCGGCGAACTGGAGCTGGAACTGGTCCCCCAGGGCACTCTGGCCGAAAGGCTGCGGGCCGGCGGCGCCGGCATTCCCGGCTTCTTCACCCGCACCGCCTTCGGCACTCGGCTGGCGGAAGGCAAGGAAACCCGCCTCTTCGACGGCCGCGAATACGTACTCGAACCCGCCATCCATGCCGACCTGGCCATCGTCAAAGCCTGGAAGGGTGACCGCGCCGGCAACCTGGTCTTCCGCAAGACCGCGCGCAACTTCAATCCGATGATCGCTACCTGCGGCCGCACGACCATCGCCGAGGTCGAGGAGCTGGTTGAGCCCGGCCAGCTGGACCCCGATCAGATCCACACCCCCGGCATCTACGTGGACCGCATCATCCAGGGCAGCGCCTACGAAAAGCGCATCGAGTTCCGCACCACAGCGGGTGCCGCCTCCCCGGGCAAGCACGACCCGGTACGCGACGCCATGGCCCGGCGAGCCGCCCAGGAACTACGCAACGGCTACTACGTGAACCTGGGCATCGGCATTCCGACCCTGGTCGCCAATTTCATCCCCGATGGCATGCAGGTGACCCTGCAGTCGGAGAACGGTCTGCTCGGCATTGGCCCCTTCCCGCCGGACGAGGACATCGACCCGGACCTCATCAACGCCGGCAAGCAGACCATCACCAGCCTGCCGGGCAGCAGCTTCTTCTCCAGTGCCGACTCCTTTGCCATGATCCGCGGCGGGCATGTGGACCTGTCCATCCTCGGCGGCCTGGAAGTCTCGGCAACCGGTGACCTGGCCAACTGGATGGTGCCTGGCAAGATGGTCAAGGGCCCGGGTGGCGCCATGGATCTTGTCTCCGGCGTCGGACGCGTGATCGTGCTGATGGAACACACCGCCCGGGACGGCACGCCCAAGATCCGCTCCCACTGCACGCTGCCGCTGACCGGCAAAGGGGTAGTCCACATGATAATCACCGAACTCTGCGTGTTTGAGGTCAATCCGGGGGCTGGACTCACCCTGATCGAACTGCAACCGGGCGTCAGCCTGGATGAAGTGCGGGCCAGGACCGGCTGCTCCTTCTCCATACGCCGCGGCGTGGCCTGGCGTCTCGCTGCAGATTTCGACACCTGTCAGTAGAACCGGCACTGCGGCAAGGCGGCGGACACTCAACCGGGCCTGGCGCGCCCCGGCTTTCGCCCCTTGTCGCGCTCACCCCGCGCCTTGGCCACCTTGGGTGCCGGCCTGGACCCACTGTCGGCCTGTTCCAGCCAGAGCAAGCCATCCACATAGGACATGAAGTGCTGGAGGTATTCGGGCGAGGTGTCCCGCATCAGTTCGAGGGACTGCAGCGCCAGGATGTGGGAGTTGAGGGGGCCGGCGTTGTCGGGGGCCTGGGCCAGAGCCGAACTGAGTTGCTGATTGACGCTGAGCTTCAGCCAGGCGTCCCGGAAACAGGCGACCGATCTCAGCTCATCACTGAGCTCATGCACCTCCGCACCAACGTCACGCCCTGCTCCAGGCAGCGCCTCGCGGGGGACCTGGCGTAGCTGATCCAGGAGTTCTCCAAACACGCGGGCGCCCTGACCTACACGAAGCCTGACCAAGGCGTGCTTCAGGCGCCGGAAATCACCCTCATGATGGCAGCGGCTCAGTTCATCAGCGGCATCGGGATGATCTTTGATTGCAAGGGCGAGATCACCAGCAGCAACAGCACTTGCCTGCTCGAAACGCGTGCGGTAATCCTCCAGCGCGGCGTCCAGCTTGCTGTCGAGCAGGCGTCTGGCCTCACCCTGGCGCGACGCGGCACGGCCGGCCAGGGCCTCGATAAACCGAAAGCGGACCGGATCGAAGCGGGCCGCGCCCTGCAGACGCAGGGCCTGCAGAACATCGCCGACTTCAGTCACGAGACGCCGCCGCCGGCCCCGGGGGGGTGCCTGCGCTCCCCTTCGACGATTTGGGCACAGGCGCCATCTCCACCCGCCGGTTCTGCGAACGCCCCTGGGCATCGGCATTGGACGCTACCGGCTGCTCCGGTCCGAAGGCGGCGGCAAAGATGGAGGAGGACGGGATTCCCTCCTCGATCAGCGTTCGGGTGACGGTCAGCGCCCGCTGGGCCGACAACTCCCAGTTGTCATCAAACTGGCGGTTGCTGTCGCGTACCGGCCGGTCATCGGTGAAGCCACTGACCATCAGCATCTCGTCACGGGTGCCGAGGTAGGCCGTCAGTGGCGCAGCCAGGGTCTTGAGGAGCACCCGGCCTTCCGGCTGTAGCTGATCCGAATTGAGGGCAAACAACACGCTGCCGCTGATGCCGATGCGCCCGTTGTTCAGGGTTACCCGGCCCGAGGCCAGGGGCCCTGCCAGGGCTTGCTCCAGAGCCACTCGGCGTTGCTCCTCGACCTTGCGCTTCTGCACCTCGGTCTCCAGGCTGCTTGCCAGCTCCAGATGCACGCCGAGCACACCCACCAGGATCAGCACGAACGCACCGAGCAGACCCGACATCAGGTCGCCGAATACGGCCCAGATTGGCGCGGCGTGCTCGATGCCGCCGTCGATCTCGTCCATGCTCACGCCCCGCCGGCCATGGGCGCGGTTCTCCCGGCCAGCCCCTGCAGATCCTCGATGACCTGCTTCTGCGACATGATGCTCAGGTCGATGACCTCCCGCGCCTGGGCCACGTAATAGGCGAGTTGCTCATCACTCTTCGCCATGGACGCCGACAGGGCCGCCTCGATGCGCCCCAACGCATCCATCAACTTCTCGTTGGATTCGCTGAACAGATGAACCCCATGCCCAAAGGCTTCACTCAGGCTCGACACCTCGACCGCACCAAGTTCAATCTGCGCCGCGATGCCGTTCATCCGCCCCGCCTCCGCCTCCATCCGCGATTCGAACCGGGTACCAACACGTTCCAGCAGCGCTGCGGACGTGCCGACCAAGGCGTCAATAGCCTGCCGCTGATCGGTGGAAGCGTGCGTGATGGCATCCAGCAGGGTACCCAGCGTCTCCATGATGCGAGAGCGCTCCTGGAGCATCGTGTTGTCGCGCGCCATGCTGGCGGAAAGCTCCTGACGCAGCTGGGCAATCACCTCTGCCGCCGCCTTGGGTGCCTCGGACGCGGTCTGCATCAGGTGTGCAACTTCTTCGATGGTTCGGGTCGCCTGAGCCGCGGTCGTGGCCCCAATCTGCCGTGCACTCTCTTCCAGCGCAGCGAACAACCCTTGCTGACGATTGTGGGCCTGCTCGCCCGCAGCTTGCCACCCCTTCTGCAGGCTTGAAGCCATCGACTCCACCGCCTCCGTGAGCGCATCGAGGCGCTGTTGATCCTGGGCCGCCGACGCCTCCTGCAGCGCCGCATGAGAGGCGCCCACCGAGGCCAACAGGCTGGCAGACGTTTGCTCGAAATGCCCGACGGTGGCCGCGAGCGCCGCCTGCGTCTCGCGCCCCATGCTGATGCTGCTTTGTTCATGCCGGCCGAGCGCCTCCGACCAGCTTGCGCTTGCCTGGGTGGCAGTTCGTTCGAAGCGGCTGCTCAGCTCTTCCAACTGGCTCTGGGTGGCCTGCGTCAACCCCGCATGCAAGGTCTTTGTCTCATCCACCAGCGTCCTGGTGACGCTGGCCAGATCTGCCTGCAGCGCGCCATGGGTGCGCTCGACCGTCGCCAGCAAGGACGCGGACTGCCTCTCAAAGGTGTCCGTATGGGCGGTGAGGGTCTGCTTCAGCTCGCTGTTCAATGCATCGCCGGTCTGCTCGTGCCGCGCCAACGCACATGTCCAGGTCTCGGAGACTGCACTCACCGAGCGGTCGAAGCGGGCCGAGACACCGTCGAGCTGCGCCTCGACCGTGCTGGCGAGCTTCTGATACAAAGTGGCCGTCTCCTGCGCAATGCCTGACATGGTCGTCTCCACCGCCGGGCGAATGGTATCGCCGGCAATCCGGGCGCTTTCCATCAGGCTGTGCTTGAGTGAGGCGTCCACGGATGCAGCGAGCTCGGCGTAGATCACCCGGGCTTCCCTGTGATGGCTTTCCTGGCTGGCCAGCAGGCGCTCACCCAGCTGCTGGCTGTGTCGCTCCATCTGCTCCATCATGCCGTGGAGCTTGTCCACGACATGGGGCAAGGCCTGAGCCTGCATCTGCAGGGCCTTGAACGTCTCCTGGCGCTGATATGCCAAGGAAAACCCCCGCAGCACCGTGGCAATGCGGGAATCAAGCATCTGCGAGACCTGCAGCCGCTCACGCCGGCACAGGGTCGACATCAGCCCGAGCAGGGCCGATGCCGCCACCCCCGCCACGGACGTTCCGAAAGCCACCCCAAGGCCCTTCACTGGCGCGGCAAGGGACGCCCGGATGGTCTGCAGGTCGGTCGTGCTTTCCAGGGCCAGCACCGCGCCATTGAGAGTCACCACCATCCCCAGGAAGGTTCCCAGCATGCCCAGCAAGACAAGAAGTCCCACCAGATAGGGCGTCACCGATGGTGCAGGCAATCCCACCCTCTCACCTTCGACCCTCAGACGCACGGCGTTATGCAGGGAGGGGTGAAAGCTCAGGATCCAACTGTCGAGAGCCGACAGGCCGTCCGGAATGGACGCCAATGCCTGCGACAAGGACGCAGTCGCCTGATTGAAACGCTTCAGCTCGAACGCACCTGCAAGATAGACCACGCCGATCAGCAAAGTCATCAGCAGCGCCAGCGGGCTGCCCCCGACATAGCCCAGCGCCACCCAGGCGATGACTGCCAGTCCGAGGACGAAGGCCCCCCAATACATGCTGTTCTTCATTGTTACCCTGTACCTTCCTTATCAAACGCCTCCAGGAGCCCGAGTGCCGGCTGCAAACGAAGATCCAGTTCCGCAAACAATACGGCCTGCATATCCCTGCAGAAGGCTGCCAGCCAGACGCCAGGTGCCAGATCATCGCCACCCTCCGTAGCCTGGTTCATCAGGGTCTCGAAGCGCTTGCCGAGAAAAGTCGGCAAGGCAGCGAGCAAACCTCGCTCACGTGTGCCAAGGGCTCGCTCAAGTTCTCCGTCCAGCGCTGCCAGATGCCTCAAGGCGGGGGAGCACGTCGACGCCGCCATACGCACCTGAGCACGCAGAGTGGCTACCGCCGTCTGCATGCTGCGCTGATGGGCGAGATAAGACCGATGGTAAGGGATGAACTCGACGGCGCTCTCAGTAGAGAAATGTGCTGACGCAGCGACTGTGCTGGAATCCAGCTGCTTGTCCGAACGAATCGCATCCATTAGGGATGCGCGAACGCGGTCAAACTCGGCGCGCAATCCAGACACATCCATACCCTGACCACTCCGATCCATCCCGTCCGACGAGCCGCCATGCAATACGGAATAGAGCGAGATCGCATCCTTGAAATCCAGCCATTGGCCCAGTCTGTCACCGAGTGACTGCCGTGAGTCGGCAAGATCCGCCACCGCCATATCCTCAAGCACTCGAATGAGTCTACAGCGATGAAAACGCCCGCGCGGCACACCTCGCGTCATACCAGGAGCTAGCATCCAAAAATCCGACAAGGCTACTACAGAACGCGAACCCGACATGCAGACACAGGGGCCGAAGCTCCGAGAGCTGCCGGTGAAGTGGTCAAGCCTTTCCGGCTCTGTCCATCAAAAGCCAAACCCCCTGTCGCCGTTTAAGCGCAGGGGGTTTGATGGGGTAAGTCTGACGATGACCTACTTTCACGCACGCGAGTGCACTATCATTGGCGCGGTCTCGTTTCACTGTCCTGTTCGGGATGGGAAGG
>NZ_JBIJDC010000171.1:0-5305 GCF_044344315.1 Zoogloea sp. | reverse complement strand
AATCTTGGCCTGCTGCTGCCCCTGGTGCTGATCTGGTTCCGCTTGCCCATCGACGATGCGCCGGCCCGTGCCGCCGATGACGGCAAGGTGGCGCCGCATGTGTGGCTGGAGGGCATGTCCCTGCGCGAAGGGCTGGTGTCGCGGCGTTTCTGGATCTGTAACGTGGCGCTGGCACTGGTGATCTCGGCCATCGTCGGGATGGTTACCAACACCATTCCGATGCTGCGCGACAGGGGCTTGTCGGGCGCCGACGCGAGCCTGATCTTTGGCGGCTTCGGCGTTTCGCTGATCTTCGGCCGCGTGGTGGTGGGCTATCTGCTCGATCGCATGTGGCCACCGGGCGTTGCTGCAGTGAGCCTGTTTCTGCCGGCGCTGGGCTGCCTGATCTACATGAATGGCAGCAACGATCTGCCGCTGCTTGGCCTGGCGGCCGTGCTGGTTGGTTTTGGGGCAGGGGCCGAGTTCGACATTGCCGCCTTCCTGATCGCTCGCTATTTCGGCCTGCGCGAATACGGCCGCCTGTTTGGTGTGCATCAGGGCCTCAACACCGTGGCCTCGGCCCTGGCGCCGCTGCTGTTTGCCGCGCTGTTCAGTTACACCGCTTCCTACACCGCGATGCTGAGCTACTGCTTCGTGTGTTCCCTCGTCGGACCGGCGCTTCTGCTTACCCTGGGACGTGACCCCGGGTTTGGCGGGGTGGTTGCGCTTGCCGGCCGCTCTTGAGCACCCGCCTACTTTTATCGGAGTCGAAACCATGCCAACCCTTACTTTCATCGAACACAGCGGCACAACCCACGAAGTACACGGCGAAGTCGGCCAGTCCGTCATGCAGGCTGCCACCTTCGCCATGCTGCCCGGCATCCAGGGCGACTGTGGTGGTGCCTGCAGCTGCGCCACCTGCCACGCCTATGTGGATGAGGCCTGGGTGGAACGCTTTCCGCCCGCAGAAGGTACCGAGGTGGACATGCTCGACAACGTCACCGAGCGTCGCGCCAACAGTCGTCTGAGCTGTCAGCTGGTGATTGCCGAAGGCATGGACGGCTTGCTGATCCGCCTGCCGGCCTCCCAGTACTGAGCCAGCCGCGCATCCATAAAAATATCGGAGACAGACACCATGGCGCTCAACTCGGTTGTGATCGTCGGTGCGGGGCAGGGTGGCTTCCAGGTCGCCGCTTCCCTGCGTCAGGAGGGCTATCAGGGCAACATCACCCTGATTGGCGACGAACCCGGCCTGCCCTACCAGCGGCCGCCCCTTTCTAAGGCCTACCTGCTCGGCAAGATCAGCGCCACGGCGCTGCTGTTCCGGCCGGAGGATTTCTACACCCAGCAGAACATTGAGCTGGTGCACGACCAGGCCGTGGCGGTGGACCGTAACAACCGCCAGGTGCGCCTGGCCTCCGGGCGCAGCGTGGATTACGACCACCTGGTGCTGGCCATGGGGGCTCATAACCGGCCGCTGGCGGTGCCGGGTGCCGAAGCGCAGGGTGTCTTCGGCATCAAGACCAAGGCCGACGCCGACGCCTTGGCGCCGCTGGTCAAGGAGGCCCGCAACGTGGTGGTGGTGGGGGCTGGTTTTGTCGGCCTGGAGTTCGCCGCAGTGGCCGCCGCCAATGGCGCGACCGTGCATGTGCTGGAGCTGGGCGACCGGCCGATGGCGCGTGCCGTGTCGCGGGAAATGTCGGAGCTGTTCCGCTGCGCCCACGAGGGCTGGGGCGTGCATTTCGATTTCCGCCAGGGTATCGGCCACATCCTCACCGAGGGCGGCAAGGTCTGCGGCGTGGAAACCGTTGAGGGCAAGCGCCTGCTGGCCGACTTGGTTGTGTATGGGATTGGCGTGATTCCCAACCTCCAGCTGGCCCTCGAGGCCGGTCTCGACATCGACAACGGGATCACCGTCGACAGCACGCTGCTAACCAGCGATCCGCACATTTCTTCGCTGGGTGATGTGGCGGCCTTTCCGTGCATCCACAACGATCAGAAGCTCCTGCGCCTGGAGTCGGTGCAGAACGCGGTGGACCAAGGCCGAGCGATTGCGGCCCGTCTTGTCGGCAAGCCGGCGCCCTATACCGCGCTGCCGTGGTTCTGGACGGATCAGGGGACGCTCAAGCTGCAGATCGCCGGCTTGTCGAATGGCTGTGACAGCACCGTGATGCTCGGTGCTCCGGAGAGCAATCAGTTGTCCGTGCTGTGCTTTCGTCAGGACCAACTGGTGGCCGTGGAGTCCTGCAACCGACCCGGCGATCACATGGCGGCACGCAAGATCCTGGCTCGTCCTCCCCGCCTGACGCCGGCGGAGGCTGCGGCCCCCGGCTTTGAGCTGAAAGTGTGGGAAGCCGCCAACCGGGACTGATCCTGGCGCTGTGCAAAGAATCCAGAAGCCTGCCGGCTTTCGGAGCGGGCGTGTCGGGCCTGGCCCGGCACGCTGTATTTCGGGACAACAAAATAGGAGCGGAGACGATGAAAAAGCTGTGGATCGGCGTATTTGCCGGACTGGTAATGGCCTCGGGGTCAGCCCGTGCCGACGAGGGGGCCGACCTGGCCAAGGCCAGGGAATGCATGAGCTGTCATGCCCTCGACAAGGAAGTGGTCGGGCCGGCCTTCAAGAGCGTGGCCAAAAAGTACAAGGGCAAGGCTCAGGCCGAGGATATGCTGGTCAAGACGGTTGTGAAGGGTTCGCCGGATGCGGGCGGCTTCCACTGGGGAACCAAGAAGATGCCGTCGCCGGGGGCCCGCGTGGCCGTCAGCGAAGACGAAGCGCGGGTTCTGGTGCGCTGGGTGCTGGCGCAGTAAGGCCCGGCTGACTTTGGGGCAAGGCCTCCACGACGCTTCCTGTCGTGGAGGCCTTGCTGTTTTGAGCTTCAGGTTTCGGTGGCGAAGGCCAGCCAGCGCGCGTCGCCCTCGCACAGGGCGCTTGCCCTGGTTGAAAAATCCAGCGTCGAGCCAACGATGCGGATCGCCAGGGGCGCCCGTGCCGGCTGCTGCGCGTAGCAGCGACCGGCGGGCTTGGCGTGGGGTTCCAGGTCGATGTTCTTGAGGCGGCCGGCGCCGATCACTGCACAGCGCCGCAGGACGATTGCCGCTTCGGCCTGATCGGGTGGCAGGGTGCTCAGCGCCATGCGGGCGAAGCCTTCGTGCAGGCTGACACCCGCAAAGGGAGGCGGACCGGCAATGCGTCCGCCGTCGAGTTTCCAGTCGAGCCGGTAAGCATCGTCGCGCAGCAGGTGGGCGGCTGTGACGTGCCCGTTTTCGCGGGGGACGTCGATCTCGTATCTGCGCCGGGCCAGCCCGACCGCGGCAGTGGCGATGGCCAGGCCCGCCAGGTCGAGCAGGTGGGTGCATTGCTCGCTGGCGTCCACATGACGGGTCACGCTGCTGGCAACGGTGGTCAGGGCCATGCCCAGCAGCGCCTGCAGTTGCCCGGCGGCGGCGGGACAGGCGGTAAACGGATGGCGTGGCGAGGCGCCGTCTACGGCGCTGACGATGCCGTCTTTATGGTGCACCGTGACGCGGAAATGGTGGAAGTCGTCTTCCAGGGCGGCGCGTACTTCGCCTCCCGTCGTGGTGCTCCGCGAGCGGATTTCTATCCTGCGTCTGAAGGCCTGCATGTCGGGTGCGCTCTTCTCTCTGTATGGGATGGGGAGAATCTTTTGCCGGCTATAGACAGCGATCCATTGTCTTGCCAATATGTGAACATTAACAGAGTTTGTGTTTATAAAAATAAGGAGGAGACATGGGACTACTTGAAGGCAGGATTGCCCTGATTACCGGCGCTGGTGGCGGCATTGGCAAGGGCGTGGCGCGGCGTTTTGCCCGCGAAGGCGCTGCCGTGGTTGTCGCCGAGATCGATGTGGCCAGCGGCGAGCAGGTTGTCCGCGAACTGGAGGAACTGGGCGGCAGGGCACTGTTCGTGCGCACTGATGTGACCTCGAAGGAAAGCGTTGTTGCCGCCGTGAATGCGGCAGCCAGCCACTTTGGCGGCCTCGACATTCTGGTGAACAACGCCTTTGTACCGTCGCCCAACGTGCGCATGGAAGACAAGACCGACGAGATGCTCGAGCGGACGCTGAAGTCCACGGTATGGGCATCCTGGTGGGCGATGCAGGCGGCGCTTCCGCACATGAAGCTGCGGGGCGGCGGCAAGGTCGTCAATTTCTACTCCATCGATGTGGATACCGGTGCCTGGCTGCATGCCGACTACAACACCGCCAAGGCCGGCATCCTCGGCCTGACGCGCAGCGCCGCTGCCGAATGGGGGCGCTTCAACATCACCGTCAATGCGATTGCCCCGACGGCAATGGGCGCCACCTTTCACAAGCTCGCCGCCGAGAATCCGGGCTTTGCCGAGGCCTCGGCGGCCCTGCGCCCGCTGGGCCGCAGCGGTGATCCCGAGGCCGATATCGCCCCCGCGGTGCTCTTCCTGGCCAGCGAGCTGTCCTGCTACATGACGGGTGAGGCGATACACGTTGATGGCGGTCTGCACCTGCCGGGCTATAACTCGCGCCCCCGCGACGTACCGGTGCGCGAGTACTGAAATGGGGGCAATCACCGGCCGTAAGGGCACGGGGGATGGGGCAGGACGCCGTAACCGGCGTTCGGAGGAAACGATAGCGACGATCCTGGCGACAACGGAGGACATCATCCTGCGCTCCGGTTCCGACCGCGTCTCGATTCTCGAAGTGTGCGAGAAAGCGGAGGTGTCGCGCGGCACCTTCTATCGTTACTTCTCGTCCCAGGGCGATCTGCTCGACGCTTTTTCTCGCCACAAGCGGGACAACTTCCATTCGGCGCTGATCCTGGCTGCCCAGGTAACGGACGATCCCGACAAGCGCTTCCGGGCGGTGGTGGCGTATCTCGAGGCCTACCTGGAAAGTGGGCAAGCCAGGCGTCTCCTCAAGGTCGCCCCGGAGTATGCCCTTGGATTTTTCCAGCGCATCTTCCATGACTCGGTGCTGCGCTTGCAGGACGTGCTGGCGATCGTTTTCGATGCCTGGGATGCCCGCCTGGGCATTCGCATCGACCGGGAGCTGGTGTGCGAAATGATGATCCGCTACGTGCTCAGCGAGCAGCTGGCCCCGCGTGGGCCGACCCAGCGCGAGCGCTCGTCCCGTATCGAGAGCCTGTTTCTTGGCTTGGTGTCCCAGCGGCTCGGCCTCACGAGCAAAGATCTCATTTAGGTTTATAAACACATTTGCCTTTTGTGTTTATTTTGTGCATGATGTTTCTGACGAATCGAGGCAACGCATGAGTGCCCGGCGGCAGGAGACAAAGACGCAGGCTTTCTGACGGAGGGTGGTTTTTCCGTGGG
>NZ_JBIJDC010000101.1:0-17609 GCF_044344315.1 Zoogloea sp. | reverse complement strand
CGCATTCCAGCTGATCGGGGTGAATTCGCCGTCCTTGCTGTACTTGCCGTCCTTCATGCGCAGCAGCGGCCGGGTCAGGCGGTCCTCGCCGTACATGATCTTCGACAGGAAGTAACCCTTGATGCAGTTGAGACCCCGGTTGACCTGGGAATCCGGATCCCCCTGGGTGGCCACCACGCGGCCGTTCTGCACGCCCACCAGCACCGAACAGCCGGTACCGCAGAAGCGGCAGGCGGCCTTGTCCCAGCGCACGGCGGTGGTGTTCTCGGCGGGTGCCGCCGGCTTGGCCGCAAGGGCCGGCATGGAAATGCCCGCCGTGGCAGCGGCCGTGGCGATGGCCTGGGTCTTGATGAAATCGCGTCGGTTGATGGTCATGATTGAGCCTCCTCGCAGGGGGAATTCGTGGATTGCGTGGCTTGGGGGAGCGTTTCGGGAGAGGTCGACAGCTGGGCGTCGGTGTATTCGTAGGCCAGCGTCGCCGCCAGCACTTCGGGCACCCGATGCAGGGCGATCAGGGTGTCGGACATGGCTGCGCCCTCCGCATCCTCGACGGTGACGATGAGCTTGCCGTCATCGGACATGCCGTGGCACTCGACGCCGGGATAGGCGCACAGGGCGGCCTCTGCCTCGGCACGGGTCTCCGGCTTGATGCGCAGAACGAGACTGACGATGTTCATGGGAGCTCCGGGGCTGGGTTGAAGGCCACGCGCTGGATCGCGGTGACGGGACAAGGGGCAATACAGGCACCGCAGCCGGTGCATAGGGTGTTGTCCACCTCGGGCAGGGGCGCACCGCCGATGCGGGGGCGGAAACGGATCGCCGCGGTATCGCACAGCTCGCCACACACCCGGCAGTCAACGCCCTGGGCCGCCAGGCAGCCTTCACTGATGGCAATTCCGAAAGACCAGGCCTGGAGAGAGGTATCCCGCCCGATGGCCCCCGTGGCACAGGCACGGGCGCAGTCGCCACATAAGGTGCAGGCGGCAGCGCTGAAATCGGCTTCGGGAAAGCCCCCCTGAGCGCGTAGCAGCAGGCCGGTTGGACAGGCTTTCACACAGTCGTCACAGCGCGTGCAGCGATCGAGAAAGAGGGGCTCGGAGAGACTCCAGGGCGGACGGAAAGGCGCCGGCCCGGGCGTACGAACACCCAGAAAGCGACGGCGGGAAACATCCATGATCGGCTCAGGGTTTTATCAATGAAGGCGATCCTAGTTCTCGCCATAGGAAAAAACCTTGATCCGTGCGAAGAAACGCCCCGGCTTTCCTGAACCGGTTCAAACGATCTACAAGGAGCGGCTCCGCCGCATGTCAGCCTCTCCCGATGGCCAGCCGAATCGCTGCCAGACCAATCGAGATGACCAATTCACTGTCCGGGCCGGGCAGCAGACTGAGGAAAACGATGAATCCACCCATTGAGACGCGTCACACCTTGCGCCACACCTCGCTCCATGCCCGACTCAGCGCGCCAGGCGTGTATCGGCCCTGAGCAGATCCTCGGCGATCAAACGCATGAAGGCTTCGTACAAGGCCTCGCGGGGATAGGCGTTGCGATTCACCAGGAGCGTACCGAAGACGCCGTGCGTGCGGGCGATTGGGACTGCGACAGCCCAGTGGTCGGCATTGAGAAACCCTAGCAGAGCACTGCCGGGCAGGTATTGATCGGCGAGAATCACCTGGCTGTCGTTGTTTGCATCCCTCCGCGCCAGGGTCTTGTAGCTGCTTCGCAGCAACAGCGAAACCTGCCCGGGCGCCGGGACGGTGATCAGCGAATAGTAGGCAATGCCAGGCGGCAAGGGGTGGCTGCCCAGCCAGGCCCGGCGCGTCGCCGGCCGGATGTCCTTCATCACACCGCCGTCTACCGGAGCACAGCGGGCGCCGGGAAAATACTGCAGCATGTCGAGCTCGTCATCCCGCATCTCATCGGCCAGGGGAGAACCGCCAATGACGCCGGCCAGGCTGACCACCGCCGCCACCCGGTGATGGATCTCGGGGTGGCGGGCAAGGGACACCTGGATGTCGACTGCCCCCTTGGAATAGCCCAGCAACACCAGGTCGGGCCCTACGCCATCCCGGGGCATCGCCAGCACGGAATCCCGGATCCGGGTCGCGTTGGCTGCACTGCTGCCGAGGCCAGCGATGGGCACGGTACGCATGCCGAACCCGAATTGCCCCAGATGCCGGGGAATCGTTTCCTCCATGGCCAGCCAGTCCGCAAAGCAATCCCAGCCGACGCCGGGCACGAAGAGCAGCGTGAGCTTGCGCGGCGCCGGCCCCAGTTCAATCCTCTCGCCCGTACCCGCCGGCTCGGGCTCAAACCGGGTCAAGGCCAGATCGCAGTCCCGATGGTCCGGCAGCACATCCTTGCGCGCCTCGAGCACGGCACAGAAGATCTCCCGGAAACGCCCGCGCCGATCCTGCGCCGTAGTGTGCACGGCGGGCAGCCCCAGTTGTGGATCCGCTTCGAGGGTATGAGGCACCGGCGGCGCCGAGGCACAGCCCGCCAGCAGCGCAACCGCAAGCGCACCCAGCACGGCGTGACACAGCCTGAGGGTGCATGCAGAGTTCGGGATCACGGAGTCCATCAAAAAATGATACGGGACTTCAGCACCGCCTGAGCACGGGCCCGCAGAGCACCTGTGAGTTTGAGGGGCCTGACGCAAGGGCATGCCGGTGATGCCGCCTTCGGGGGTCGGGTTGGCTGCCTCTCCTCACACGTCGTCTGATGGTCGCCGCAGAAGTGACTGGCAGGGGCGATTTGTAGGGGCGACTTCAGTCGCCCATCCGCACGGAATACCAGGCGCCGCGCGTTGAGCGAAGTCCGCGGGCGACTGAAGTCGCCCCCACCGTCCGTCAATCCAAGGCCATGCCGCTCAGTCACATCGGTCGGGTCAGGCTCCGCCGACCCGACCCGGGGTTTGCACCCGATTCCGCGGAGGCCGCCGACGAGGCCGGGCGAATGACAAGACGGTAAGAGAGATGCGAAAATCGCCATGACCAGCGCATTCGACGACGCACCCCACGGGCACGTCAGCAGAAGCCCACCCGCCGCCGTCACCGCCCCTTTTCCATAACAACGCCACGCTGGCCGCGCTTGCGGTCAAGGCGCATCCTTCGACGACGTCAGTCGTCTTCAACCCGGACTCAAGGAAACCAAATGGCCAATGAAGAATTTTTCCATCTGCAGCATAGCGAGTCGGTCGTGGCAAGCATGTCCGCCACCGTCTTCTCAGGTTTGATCCAGACGGTTGATCTGACCGCCGACAACGAGGATGCGCTTATCGAGCGCTCGGTCTCCATTGCCATCAAGCTTGCCCAGAGGGTAGAAAAGCGCGTCAAGAGCGACGAAGAATGGGTGAAGAAAGAGGGGGGATCGTCCTTTCTTGCAGTCTAGACAGCCGAGGAGAGGAAAGGCCGGCAAGGCCCCCGCGCCTGTCCGCCGGCCCCCCGCATCAGAAGAAGTCGAAATCCTGGGCGCGGACCTGGCGCAGGCGCGCTCGTGGGCGGCAAATCCCCTGGGGAGATAGGCCGGACTCGGCATCGAACAGCTCAACTGTTCCGCCAATCCACTTTTTCAATGCCCCGGAGTGGGGGACGGATCACGGCGGAACGCACCTGCCGGGTGCGCCGTGCATGCAATCTGCCCGGTGTCGATGGTTGGGCGGAAGCGTCAGCCGATTTCGCGCTTTTGAACAATTTTTCCATTAACCGAGAGCAAACATCGATTTAGAAAATACATCCGGAAAAACGGCCGGATTGGCACATTGCATGCAATCCCTGAAGTGCTTTCACCACTTCGGAGATACCCATGAAACCCAATTCGACAAAGCTTTCCAGATGGTTTGCAGCACTCCCCCTGGCCCTCGTGATGCACGGCGGCTTGCATGCAGAAACGGTCGCCCGCTACGGCATCTCGATGGCCGACATTCCGCTCACCACCGGTCAGCCCGACCGGGGCGCCGGCGCCTACCAGTTCACCGGGCACACCCTCTACGACCCGCTGATCGCCTGGGAGGCCAACATCGGCAATCGCCCGGGCAAGCTGGTACCCGGCCTGGCCAGCGAATGGAAGGTGGATGCCAAGGACAACAAGAAGTGGGTATTCACCCTGCGCAAGGGGGTCAAGTTCCATGACGGCTCCGAGTTCAACGCCGATGCGGTGGTGTGGAACCTGGACAAGGTGCTGGCCGACAAGTCGCCCCAGTTCGACGCCAAGCAGAGCGCCCAGGTGCGCCCGCGCATTCCGTCCATCGCCGCCTATCGCAAGGTGGGTGACTACAGCGTTGAAATCACCACCAAGGAGGTGGACGCGCTCTTCCCCTACCAGCTCCCCTGGTTCCTGATCTCCAGCCCGGCCCAGTGGGAAAAGATGGGCAAGGACTGGAACAAGGTGGCGGCCAAGCCCTCCGGCACCGGCCCGTTCAAGCTCGACAAGCTGGTACCCCGCGAACGCGCGGATCTGGTCAAGAACACCGCCTACTGGGACAAGGCGCGCATGGCCAAGACCGACCGCATCGTGCTGGTGCCCATCCCCGACGCCATGACCCGCGCCAACGCGCTGCTCAACGGCCAGGTGGACATCATCGAGACACCACCGCCCGATGTGCTGCCGCAGCTCAAGGGGGCCGGCTTCAAGCTGGTGCAGAACGTCACCCCCCACGTCTGGCCGTATCACTTCTCCACCCAGCCGGGCTCGCCGTGGACCGACATCCGGGTGCGCAAGGCGGCCAACCTGGCCATCGACCGCAGTTCGGTGGTCAGCCTGATGGGCGGGCTCGCCACCCCGGCCAAGGGCCAGCTCGACCCCACCAGTCCGTGGTTCGGCAAGCCTGAATTCAAGATCGGCTACGACCTGCCCGCCGCCCGCGCCCTGATGGCCCAGGCCGGCTACGGTCCGTCCAAGCCGCTCAAGGCCAAGGTGATCATCGCCCAGGGCGGCACCGGCCAGATGCTGTCCCTGCCCATGAACGAGTTCATCCAGCAGAGCCTGGCCGAGATCGGCATCCAGGTGACGTTCGAGGTGGTCGAGCTGGAGAACCTCTACCTGCACTGGCGCAGCGGCGCCAAGGCCGACATGAACGCCGGCAAGGGCATCACCGCGATCAACCTGGGCTACGTCACGGCCGACCCCTTCTACGCCCTGACCCGCTTTGCCGACAGCCGCTACGTGGCGCCGAACGGGGTGAACTGGGGGGGCTACAACAACCCCAAGGTGGACGCCGCCCTGGACCAGATCCGCACCACCTTCGATACCAAGAAGCAGGACGGGCTGCTGTCCTTCGTGCATCAGACCATGGTGAACGACGCCCTGATGCTGTGGGTGGTGCATGACGTGAATCCCCACGCCCTGTCGCCCAAGGTCAAGGAGTTCGTCCAGGCCCAGCACTGGTTCCAGGACCTGACCACCCTCCGCATGTGATCCACCGGGCCGGGGTGCGCCCCGGCCCTTCAACGATCCCGCCCCGGATCGGAGAAAGCGCGCCATGTTTGCCTACATCCTCAAACGCCTGATCTACGCCATCCCCATCGCCCTGAGCGTGACGGTGGTGTCCTTCGTGCTCGTCTATCTGGCGCCGGGCGATCCGCTCAATGCCATCGCCCCGGCCGATGCCCCCGAAGAGGTCATCCAGGCCCTCAAGAGCGCCTACGGCCTCGACAAGCCGGTGCCGGTGCAATACGGCCTGTGGCTGGGCCGCGCCCTGCAGGGCGACCTGGGCACCTCCATCGCCTCGGGCCGCGCCGTCACCACCGAGGTGCTGAGCGCCGTCAGCAACACCCTGCTCCTGGCCGGCATGGCCGCCCTGGGGGGCGTGCTGGTCGGCTGCATCCTCGGCGCCCTGGCCGGCTACCGCCACGGCACCTGGATCGACCGGGTCGCCACTGTGATCTCGGTGATCGGCGTGAGCATCCCCCACTACTGGCTGGGCCTGGTGCTCACCATCCTGTTTTCCATCTGGCTGCCCTGGTTTCCGGCCATGGGCGCCGGCCCCGGCGGCTCGTCCGAATGGCTGTGGGATATGGAGCACCTACGCCACCTGGTGCTGCCGGCGCTGACCCTGTCGGTGATCCCCATGGGCATCATCACCCGCACCGTGCGCGCCCTGGTGGCCGACATGCTGGAGCAGGAGTTCGTCACCGCGCTACGCGCCCGCGGCCTGTCCGGCGTCGCGGTCTTCCGCCACATCGCCAAGAACACCGCCCCCACCGTGCTCGCCGTCGCCGGCCTGCAGATCGGCTACCTGATGGGCGGCTCGATCCTGGTGGAGACCGTGTTTGCCTGGCCGGGTACCGGCTTCCTGCTCAACACCGCCATCTTCCAGCGCGACATCCCCCTGCTGCAGGGAACCATCCTGGTGCTGTGCATGTTCTTCGTCGTCCTCAACCTGCTGGTGGACATCCTGCAACCGCTGATCGACCCGCGCATGGGCCGCAGCTGACCGGAGCCAAACCATGTCCGCAACCCTCGAACTCTCCCTGCCGGTGGCCGCCCCTGCTGCTGCCCCGGCCCCCAGCCGCAGCTACTGGCGGGTGGTCTGGCGCCAGCTGCGCCGCGACCCCATGGCCCTGGCCGCCGGCCTGGTCCTGCTGCTGATCATCGGCGCGGCCGTACTGGCCCCCTGGCTGGCCCCCGCCGACCCCTACAAGGCCAGCATGCTCAAACGCCTGCTGCCCATCGGCAGCCCGGGCTTCCTGCTCGGCACCGATGAACTGGGCCGCGACATGCTCTCGCGCCTGATGCACGGCGGCCGCCTGTCGCTGCTGATGGGCGTGGTGCCGGTGCTCGCCGCCTTCGGCATCGGCACCGCCATCGGCCTGCTCGCCGGCTATGTGGGCGGCCGGCTCAACATGGTCATCATGCGGGTGCTCGACGTCTTCTACGCCTTTCCGTCAGTGCTGCTGGCCGTGGCCATCTCCGGCGCCCTGGGGCCGGGCATGAGCAACAGCCTGATCGCCCTGACCCTGGTCTTCGTGCCCCAGGTGGTGCGGGTGGCCGAGAGCGTCACCACCCAGGTGCGCCAGCTCGACTACATCGAGGCGGCGCGGATGAGCGGCGCCAGCGCCTTCTCGATCATCCGTGTGCATGTGCTGGGCAACGTGCTCGGGCCGGTCTTCGTGTATGCCACGGGCCTGCTCAGCGTCAGCATGATCCTTGCCTCCGGCCTGTCCTTCCTGGGCCTGGGGGTCAAGCCGCCGGAGCCCGAGTGGGGCCTGATGCTCAACACCCTGCGCTCGGCCATCTACGTCAATCCCTGGATCGCGGCCCTGCCCGGCGCCCTGATCTTCGTCACCTCCATCGCATTCAATCTGCTTGCAGACAGCGTGCGCTCCGCCATGGACATCCGTCGATGAACTCCGCTACCCATACCCCCAGCCCGGTTCAGGACCGGGGCGGCCCGGCCCAGCCGCTGCTCGTCGTGCGCGACCTGAAAAAGCACTTTCCGGTGCGCGGCGGCCCCCTCGAACGGACGAAGAAGTTCGTCCATGCCGTCGATGGGGTCAGCTTCTCGGTGCCCAAGGGCAAGACCCTGGGCATCGTCGGCGAATCCGGCTGTGGCAAGTCCACCACCGCCCGGCTCATCGCCCGCCTGATGCAGGCCGACTCGGGCAGCATGGTGTTCGACGGCGAGGGCGTCGATGAATTCGGTGGCATCCGCCTGAAGGAATTCCGGCGCAGCCTGCAGATGGTCTTCCAGGACTCGTTTGCCTCCCTCAACCCGCGCCTGACCATCGCCGAGACCATCGCCTACGGCCCCCGGGTGCACGGCATGCCGGCCGCCGAGGCCAAACGCCAGGCCCACGATCTGCTGGCCCGCGTCGGCCTGGCGCCGGAGCAGTTCGCCAGCCGCTACCCCCACGAACTGTCGGGCGGCCAGCGCCAGCGGGTCAACATTGCCCGCGCCCTGGCCTTCGACCCGCGCCTGGTGATCCTCGACGAGGCCGTGGCGGCGCTGGACAAGTCGGTGCAGGCCCAGGTGCTCAACCTGCTGCAGGAGCTCAAGGCCGAACGCCAGCTCACCTACCTGTTCATCTCCCACGACCTGCACGTGGTGCACTACATCTCCGACTACGTAATGGTGATGTACCTGGGCCAGGTGGTGGAGACCGGCCCGGTGGAGCGCATCTACGGCCAGGCCGCCCACCCCTACACCCGGGCCCTGCTGTCCGCCGTGCCATCCATGGACCCGGACCGACGCACCGAATCGTCGCCCCTGGCCGGCGACCCACCCAACCCGATCAACCCGCCCAGTGGCTGCCGCTTCCGCGACCGCTGCCCCCACGCGCATCCGGTCTGCGAAGCCAAAACCCCGGCCCTGATCGGCATCGCCGGCGAGCCAACCCACCAGGCCGCCTGCCACCTCAATGACCCCGCCTCGGGCCACCCCGGCGCCCTTCCGGAGACGCACGCATGACCACCCCCCTGGTATCCCTGCAGGACCTGTCCGTCCAGTTCTGCGGCAATCGCAAGGCCAGCGCCCTCAACGCGGTCAACATCGAACTCGGCGCCGGCGAGGTGCTCGGCCTGCTCGGCGAATCCGGTTCGGGCAAGAGCGTCACCCTGCGCACCCTGCTGCGCCTGCACCCCGAGCGCACCACGAAGATCCAGGGAAAGATCGAGGTGGACGGCCAGGATGTGCTCGCCCTCAAGGGCCGGGCCCTGGACCTCTACCGGGGCGGCACGGTATCGATGGTGTTCCAGGAGCCGGGGCTGGCCTTCGACCCGGTCTATACCATCGGCCAGCAGATCACCGAGGCGATCCGCGCCCACGCGTCGATTGATGAGACCGCCGCCCGCGCCCAGGCCCTGCACATGCTTGAGCGGGTGCAGATCCCCCAGGCCCGGCGGCGCTTCGACGCCTACCCCCACGAGCTCTCCGGTGGCATGCGCCAGCGCGCCATGATCGCCCTGGCCCTGGCCTGCCAGCCCAAGCTGCTGCTGGCCGACGAGCCGACCACGGCGCTGGACGCCACCGTGCAGATCCAGGTGCTGCTCCTGCTGCGGGAGCTGCAGCGGGAGACCGGCATGTCGGTGATCTTCGTGACCCACGACATCGGCGCCGCGGTGGAGGTCGCCGACCGCATCGCCGTGATGTACGCAGGGCGCATCGTCGAGCAGGCGGCCGTCGGCGACATCGTGCGCACACCGCGCCACCCCTACACGGTCGGCTTGCTGGCCGCCACCGTCGGCGCCGAACACCGGGGCCAGCCCCTGCAGGCGGTGCCCGGCGCCCCCCCCGATCTGGCCGCCCTGCCCCCGGGCTGCAGCTTTGCGCCGCGCTGCACTCGCGCCAGCGAGCGCTGCCGGCGCGAGGTGCCGCCGCTGGAATCGCAGGGCGGCCACGCGGTGGCCTGCTGGCATCCGGTCCAACCCGTCGCGGAGGCTGCGTGATGAGCGTCTTTCCCTTTGAATCCGGCCGTGGCCGGGGCGGGCTGGCCGATGACGTGTGCCGCCGCATCGCCGACGAGATCGTGCTGGGCAACTTCGCCCCGGGCTCGCGCCTCGACGAGGTCAGCCTGGCCGCGCGCTTCAACGTATCGCGAACCCCCATCCGCGAAGCCCTCAAGCAGCTCGCCATCATGGGCCTGGTGGACACCCGGCCCAACCGGGGCTCGGTGGTGGCCGAGCTGACCGTCGATCAACTCGACCAGATGTTCGAGGCCATCGGCGAGCTGGAAGCCGCCTGCGCCCGCCACGCCGCCCTGCGCATGACCGAAGCCGACCGGGCACGCATGCTCGAACTCCACGCCGAAGGCCGCGCCGCCATGCAGAACGGCGACATCGACCGCTACGACGCCGCCAACCTCGAACTCCACGCCACCATCATCCGCGGCTGCTACAACCCGGTGCTGATCGAGATGGCCACCAGCCTGCGCCACCGGGTCTCGCCCTTCCGGCGCACCCAGTTCCGCAACCTGGAGCGGATGGGCGAATCCTTCGAGGAGCACTCGGTGATCGTCGAAGCCATCCTCGCCCACGACGTCATCACCACCTACCGGGAGATGCGCTCCCACCTGCTCTCCGCCCGCAGCGCCACCAACCGCGTGGCGCCGGCCTGGGGCATTCCGTCAAACAGCCAACAGAAACTGAAGGGCGAATCCGCATGAAACCCATCCTCGGCACCCGGGGCGCCGTCGTCGCCTCCCATTCCCTGGCCGCCCAGGCCGGGCTCGACATCCTGCGCGAAGGCGGCAACGCCATTGAGGCGACCATCGCCGTCGCCGCCACCCTGGCGGTGGTCTACCCCCACATGACCGGCATCGGCGGCGACGGCTTCTGGCTGCTGCATGCACCGGGTCAGCCCATGCGCTCCATCGACGCCTGCGGCGCCGCCGGCGCCGCGGTGACCCGCGACCTGTACGGCAGCGCCAGCAGCATTCCGTGGCGCGGCCCCCTGGCCGCCAACACCGTAGCCGGCACCCTCTCCGGCTGGGGCGCGGCCTATGCCTGCAGCCAGCGCGAATGGGGCGGCCGCCTGCCCTTCGCGCGCCTGCTCGAAAGCGCCATCCACTACGCCCGCGAGGGCTTTCCAGTCACCCACAGCCAGGAGGCCAACACCCGCGCCAAGCTGGTCGAACTGCAGGGCCAGCCGGGCTTCGCCCAGGCCTTCCTGAACAACGGGCAGGTGCCGCTGTATGGCCAGCGCCACCGCTTTCCAGCCCTGGCCGCCACCCTGGAACAGCTGGCCCGGGCCGGCGCCGACGACTTCTACCGGGGCGAGCTGGCCCAGCAGATCGGCGCCGACCTGGCCGCCGTGGGCAGCCCGGTGAGCACCGCCGACCTGGCCCGCCATCAAGCCGAGCTGAAGGCACCCCTCGAAGTCCGGCTGTCCTGCGGCACCGTGTACAACATGGCCCCGCCCACCCAGGGCCTGGCCTCGCTGCTCATCCTCGGCATCTACGACCGCATCCGCCAGGCCGGCTGGAACCCCGACACCGTGGAAGGCATCCACGCCCTGGTCGAGGCCACCAAGCAGGCCTTCATGGTGCGTGACAGGCACGTCACAGATCCGGCCGCCATGGGCATCGACCCCACCCGCCTGCTTGACGACGCGCATCTGGCCGCCCTGGCCGCCACCGTGCCCCTCGATCAGGCCAGCCCGTGGCCGGCCCCCAACTCGGACGGCGACACCACCTGGATGGGCGTGGTGGATGGCGAAGGCCGTGCGGTGAGCATGATCCAGAGCATCTACTTCGAGTTCGGCAGCGGCGTGGTACTGCCCGAGACCGGCATCTGGTGGCAGAACCGGGGCTGCAGCTTCGACCTGCGCCCCGGCCGGCTGCGCAGCCTGGAACCCGGCCGCAAGCCCTTCCACACCCTCAACCCGGCCATGGCCCGGCTCGACGACGGGCGCCTGCTGGTGTACGGCACCATGGGCGGCGAGGGGCAGCCGCAAACCCAGGCCGCCGTGTTCTCGCGCTATGTGTGGGGCGGCCACAACGTGCGCTCGGCGGTGGCCGCGCCGCGCTGGCTGCTGGGCCGCACCTGGGCCGAGCAGAGCACCACCCTCAAGCTGGAGTCGCGCTACGCGCCGGAAGTGCTGGAACGGCTGCGCGCGTTGGGGCACCCGGTGGAGGTGGTGGGCGACTACGACGAGCGCATGGGCCACGCCGGCGCCCTGGTGCGGCACCCCGAAGGCTGGATCGAGGGCGGCGAAGACCCGCGCAGCGACGGCTGCGTGGCCGCCTGGTAAGCCGCCGCCATCAGAAAGGGTCACTCACCATGAAATTCAAGTTCGACTGGTTTCTCAAGGGCATGCTGGTCGCCGTCGCCCTGGCCTTCCTCTGGCCGGCTCCCGGGGCCAAAGGCGGCTTCCTGCAGCCGGAGCTGCTCAACAAGGCCGGCATTGCGCTGGTCTTCTTCCTCACCGGCCTGGGCCTGCCCCTGGCCGCCCTCAAGGATGGCGCACTGCGCTGGAAGGTACATCTGCTGATCCAGACCTGTACCTTCCTGATCTGCCCGGCACTGGGCTGGCTGCTGCTCAAAGCCAGCGGCGGCTGGATGTCGGCCGACCTGCAGATCGGCTTCTTCTACCTCTGCGCCCTGCCTTCCACGGTGTCGTCGTCGGTGGCCCTGACCGTGGCAGCCCGGGGCAACGTACCTGTGGCGGTGTTCAATGCCACCCTGTCGAGCCTGCTCGGGGTGGTGCTGACGCCCTTCTGGATGGCCTGGCTGCTGGGCGGCAGCGGCAGCAGCTTTGCCGTGGGGCCGGTCATCATCGACCTGCTGATCTGGTTGGTCCTGCCGCTGGTGCTGGGGCAGCTCTCCCGCCCGCTGCTCGGCGCCTGGGCCGGCCGCCACAAGGCCCGCCTCCAGATCGTGGACCGGCTGACCATCCTGACCCTGGTCTACACCTCCTTCGCCGATACGGTGCAACAGGGCGTGTGGTCCCGTCACGGCCCGCTGGTCCTGGTCGAAACCGTCATCGGCAGCGCCCTGCTCTTCGCCATCCTGCTGGCCCTCACCCGGCTGCTGGCGCGCTGGCTGGGGCTGGACACCGCAGACCGGATCGCCGCGGTGTTCTGCGGCTCCAAGAAGACCCTGGCCTCGGGCGTGCCCATGGCGCACCTGATCTTTGGCGCCAACCCGGCGCTGGGGCTGATCCTGATGCCGATCATGATCTACCACCCGCTGCAGCTGGCCGTAGGCGGCGTGCTGGCCCAGCGCTGGGGAGCCCGCAGCGACTAGGCCCGGGCGGGCCCTCAGGCCTTGGGCAGCCGCCCCATCAGGAAGAACTCGTCGTTCGGCCGCATGCCGGTGAGGTTGGCCAGGCGGTTGCTCATGGCGAAGAAGGCGGTGATGGCGCCGATGTCCCACACCGCCTCGTCGTCGAAGCCGTGGGCCTTCACGGCGGCGATGTCTTCGTCACCGACAGCGCCCGAATCCAGGGCGAGCTTCATGGCAAAGTCGAGCATGGCGCGCTGGCGCGGGGTGATCTCGGCCTTGCGGTAGTTGGTGGCCAGCTGGTCGGCGACGCGGGGGTTCTTGGCGCGGATGCGCAGGATGGCGCCGTGGGCCACCACGCAATACAGGCAGTTGTTGGCGCCGGAGGTGGCCACCACGATCATCTCGCGCTCGGCCTTGGTGAGGCCTTCGTCCTTCTCCATGAGGGCATCGTGGTAGGCGAAGAAGGCGCGGAACTCGGCCGGCCGGTGGGCCAGGGTAAGGAAGACGTTGGGCACAAAGCCGGCCTTCTCCTGCACGGCGAGGATCTTGTCGCGGATGTCGGCGGGCAGGTTGGCGAGCTCGGGAACGGGGTAGCGGCTGACGGAAAGGGTGCTCATGGCTGTCTCCAGGTGTTGTTGTGCAGCCAGTGTAGCGGCGCAACAGCATGCCCCGGCGGCCCACGCCGCAGATCGGCAGGATGTGCAACCGGGTTGGCGGAAAGCGCACTCCGACGGAGTGGCCGGAGACGGCTTAGAGGTCGGCGAGGGGCTTGTCGGCGCTACGCTCGTCGCGGACGACCAGCTGGGCGATGACGTCGGCCAGGCTGGCGTGGAGCTGCTGCAAGGTGTCGTCGGTCAGGCCTTGCAGGGCCTGGGGCAGCACGCCCTCCACCGGCCCGGGCGCGGCAGCAAGCACGGCCGCGGCTTTGTCGGTGAGCAGCAGGCCCACCCGGCGCTGGTCATCCTGGCGCCGCTGCTTGCTCACCAGGCCACGGGTTTCGAGCTTGTCCACCAGCTGACTGCAGGTGGACTGGTGGATGGACAGACGCTCGGCCAGGGCCGACACCCCCACACCCGGGGTGTGGGCGATCTCGTGGAGCAGCCACAATTGCGACCCCGACACGCCACAGCTGTTTTCGACTTCACGAAAATGCTGCTTGACCGAGCCGTAGATCAGGCGAAACTGCTTGAGCACGGCAAAGGCGAGGGTATCGGTGGGTGCTCCGTCTGTAACGGTGGCGGAAGAAGTAGCGTTCATGGGTGGAATTATATTGATACCCATCTATTCCCGAAAGCCGGCCGCATTGCGGTACATGAACTTGCACACACCTCCCCACCCCCTGGAGACGCCCTCAGCCCAATGCCCTTGACCCCCATCCTGCTGCCAGCCCTTGCCGTACTCGCCGTCTTCGGGCTCAACCTGCTGATCCGCAAAGGCCTGGCTGCGCCGCGGGTGGTGGAGACGGCGGAGCCCGAAGGCCTGCCCTGGGAGGCCGTGTGCATTCCGGGCGCCGGGGGCAAGTCCCTCTTCGGCTGGTTCATCCCCGCAGGCCCCCGGGCCCCGGCCGTAGCGGTGCTCCATGGCTGGGGCGGAAACGCCCAGATGATGCTGCCCCTGGCCCGCCCCCTGCACGATGCCGGCTTCGCGCTGCTGTTCTTCGACGCGCGCTGCCACGGGCGCAGTGACGGCGACAGCTTCGCCTCCCTGCCGCGTTTTGCCGAAGACCTCACCTGCGCGGTGAACTGGCTGCAGGCCCGCCCTGAAGTGGATGCCCGCCGGGTCGGCGTCATCGGCCATTCGGTTGGCGCCGGCGCGGCGCTGCTGATGGCCTCCCGAAACCCGTCCGTGGCGGGCGTAGTGAGCCTGGCCGCCTTCGCCCACCCCGCCACCATGATGCGGCGCTGGCTGCGGTCGATGCACATCCCTCACTTTCCCCTGGGCGCCTACATCCTCTGGTACGTACAGCGCACCATCGGCCGACGCTTCGACGACATCGCCCCCTGCCACACCATCGGCCTGATCCACTGCCCGGTGCTGCTGGTCCACGGCACCGACGATCAGGTGGTTCCGGCCGACGACGCGCGAGCCATCCATGCCGGTCGGCAGAGCGAGCGGGTAAGCCTGCTGCTCCTGCCAGGCGGCCACGATGACTGCAGCGAACTCGACAGTGTCATGTCCGAGGTGATCGAATTTCTGAACCGAGCGCTTGCGCCCATGTCCCTACACCCGGATGTTCAGCCTTTGGCTGCATATCCGGATGTCACTCACGCTCCCGGAGAGGGAGCTCACGCCCAATGAACAATGAGGATCAACCCATGAGTCAGGAGACACTGTGGAGCACCCGCTACCGGGATGCCGGCGAGGACTACCTGTTCGGCACCGAGCCGAACCGATTTCTCGCCCACCGGGCGACCCTGCTGGAAAGTGGCCGCACCGCCCTGTCGGTCGCCGACGGGGAAGGCCGCAACTCGGTGTGGCTGGCCGAGCAGGGGCTGGACGTGACCGCCATCGAGATCTCCGCCGTCGCCGTCGAGAAGGCCCGGCGCCTGGCCGCGGGGCGCAAGATGGACGTGCGCTTCATGCAGGTGGACATGCTCGCCCCGGGCTGGCCGCCCGCCGAACTCCACGACAGCTTCGACTGGGTGGTGGGCATCTTCATCCAGTTTGTCGGGCCGGAATGGCGTGAGCGCCAGTTCGAGGTGATGAAGCAGCTCACCCGGCCGGGCGGCCGCATCCTGCTCCAGGGTTACACCCCGAAACAGCACGAATACCGCACCGGCGGCCCCTCAGCCATCGAAAACCTGTACACCCCGGAGACCCTGCAGGAAGCCTTCGCCGACTGGGTGATCGAAGAGCTCGTCGAGTACGAGGAAGACATCGCCGAAGGCAGCGGCCACCGCGGCCGCTCCGCCCTGATCGGCATGGTGGCGCGCAAACCGGACTGACGCCAGACTCACCCTTGAGCGCAAGCGACTCGACCCCCTTGTGGGGTCGAGTTCATCCTGATTTCCTCCGTTTTACGCATCGTCTGACGGTCGATGCAGTCTCTCCACAGAGTCGACTCATAGGGACGACGTGTAGGGACGACGTTTAGGGGCGACTTGTAGGGGCGACTTGTAGGGGCGACTTCAGTCGCCCACCCCGCGTCGATTACAGGCATGCCTTTAACGAAGTCCGCGGGCGACTGAAGTCGCCCCCACAATCCCTCCAGCCGCCCTCAGCGCCTTCCATAGCCCCTTCAGCTTCATCCAGCAGGTGATCCGGCCGAGGGACGAGTCCGCGGTCGAACGAATTCGACCCCACAGTCCCTACCCTCCTCCATGAAGACGGCGCGGGAAAAAACAGGCACATTCACCGCACGCAATACGGAGGATCACTTGCCGCTGCGGAGAATCGGGCGTTTAATCTCCGCATGAACAGCGGAGAAAACCTCTACATCTGGCAGGACGACGACTGGCCCGATTGGCGCTACGACATCACGGCACTGATGGACCTGTTGTCCAAGGTCAGTCGTGCTCAGGGCATGCTTCTGGGCCGTCTGGCCGACGTGGGCCTGAAGCTGCGCGACCAGGCCAGCCTGGCGGCCCTGACCGAGGATGTGCTCAGGACCAGCGAAATTGAGGGTGAAGTCCTCAATGTGCACTCGGTACGCTCCTCCATCGCCCGTCGCCTGGGGGTGGACATCGGGGCCGTCGCCCCCGTGGATCGACATGTGGAAGGCATCGTGGACATGGTACTGGACGCCACATCCCACGCCACCTCGCCCCTCACCCCCGAGCGGCTGTGCGGCTGGCACGCGGCCTTGTTCCCGACCGGCTACTCCGGCATGACCCGGATCGCGACAGGCCAGTGGCGCATCGATGCCGATGGCCCCATGCAGGTCGTCTCCGGGCATGGAAGCCGTCGCAAGGTGCACTTTCAAGCCCCACCCGCCGACAGCCTTCCCACCGAGATCGAGCGCTTCCTGGCCTGGGCCAATGCCGAAACCGGTGAACCCACACTCATCAAGGCAGGGCTGGCGCACCTCTGGTTCGTCACCCTGCACCCCTTTGACGACGGTAACGGACGCATCGCCCGTGCCGTGGGCGACCTTTTCCTGACCCGTGCCGATGGCAGCGCCCAGCGCTTCTACAGCCTGTCCGCGCAGATCCAGCGGGACCGCAAGGACTATTACGAAATCCTAGAGTGGACCCAGAAAGGCACCCTGGATGTGACCGGCTGGCTGACGTGGTTCCTGACCACACTGGGCCAAGCCATCGCCAGCGCCCAGACCACCCTGGACTCCGTACTGCAGAAAGCCCGCTTCTGGCAACGCTGGGCAGAGGTGCCCATGAACGAGCGTCAGATCAAACTGCTCAACCGGCTGCTCGACGGATTCGACGGCAAGCTCACCAGCAGCAAATGGGCAAGCATCGCCAAATGCTCACCCGACACGGCACTGCGGGATATCACGCAGTTGCTGGAGTTGGGGGTGCTGAGGAAGGCTGCGGGGGGTGGGCGAAGTACGGGGTATGAGTTGGTGGGGTGATTTAGCTGCGCAAGTAGTAGCCCTTTGGACGACGGATGACGAAGCAGTGGTCACATGAGCACGACAGCGCCCCGCACAACCGGGCAGACGATCTTTCCATTGGATTCCTGATGCAATGAAACCAACCAGTTTCTCTAAATCTATTTCTCGAAACACGTGCACTGCGCAGCCAAAGAGCCCTGCGCCAATAGACCAGCCAGCGACTGATGGGCGTTCAAGGCCAGCGCAAGGGAAGCGCACCACTCGGAGTTAAGAAAAGGGGGCTGCCGACCTTCTATAGTGGAAGAGAAGCCAGACTGAAGTCGCCCCCACAATCCCTCCAGCCGCCCTCAGCGCCTTCCATAGCCCCTTCAGCTTCATCCAGCAGGTGATCCGGCCGAGGGACGAGTCCGCGGTCGAACGAATTCGACCCCACAGTCCC
>NZ_JBIJDC010000100.1:0-17616 GCF_044344315.1 Zoogloea sp. | reverse complement strand
CGCGAGCGCCAGGGCCTGAACCGCTTCCGCCGCCGCGGTTTGAGGCGTGTCCGCCTGGAGTTCCGTCTGCACTTGACGGCTTATAACCTCGGGCGGGCGCTGGCGTACGCCCGCCGGCGGCGCTTTTTGGCCCTCGTATTGCGATTGGCGTGCCCTCTGAGCAGGCTTTGCCCGCCAACGAGACAATGGCGTGGGTGGCTCACCGGCAGGCGCCCAGCGGCGCTACGCGTCCGATTGACCCCGGCGTAGCCTGGTTTGGCGTGAAATGCGGGGGTGAAAAGGGATTTACAACACCCTCTTCAGTCGCCCATCCACGCGCTGCTCACAGACAGACCCCAGATCGAAGTCCCTCCCCCTGATCGACGCCCGCGGGCGACTGAAGTCGCCCCTACCGTCCTGCCAGCCGGCGTCGGTCCCTTCGGAGCAGGGTTGCGTTCATTCACGCCCACATTTGCCCCCACTCCGTGCGACGCTATGGGGCTTGATCCATCCGGACTGTCTTTCATGCACATCGATCTGCGCGACCTGCGCCTGTTCATCCACATTGCCGAGAGCAAGAGCCTGACCCGCGGGGCGGAGCGCAGCCACCTGTCGCTGCCGGCGGTGAGCGCGCGGGTCAAGGAGCTGGAGAGCCAGGCCGGGGTGCGCCTGCTCTACCGGGCGCCGCGGGGGGTGGCCCTGACGCCGGCAGGGCAGAGCCTGCTGCAGCACGCGCGCATCATCCTGGGCCAGATCGAGCACATGAAGGGTGATCTGCAGCGCTTTGGCGAGGGGGTACAGGGGCATATCCGGGTGTTTGCCAACACCACGGCGGTGACCGAGTTCATGCCCGAGGTGCTGGCGACCTTTCTGGCGGGCCACCCTCAGGTGGACGTGGACCTGCAGGAGCGCCTGACCGCCGAGATCGTGCGCGGGGTGCTCGATGGCACCACCGATCTGGGCATCGTGTCGGGGGCGGTGGATGCGGACGGGCTGGAGAAGCACCATTTCAGCACCGACCGGCTGATCCTCGCCGTGGCGCCGGGGCACCCCCTGGTGGCGCGGGAGTCGGTGTGCTTTGCCGACATGATGGATTACGACTACATCGGCCTCCACGATGGCAGCACCCTGCAGGATTTCGTGAACACCCTGATGCAGAAGGGCCGCCACAAGCTGCACATCCGCGTCCAGGTGAGCAACTTCGAGTCGGTGTGCCGGATGGTCGAGGCCGGGGTGGGCATCGGCATCGTCCCCGAGTCGGCAGCCCGCCGGCATAGCCGCACCATGAAGATCGTCACCAAGCCCCTCGATGAGAGCTGGGCCGTCCGCGAGCGCTACGTGCTGACCCGGCGCGGCGATTCCCTGCCCAGCTTCACCCAGGCCCTGATTGACACCATCATTGCCTACCCGGGCCACGCCGAGAGCCGGCGCTAGGCCAGGGGCATCGGTGGTTCTCGCCACCTGTGGAAGTGAAGGCTAAGATCACGCCCAGGTCCTGAACGGAAACATCAAGGCCCGTGCTGCGCATGGGTTGGGGAGAGAGTGGCTTGCCTGTGTATTTGGGACGATTGTGCGTGTGGCTGTGTGTGCTGGTGTCCTGCGTCGGGGTGCCGGCGCAGGCTGCCCAGCCGGTGGTGGTGCAGCTCAACTGGAAGCATCAGTTCGAGTTTGCGGCTTTCTATGCCGCCGAGCGTCAGGGCTATTACAAGGCGGCCGGGCTGGAGGTGCGTATTGTAGAGGGCGGGCCCGGCGTCGATGTGGTGAAGGAGGTGGTCGAGGGGCGTGCCGACTTCGGGGTGGGCACCTCGGCCCTGGTGGTAGACCGGGCCCGCGGCCAACCGGTGGTGGTGTTGGCCACGATGATGCAGCATTCTCCGGTGGCCCTGCTGGCCTCCAAGGTGGTCGGGGTGCAGAGTGTGCTCGATCTGGCCGGCCGGCCGGTGTCCATAGACCCCCACACCCGCGACGAGATCGAGGCTTTCCTGCGGGCCTCCGGCCTGCCCAGTGAGCAGATCCAGCTGGTGGACCAGTCTGACTGGACCCTCGGCCCGCTGGAGGCGGGCAAGGTGGCAGCGGAGGCCGTCTACCTGTCCAACGAGCCCTTTCTGATCCGCGGACGGGAGCACCAGTTTCTCTTGCTGACACCGCGCTCGGCGGGCATCGACCTGTTCGGCAACATGCTGTTCACGTCCCGCTCTGCCGTAGCGGCGCGGCCGGAGGTGGTAGCCGCCTTCCGTGAGGCGACCCTGCGCGGCCTGGTGTATGCGCTGGCCCATCCGGATGAGCTGACCGACCAGATCATTGCCGGCTACAACACCCAGGGCAAGTCGCGGGAGCACCTGCTTTTCGAGGCGGCCCAGATCCTGGAGCTGACACGCCCGGACATCGTGGAGGCGGGTTACATGAGCCCGGGCCGCTGGCGTCACGTGGTGGATGTGTATGTGCGCCAGGGCAAGCTGCCCAAGGATTTCGAGCTGGGGGACTTTCTGTACGACCCGCAGCCGTCGGCGCGGGTGCCGCCCTGGCTGGTGGGGGCCCTCGTGGCCTCCTTGCTGGCCCTGGTGGTGGCGCTGGGTGTGGTGGCCAAGGTGCGCGGGCTCAACCAGGCGCTGCGGGGCGAGATGGGGGAGCGGGAGGCCGCCGAGCAGGCCCTGCAGACCCGCGAGGCCCAGTACCGGGAGCTGGTGGAGAACGCCAACGCCCTGATCCTGCGTCTGTCGCCCGACGGCACGGTGACTTATTTCAACGAATGCGCCGAGCGCTTCTTCGGCTATGCCGCCGCCGAGATCGTGGGCCGCAGTGTGATCGGTACCATCCTGCCGGCGCGGGATGAGCGCAGCGGCCGTGACCTGGGCGAAATGCTGAGCGCCATCATCACCGACCCGGCCAGCGGCGAGCACAACGAGAACGAGAACCTCACCCGGGACGGCCGGCGGGTGTATGTGCGCTGGGCCAACCGGGCCATCCGGCGGCCCGACGGGAGCCTCGCCGGCCTGCTGTGCATCGGCCAGGATGTGACGGCCCGGCGGGTGATGGAGCAGGAGCTCGCCGCCCACCGCAGCCTGCTCGAAGAGCAGGTGGCCCTGCGCACCATGGAGCTGGCCCACGCCAAGGAGGCGGCCGAGGCGGCCAGCCGGGCCAAGAGCGCCTTCCTGGCCAATACCAGCCACGAGATCCGCACCCCCCTCAACGCCATCATCGGCATGACTCACCTGCTGCGCCGCTCCGGGGTGAGCGACGATCAGGCCGAGCGCCTGGACAAGATCGAGACCGCCGGGCAGCACCTGCTGGAGATCCTCAACGCGGTGCTCGACCTCTCCAAGATCGAGGCCGGCAAGCTGAGCCTGGAGCGCACCGGCGTGGTGGTGGACGCCGTGGTGCACAACGTGGTCGCCATGCTCCACGACCGGGCCGTGGCCAAGGGCCTGGTGCTCGCCGTGGATCTGCAGCAGGGGCTGCCACCCGTGCTGGGCGACCCGACCCGCCTGCAGCAGGCCCTGCTCAACTATGGCAGCAACGCGGTCAAGTTCACCGGCCAAGGCGGGCGCGTCCACTTCCGCACCCGGCTGGTGGAGGAGAACGCCGCCGGCCTGCTGGTGCGTTTCGAGGTGGAGGACACGGGGATCGGCATCGCCCCGGACAAGCTCGGGCAGATCTTCTGGGCCTTCGAGCAGGCCGACAGCTCGACCACCCGGGAGTACGGCGGCACCGGCCTCGGGCTGGCCATCACCCGCAAGCTGGCGGCGCTGATGGGCGGCGCGGCCGGGGTGTCGAGCGAGCCGGGGGTGGGCAGCACCTTCTGGTTCACCGCCCGCCTCGCCCGGGGCGTGTTTCAGCCCGTGACCGGCTTGCTGCCCGACCCGGACGAGGCGGAGGCCTTGCTCGGCGAGCGCTTTGCCGGGCAGCGCATCCTGCTGGTGGAGGACGATGAGATCAACCGGGAGATCGCCGTGGAGATGCTGGCCGAAACCGGCCTGCTCATCGACACCGCCGAGGACGGCCAGGTGGCGGTGGAGATGGCCACCGCCACCGACTACGCGCTGATCCTGATGGACATGCAGATGCCGCGCCTCGACGGCCTGCAGGCCACCCTGCAGATCCGCGCCCTGCCGGGGCGGGCCGGCACGCCCATCGTCGCCATGACGGCGAACGCCTTTGCCGAAGACCGGGCGCGCTGCTTCCAGGTGGGCATGAACGACTTCATCCCCAAGCCCGTCGAGCCCGACCTGCTGCAGCAGGTCGTGCTCAAGTGGCTGGAGCGGCACCTCAGCGGCATGTAGCGGCGGCCTTCAGCCCACCTGGATGGGGATGCGCCGGGGCTGGGCGTGTTCCACCTTGGGGATGCGCAGGGTCAGCACCCCCTGGCTGAATTCGGCGGCCACCCGGTCGGCGTCGAGCTCCTTGGACAGGGTGAATACCCGCCGGTACACCGACAGCCCGACCTCCGAGTGAATGGACTCCAGCCCTTCCGGAGCGGGCAGGGCGATCTCGCCCTCGATGGTCAGGGTGTCGGCTTCCACGTGCAGGTGCAGCCTGTCCCGGGAGACGCCGGGCAGGTCGGCATGGAGGGTGATGCCGGCGCCATCCTCAATCACATCCACGGGGGGCAGCAGGGCTTCGGTGGCACGGGTGGCCTCGGTCTGGGCGGGCTGGCGCAGTTGGGTGTTGTCACTCATGGTCGGCTCTCCTTACTGGACGGGGATGCGACGGGGCTGGCTGGCGGCCTTGCGCTGCACGCTCACATGCACCACGCCGTCGGTGTAGCGGGCTTCAACGGCGTTCGGGTCCACGTCGTCGGGCAGGGTCACCACCCGGCGGAAGCGGCCCGAGAAGCGCTCGTCGATATGTACCGTGGCCGGGGCGTCCTTGGGCGGCAGCACGCTGGCACGCTCGCCGGCAATGGTCAGCACACCTTTCTCCAGCTGCACATCCAGGCTGGTCGGGTCGATGCCGGGGGCGAAGGCGTAGATCTCCACGGAGCGGGCCGTGCTGCCCACGTTCATGGCCGGGTAGCCACCCCGGGCACTGCCGCGAATGCTCGGCGACAGGTCGCCACCCCCTTGCTGCAGGCCACGCTGGATCCGGTCCAGCTCGGCGAACACGTCACGGGGAAACAGGGATCGGTAAAACATGCGGACTCCTCCTCGTCTGACGCGGGCAGCACACCGTGGCTACCCCTGTCTCCGATATGGGAACCGCGTCTGCAGGTTTCAAGAGCCCGCGTGAAGCTGGCTGGAGGGCCCGTAGGGGCGACTTCAGTCGCCCATCGTGCGTTGATCACCGACATGCCCTTGATCACAGTCCGCGGGCGACTGAAGTCGCCCCTACGAGTCGCCCCTACGAGTCGCCCTGGCAGGTCGCGCCGAGCGTCAGGCGGGGGTTTTGAGGATCAGTTTGACCCCACAGGGTGGGGCCTGACGCTTACTGCATGAAGGGGTAGTCGGTGTAGCCCTCGGGGCCGGGGGAGTAGAAGGTGGCGGGGTGGGGCTTGTTGAGGCTGGCGCCGGCCCTGATGCGGGCGGGGAGGTCGGGGTTGGCGAGGAAGGCGGTGCCGAAGGCCACGGCGTCGAGCTGCCCGCTTTCGATGGCGCCGGCGGCCTCTTGCGGGGTGTAGCCCATGTTGCCGATCAGCACACCCTTGTAGTGGGCCCGGGCCGGGGTCAGCACGTCGCCCTGCTGCTGGCCGAAGAAGTCGCCGCGCATCACGTGCAGGTAGGCCAGCGGGTGGTCGTTGAGGCGCTGGGCAAGCCAGGTGATGAGCCCCACCGGGTCGCTGTCGAGCATGTCGTTGTAGCTGTTGAGGGGCGACAGGCGCAGGCCGACACGGCCTTCGCCCCACACGCCAACGCAGGCGTCGAGCACTTCCAGCATCAGGCGCGCGCGGTTCTCGATGGGGCCGCCGTAGGGGCCGCTGCGGGTGTTGCTGCCGTCGCGCAGGAATTCGTCCAGCAGGTAGCCGTTGGCGCCATGCACCTCGATGCCGTCGAAGCCGGCGGCGAGGGCGTTCTCGGCGGCCTTGCGGAAGCCGGCGACGATGCCCGGCAGCTCGTCATCGGCGAGGGCGCGGGGGGTGACGTAGGGCTTCTTGCCTTCGGGGGTGTGCACCTCGTCGTTGCGGATGGGCAGGGCGCTGGGGGCGACGGGCTGGGCGCCATTGTTGAGCAGCGGGTGGCAGGCCCGGCCGCCGTGCCAGACTTGCAGGAAGATGCGCCCGTCGGCCTTGTGCACTGCGTCGGTCACCTGCTTCCAGCCGGCCACCTGGGCTGCCGAGTGGATGCCCGGCTCGTGCCAGAAGGCGGAGTTGCCCTCCATGGCCATGGTGGCCTCGGCGATGAGCAGGCCGGCACTGGCGCGCTGGGCGTAGTGGGTGGCCATCAGGTCGCCGGGCACGTGGTCTTCCTCGGCCCGGCAGCGGGTCAGGGGAGCCATCAGGATGCGGTTGGGCAGCGTTACGGCGCCGGCCTTCAGGGGCTGAAACAGAGCGGACATGGGCAGGTGTTCTCCGGAGTTGAACGGGCGGTGGCAGGGGGTGGGTGTTGGGGGTGAGGTGTCAGTGGCCGATCCACGGCAGGGGCGGCGCGACCAGGCGGCGGGTGCTGCCCGCGACGGCGCCGAAGCGTGGGTTGCCGGCTTCCCAGTCGCGCTGGGCGGCGGCGATGGCCTCCCGGCTGTGGCCGACGAAGTTCCAGGCCATGAGCACCGGCTGGGCGAAGGGCACGCCGCCGATGACCAGCAGGCGGGTGTGGGCGGCGAGTTCCAGATGGATGCTGTCGGCGCCCGGCGCGAAGCAGGCAAAGGCATCGCTGTCGAAGGTCTCGTCGCCGATGCGCAGGCTGCCCTCCAGGGGCAAGATGCCGTATTCGAAGCCGGGGTCGAGGGGCAGTGTCAGCCAGGCTTCGCCGCTGCTACAGATGTCCAGCCCGATCAGGGGCGAGTGCAGGCGTGCCGGTGACTGGCGCTCGCCGTGGCGCCCGGCCAGCAGGGTCAGGGTGCAGCCGTCCTGCGCCCACTGGGGCAGGACCGGGTGATGTTCAAAGGCCGGCGGGCAGTCGGCGTGTTCCGGTGGCAGGGCGATCCACAGCTGGGCGGCGTGCAGGCGGCGGGCTTCGGGCAGGGAGTCTTCGGTATGCACGATGCCGTGGCCGGCGGTCATCAGGTTCACCTGCCCGGGGCGGATCACCTGCTCGTTGCCCAGGCTGTCCCGGTGCAGGACTTCGCCGTCGATCAGCCAGGTGAAGGTCTGCAGGGCCGTGTGCGGGTGGGCGCCCACGTGCATGCCGCCGCCGGGGCCGAAATCCACCGGTCCGGCGTGGTCGAGGAAGCACCAGGCGCCGATCATGCGGCGTTCGCGGGTGGGCAGGGCGCGGCGCACGTGCAGGCCTTCGCCCAGGTCGGCGCTGCGCGGGGTGATGCGTTCGATCGGCGGCATGGGGGGGCTCCTTCGGGCTGTCCGGTATGGAGGGGGCGGGCGGCCTATTCGTTCCGCAGCAGGGGGCGGGTCTGCCAGTTGTAGCGCATGGTGAGCATGCGCACCACGAAGAACAGGGCGATGGTGGCCCAGGCGGCGGGCACGGTATCCACCCCGAAGGCCAGGGTCAGGGCCAGGAAGGCCAGGTTGGCCATCAGCAGCACCACGGCGAAGAACTGGCCGGGCTGGAGGATGAAGGGAACGTCGCGGACGATCACGTCGCGCAGCACGCCGCCGCCCACCCCGCTCACCGCCCCCACCAGCACCACCCCGGGCAGCGGGATGCCGGCCCCCAGGGCCAGCTGCATGCCCACCACCGCAAAGGCCGGGGTGCCGACGGCGTCGATGGTGCTGACCAGCTTGTCCACCACCGGCAGATTGGCAATGCGCTGGTGGAGCAGGGCGATGAGCAGGGTGGCCAGGGTGATCAGCGGCAGGTAGACCGGATC
Organism: Zoogloea sp.; assembly: GCF_044344315.1. Classification (GTDB taxonomy): domain Bacteria; phylum Pseudomonadota; class Gammaproteobacteria; order Burkholderiales; family Rhodocyclaceae; genus Zoogloea. The sequence continues at coordinate 9,720 of NZ_JBIJDC010000100.1, read as the reverse complement.
GGTGAGCACCGGCGGGGTGCGTTGCAGGAACAGCCCGTCGCGCAGGATGCTGCCGCCCACCGAGGTGAGCAGGGCCAGCACGAACAGACCGACGATGTCGCAGCGCTTGCGCAGGGCCACGATGGCGCCGGAGAGGGCCCAGCTGAAGGTGGCCAGGTAATCGAAATAGACCGGGACGTGAAACTCGGCGGCCATGGGTGCTGGCTTCCGGGCAGGGTCAGCGCCGCTGTCTCAGGTACAGGGCCTCGACTTCGGCGCGGGCCCAGGGGGTGCGGCGCAAGAACTTGAGGCTGGACTTGATGCTCGGCTCGAACTGGAAACAGCGGATGTTCACCTGGTTGCCCAGGCTGTCCCAGCCGTAGCGCTCCACCAGTTCGGTGAGCATGCTTTCGAGGGTGATGCCGTGGAGGGGGTTGTTGGGTTGGTCGGTCATGGGGAGAAGATTCGTGGGCGGGCGGCGGGAACTTTGATCCTGTTTGCACGCTCTGCCAAGAGCCCGGCTACAATCCCGCCGTTGATTTTGCGAGTTGCCCTCTTGCTGCGTCGTGTTCTCATCCTGCTGCTGATGCTCCTGCTGCCCCTCCAGGCGATGGCAGGCAGCCTCGCGCCCCTGTGCCGGCACGTGGCCGACGCGCAGGTGGCCGTGGCGCAGGCCGACGCGGGTGAGCATGTGCACTGCCTCGAAGCCATGGCCGCGGCGGCCGCTGATCCGTCGCCCGACGCCCCGGCAGCGGCCGATGCCTGCTGCGACGACTGCAGCGTGTGCCACCATGTGGCCTTCTCCCTGTTCTCCCTGTTCTCCCTACCCGTTGTTCCCGGCGCCGTGGCCTTCAGCCCGGTGCGGGTGGCGCGGGATCTGCCCCCGAGCGCAACCCGCGTTCCGCCCCAGCCCGACCGTCCCCCCAGAGCTGCCGCCGCCTGACGCGGACGGCAGTCTTTCGCGCTTTTCCCCCGTTTGATGCGTAGCCTCCGGGCCGCGCCACCTGCCGTCCGCATGTTCTCCATCGTTTCTCTGCGAGGATTTCATGCGACGCCTGTTCGCCCTTTTTGTACTGCTGTGCTGCGCCCTGGCGGCGACGGCACGGCCCGCCGCCGCGAGCCTGACCGAGTTGCTCGATGCCGCCTGGCAGCGTGACCCCCGCGCCCGGGCCCTGGATGCCCGCCGGGACGAGGTCTCCGCCCTGGCCGAGGTGGCCGCCGGATGGACCCCCGGCCCCGGATCGGTGGGTATCGCCAACCGCAATGACCGCCCCTTCGACAACCGCGGCCGCCAGGAGTGGGAGCTGGAATATGCCCAGCCCGTGTGGCTGCCCGGCCAGGCGGCCGCCCGCCGGGACGAGGCCGGCACCGCCCTGCGCGCCCTCGACGCCGAGCGCGCGGCCCTGCGCCTTGAGCTGGCGCGCCGCCTGGTGGACACCCGCCTGGCCTGGCTGCTGGCCCGGGGCCAGGCCGGCCTGGCCGAGCACCGCCTGACAGTGGCCCGCCAGCTCGCCGACGACCTGGCCCGGCGCGTCACGGCCGGGGAGGCGCCCCGCTTCGATCTCAACCTGGCGGAATCGGAACGCCTGGCCGCCGAAGCCGCCGTGGCCGAGCAGGACCTGACGGCGAGGGAGCTGGCCCGCCGCTTCCAGGTGCTGGCCGGCAGCCCGCCGCCCCCTAATCTGGAAATCGTGCCCGCCGAGGCCGTTGGCGCCCCCCACCCCGGGCTGGTGGCTGCCCGGGAGGCCACGGCCCTGGCCCAGGCACGCCTCGCCACCACCCGCCAGAGCCTGCGCGACAACCCGGAGGTGGGCCTGCGCCTGCGCCGGGAGCGCGACGCCAGCGGCGCCGAGTATGGCGATTCGATCAGCCTGCGCCTGGTCATTCCGCTGGCCTCGGCCCCGCGCACGGCGGCCCGGGAGGCGGCGGCCATTGCTGCCGTGACCGAGCGCGCCGTGGCCGCCGAGCAGCTGCGCAGCCAGTTCGAGCAGGACCGGGCCCAGGCTGCCGACCAGCTGGCCACCGCGGCCCGCCTGGAAGAGGCTGCCCGGGCCCGCCAGCGCCTGGCCGCCGACAACCTGGGCCTGGCCGACACGGCCTGGCGCCTCGGCGAGCGCCCTCTGGAGGCCCTGCTGCGGGCCCGCGCCGCCGCCTTTGATGCCGACACCGCGGCCCTCCGCGCCCGCCACACCCGCGAACAGGCCGAGGCCTGGCGCGACTACCTGAAGGGAAGTGCCGAATGAGCCCCCATAGCCTGATCGCCGCCCTGGCGATGTCATTCATCACCCTGCCGGCCTCGGCCCATGAAGGCCATGACCACGGCGCCGCCCCGGCCGCTACCGAGGCTGGCTGGTCACCCCGCGCCACAGCGCGCAGCGACGACTTTGATCTGGTCGCGGCCATGGACGGCGCACAGATGCTGCTGTGGCTGGACCGGGGCAGCGACAACGCCCCGGTCACCGACGCGCAGATCGAGGTGGAAGCCGGCGCCTGGAAGGGCGTGGCCCGGCCGGCCGGCGACGGCAGCTACCGGGTGGATGCCGCGGGCCTGGCCCGGCCGGGAAATCATCAACTGGTTTTCACCGTGCAGGCCGGCTCGGCGCTGGATCTGCTGCCGGCCACCCTGGTGCTGCCTGCCGAAGCCGGCAGCACCGATCATGGCGAGCCCCGTGCGGTGCTGCCGGTGGTGGCCGGTGGCATTGCCGCCGTGGCCGCCCTGGGCCTGTGGTGGCGTCGCCGGAGGGCCGCAGCATGAAGCGCGCCGTCCTGATCCTGGCCCTGCTGTGGCCCCTGAGCGGTCTGCCCCATGAAGGCCATCAACACGCTGCCGACACGGTCCCGGTGGCGGCCCCGCCGGTGGATGCCCCGCGCCGCCTGGCCGATGGCCGGCTGCAGGTGGCCAAGGCCTCCCAGCGCCTGTGGCAACTGCGTACCCAGGTGGCGCGGGAGAGTGAAGTCTCGGCCAGCGTGGAATTGAGCGGCCGGGTGGTGGCCGACCCCTCCGCCGGTGGGCGTGTGCAGGCGCCCTTTGATGGCGTCGTCGAGGCCGGCCCCCGGGGCCTGCCCCTGCCCGGGCAGGCGGTGAAGGCGGGCGAGGTGCTGGCCTGGCTGCGCCCCAGCCTGCCGCCCCTGGAACGGTCGGCACGCCTGGCGGCGCGGGCCGAGGTGGAGGCGCGCCTCGGCATTGCCCGTCAGCGGGCGGCGCGGCTGGCCCGGCTGGAGGGCAGCGTGGCGCAGAAGGACATCGATGCGGCCCGGGCCGAGGCCGACGGGCTGGCGCGCCAGTTTGCCGCCCTGGGCACGGCCCTGGACGGGCGCGAGGCCCTGCGCGCGCCGGTGGCAGGTATTGTCGCCGTGGCCCGGGCCACCACCGGGCAGCGGGTCGAGGCCGGGGCCGAGCTGTTCGAGGTGCTGCGCCCCGACCGCCTGATGGTCGAGGCCCTTGCCTATGACCCGGCCCTGGTGGCCGGGCTGGATACGGCCCGCGGCGAGGCGGGCGGCACTGCCCTCGAACTGCGTTTTGCGGGGGGCGGGCGCGGCCTGCGGGAAGGCACCTTACCCCTGTTGTTCCGCGTGGCAGGCGCGCCGCCCCTGGCGGTGGGCCAGCCGGTGAAGGTGTTTGCGAGCCTCAAGGGGCCGGCCGGCAAGGCCCTGGTGCTGCCCCGCGAGGCCCTTGGCGGCAGCGGCGAGGACGTGAGCGTGTGGGTGCACGAGGCGCCGGAGCGCTTTGCCCCGCGGCGGCTGCGGGTGGCCCCACTGGACACCGGCCGGGTGCGGGTGGTGAGCGGGCTGGCCGCCGGCGAGCGAGTGGTGGTACAGGGCGCCCACCTCCTGGGGGGCGTGCGGTGAGCGCCCCGACCAATCTCTTCGACCGCCCGGTGGGCTGGAGCCTGGCCAACCGGGTGCTGGTGCTGGCCGGGGCGCTGGCCCTGGTGGTGGCCGGTGTGCTGGGCCTGCGCAGCCTGCCGGTGGATGTCTTCCCCGATCTGGACAAGCCCACCGTGACCCTGATGACCGAAGCCGGCGGCATGGCCCCGGAAGAGGTCGAGCAGCTGGTCAGCTTTCCGCTGGAGACGGCCATGAACGGCATGCCCGGGGTGACCCGGGTGCGCTCGGTGTCGGGCATCGGCCTGTCCATCGTTTACGTGGAGTTCGACTGGGGCAGCAACATCTGGCGCAACCGCCAGAGCGTGGCCGAACGCCTGGCCGCGGTGCGCGAGCGCCTGCCCGCCGGCGTGGCGCCGCAGATGGGGCCCATCGCCTCCATCATGGGCGAGGTGCTGCTGATCGCCCTGCCCATCGACCCGGCCAGCACCAACCCGATGGCGGTACGCGAGTACGCCGATTGGGTGTTGCGCCCGCGGCTGTTGTCGGTGCCCGGCGTGGCCCAGGTGATCCCCATTGGCGGCGGGGTGAAGCAGTGGCGGGTGATGCCCGACCCGACGCAGATGCGCGCCCTGGGTATCAGCCTGGACCAGCTGGAGACGGCAGTGGCGGGCTTTGCCGCGAACAGCGCGGGGGGCTTTCTGGAGCGTCAGGGGCAGGAGTGGCTGGTGCGCGGGGTGGGCCGCAGCCGGCGTATCGATGACCTGGCCAACCTGCCGGTGGGCAGCCCGCGGGGGGTGGCGATCCGCCTCTCCCAGGTGGCCGAGGTGGGCTTTGCCCCGGCGGTGGCCCGGGGCAGCGCGGGCTTCGACGGCCGGCCGGCGGTGATCGTGTCGGTGCAGAAGCAGCCCGGCACCGACAGCATCGCCCTGACCCGGGCGGTGGAGGCCGCCCTCGACGAGGTGGCCGCCAACCTGCCGCCGGGCATTGCCAAGCCGCGCTTCCTGTTCCGTCAGGCGGATTTCATCGAGGCGGCCCTGGGCAATGTGGAGGAGGCCCTGCGCGACGGAGCCATCCTGGTGGCCATCGTGCTTTTCGCCTTCCTGATGAACACCCGCAGCACGCTGATCTCCCTGGTGGCGATTCCCCTGTCGCTGCTGGCGTCGGTGCTGGTGTTCCGGGCCATGGGCCTGTCCATCAACACCATGACCCTGGGGGGCCTGGCGATTGCCATCGGCGAACTGGTGGACGACGCGGTGGTGGATGTGGAGAACGTGCTGCGCCGGCTCAAGGAGAACCGGCAGCGCCCTGTGCCGCTGCCGGTGCTGACGGTGATCGCCCGGGCCTGCAGTGAGGTGCGCTCCGGGGTGGTGCTGGCGACGCTGACGGTGGTGCTGGTGTTCGTGCCCCTGTTTGCGCTGCCGGGCATGGAGGGGCGGCTGTTCGTGCCCCTGGGGCTGGCCTACATCGTTTCCATCCTGGCCAGTCTGGCGGTGGCGGTGACGGTGACGCCGGTGCTGTGCTTCTTCCTGCTGCCGGGAATGCCCCAGCTCGGGCATGGCGACGGGGCGCTGGTGACCCGCCTCAAGGACGCCCAGGCGCGCCTGCTGGGCTGGGCGCTGCCGCGCAGCGGGCGGGTGCTGGTGGCGGCCGTGGCCCTGGTGGTGGCGGTGGGGGCCAGCGTGCCCTTCTTTCCGCGTACCTTCCTGCCTCCCTTCAACGAGGGCACCCTGACCATCAACGTGCTGCTCCAGCCCGGCGTGTCCCTGGCCGAATCCACCCGCATCGGGCAGCTCGCCGAAACCCTGGTGCGCGGGGTGCCCGAGGTGCTGCAGGTGGGCCGGCGCACCGGCCGCGCCGAGCTGGACGAGCATGCCGAGGGCGTGCACAGCTCCGAGCTGGAGGTGGATCTGCGCGCCGACGGCCGGCCGCGGGCCGAGGTCATCGCCGACATCCGGGCGCGCCTGGCGCGCCTGCCGGCCAGCGTGTCGGTGGGGCAGCCGATCGCCCACCGCCTTGATCACCTGCTGTCGGGGGTGCGGGCGCAGATTGCGGTGAAGGTGCAGGGCGACGACCTGGACCAGATCCGTGGCCTGGCCGAAGACCTGCGCGGGCGCTTTGCCGCCATTCCGGGCATCGCCGACCTGCAGATCGAGAAGCAGGTGCGCATCCCCCAGCTGCGGGTGGTGCTGGACTATCCGGCCCTGGCGGCCCACGGCGTGGCGCCGGCCGAGGTGCTCGGCGTGGTGGCGCGCCTGGTGGGCGGCGAGCGGGTGGGCGAGGTGGTGGACGGGGCGCGGCGCTTCGACCTGGTGATCCGCCTGCCCGATGGCCAGCGCGACCCCGGGCGCCTGACGACGATGCCCGTGGCTGTGCCCGGGGGCGGTAGCGTGCCCCTCGGCCAGCTGGCCCGCATCGAGGAGGGCGACGGGCCCAACCAGATCGCCCGCGACAACGGCCGGCGCCGCATCGTGGTGTCGGCCAACGTGGCCGGCAGCCTCTCCGATGCGGTGGCGCAGATGCGCGGGATGGTGGCCGACATGCCGCTGCCCCAGGGCGTGTCGGTGCGCATCGAAGGGCAGTTCCAGGCCCAGGAGGATGCCCAGGCGCGCATCGCCTGGCTGGCGGCCCTGTCCCTGGCGCTGGTCTTCCTGGTGCTGTACGGGCGCTACCGCTCGGTGCGCCTGGTGGCCATGGTGATGGTCGGCATCCCCGCTGCCCTGGTGGGGGCGGTGCTGGCCCTGTGGCTGTCCGGCCAGCCCCTGTCGGTGGCGGCGCTGGTGGGCTTTGTCACCCTCACCGGCATCGCCACCCGCAACGGCATCCTCAAGATCAGCCACTACCTGCATCTGCACCATGAAGAGGGCGAGCCCTTCGGCGATGCCCTGATCCTGCGCGGGGCGCGGGAGCGCCTGACCCCGGTGCTGATGACCGCCCTCACCGCGGCCCTGGCCCTGGTGCCCCTGCTGCTGGCCGCCGATGCACCGGGCAAGGAGATCCTGCACCCGGTGGCGGTGGTGATCTTCGGCGGCCTGGTCAGCTCGACCCTGCTTGATACCCTGCTGACACCCCTGCTGTTCCGCCGCTATGGCGCGCCGGCCCTGATTGAAACCCCTGTGGCGGCGAGTGCCGTCCCTTCCCAAAACCCCGTCAAAGGAGTCACGCCATGAAACGTCTTGTCCTCACTCTTGCCGCCGCCCTGGTTGCGGCCACTCCGGCCCTGGCCCACGACGACGCCACCCTGGATGCCATGCAGGCCCCCCACGGCGGCCAGCTGCGCATGGCCGGGGCCTATCACATCGAACTGGTGCTGGCCCGGGACGCCCGGGGCGGCAAGCCGGCGTCGGTGAAGGTCTATCTCTCCGACCACGGCGGCGGCAAGATCGCCCCCGCCGGGGCCAGCGGCAGCGTGGTGCTGCTGGCCCCGGCCGGCAAGGTCACGGTGACGCTGGCCCCGGCCGGTGACCGGCTGGAAGGTACGGCCCTCTACACCGCCGACCCGGCCACCAAGGCTCTGGTCAGCCTGCGCTTTGCCGACGGCAAGACCGAAACCGCCCGCTTCGAGCCCTTCAAGCCACGCTGAACAGTGGCGCACCCCCCTGTTGCCATGCCAGAGCGATACCTTTACCGTGTCGCGCTGGCCGGGGCGCCCGGCGTCTGAAGGGGAAGAGGGATGGAAGTGCGTGTGGCGTCTACGGACGCAGAGATCGCCGCCTGTTTTGCGGTGATGCAGGTCCTGCGTCCGGATCTGCAGGAGGCGGGTTTCGTTGCCCGGGTCCGCAGCCTGGCCCTGACCGGCTATGGGCTGGCCTACGGGCTTGAGGGTGAGCGCGTGGCGGTGGTGGCGGGTTTTCGCCTCGGCGACAGCCTGGCGCGGGGGCCTTTTCTTTACGTCGATGATCTCGTCACGGCACCCGAGCTGCGTTCGCGCGGCTATGGGGCGGCCATGCTGGCGTGGCTGCGCCAGTTTGCCCGGGACAGGGGCTGCGCCCGGCTGCACCTGGATTCCGGCCTGCAGCGCACCGACGCCCACCGTTTCTACGAGCGCGAGGGTATGCACAAGTCGGCCTTCCACTTCTTCGCGCTCCTGCCCCCTGCCGACGGGCAGGCCTGAGCCATGAAGGCGTCCATCCTGTATCCCTTGTTCGCCTTGTCCGGGTGGACCCTTCTGATTCTGGTGCTGATTGCCTACCGGCGCATTGGCGCCGGCCTGGCCGGGCGGGTGAAGCCAGCCGATTTCCGCTTCGGCGAATCGGCCGCCGTGCCGCCGGAGGTGTGCCTGCCCAACCGCAACTACATGAACCTCCTGGAGTTGCCGGTGCTGTTCTACGTGGTCGGCCTGATCGCGTTCGTGACCGGCCAGCATTCGGCCCTGCAACTGGGGCTGGCGTGGGCGTATGTAGGGCTGCGGGTGGTGCACAGCCTGATCCATCTGAGCTACAACGACGTCTATCATCGGCTGGCGGCCTTTGCCCTGAGCAACTTCGTGTTGCTGGCGTTGTGGGGGCTGACCTTTCAAGGCGTAGTGGCGGCGGGTTGACCTTCACGTTAACCCGGACAGCCCCACGCCCCCTCGCGTGCTAAGGTCGCCTGCTCGATTCTGAAAGGAGTGGGCATGTCCCCGAGTTTCCGGGACGGCTTGCGGGAGGGCTTTCGCGCCTTCCTGCCCCTGTCCGTCGGCCTCATCCCCTGGGCGCTGGTCACCGGCCTGACCATGGCCGGGGTGGGCTTCACGCCGCTGCAGGCCATGGGCATGAACGTGATCGTGTTCGCCGGCACGGCCCAGCTCGGCACCCTGCCGCTCATCGCCGCCGGTTCGCCGGTATGGCTGATCGTGATCACCGCCTTCGTGCTCAACCTGCGCTTCATCATTTTCAGTGCCGCCATTGCCCGGGGTTTTCATGGCGTGCCCCTGGGGGCGCGCTGGCTGTCTGGTCACCTGCTCACCGACGGGGCCTTTGCCACTTGCCTGGAGAAGATGCTGTCCCATCCGGATCCGCGCTGGCGCCTGGGCTATTACCTGGGGCCGTCCCTGTGGTCCTGGCTGCTGTGGCAGGTCTTTGCCTTCTGCGGGGTGATGGCGGCAGGCTCCATCCCGCGGGGTTGGTCCCTGGAGTTCATGGCCACCATCGCCCTGATCGTGCTGCTGGTGCCCATGGCCCGGGTGCGGCCGATGCTGGTGGCGGCCCTGGTGGGCGGCGGCCTTGCTGTGGCCCTGCGCGGCATGCCCCTGCGTCTGGGGGTGATCGTGGCCATTGTGGGTGGCATTGCGGCGGGCTTTGCGGCCGAGAGCTGGCGCGGAAAGGACCTGCCATGAGCTACGACTGGACCCTGTGGGGCCTTTTCATCCTGCTTGGCCTGGCGACGACTCTGCCACGGGCCAGTTTCATTGTGCTGGGTGAGCGGGCGGCCCTGCCCGAGTCTCTGCAGAAGGCCCTTCGTTATGCCCCGGCCGCGGCGCTGGCGGCCATCGTGGCGCCGGACATCTTCGTGTCGGGCGGTGAGCTCACCCTGTTCAGCCCCCGGCTGGCGGCCGCCGTGGCCGCGGTGCTGGCCGCCCTGCTGTTCCGCAATCCCTGGCTGCCCTTCATTGCCGGCATGGGGGTGTTGTGGGGGTTGGAGAGGCTGCTTTCGGCTTGGATGGGGTGAGCCTTTGCTGGGCGGGGTGCTGGTGTTTGGCGTAACGTTGGCCGGGTCTCGGCCCGGCGGCCGACCTTCTTCTTTGTTGTACGACAAAGAAGAAGGCAAGAAAACGTACCCCGCTGTCGCGCCCCCTTCGGGGGTGCCCTCTTTCCGGGTCCGTCAGGCGGGGTCTGCGCAAACTCGCCCTGCGGGCTCAAACATGCGCAGCCCTTTTTCCGCCTGCCGAACCCTCCAGTCGGCACGCCAGAGGGGAGAGGAAATGCAGGTGATCAA
>NZ_JBIJDC010000170.1:0-5371 GCF_044344315.1 Zoogloea sp. | reverse complement strand
GAAGGCCGGCTTCCGCTCCAACAATCTCGACCCCAACGCCCGCCACTGCATGGCCTCGGCGGTGACCGGCTTCATGCGTACCTTCGGCATCGACGAGCCGATGGGCTGCTACGACGACATCGAGCAGGCCGACGCCTTCGTGCTTTGGGGCTCCAACATGGCCGAGATGCACCCCATCCTGTGGACCCGCATCACCGACCGGCGCCTGACCAAGACCGATACCCAGGTGCACGTGCTGTCCACCTTCGAGCACCGCAGCTTCGAGCTGGCCGACAACGGCATGATCTTCACGCCGCAGACCGATCTGGCCATCCTCAACTACATCTGCAACTACATCATCCAGACCGGCAAGGTTAACCAGGAGTTCGTGAAGAAGAACGTGAACTTCAAGATCGGCGAGACCGACATCGGCTTTGGCCTCCGACCTGCCCATGCCCTGGAAAAGGATGCCAAGTTCAACGGCTACCCCGGCGCCGAAGGCAAGCCCAAGAACAACCCCAACGATGCCCGCCCGAGCACCTTCGAAGAGTTCAAGAAGTTCGTCTCCGAGTACACCGCCGAGAAGGTGTCCAAACTCTCCGGCGTACCGGTCGATCGCCTCAAGAAGCTCGCCGAGGTGTATGCCGACCCGAAGAAGAAGGTGGTCAGCTTCTGGACCATGGGCTTCAACCAGCACACCCGCGGCACCTGGGTGAACAACATGATCTACAACGTCCACCTGCTGGTGGGCAAGATCTCCACCCCGGGTTCCGGCCCCTTCTCCCTCACCGGTCAGCCGTCGGCCTGCGGCACCGCCCGCGAAGTGGGCACCTTTGCCCACCGCCTGCCCGCCGACATGGTGGTGACCAACCCCGAGCATCGCCACCACACCGAGGAGATCTGGCAACTGCCGGAGGGCACCATCCCCGACAAGATCGGCCTCCATGCCGTGGCCCAGAGCCGTGCCCTGAAGGACGGCAAGCTCAAGTGCTACTGGACCAGCACCACCAACAACATGCAGGCCGGCCCCAACATCAACCAGGAGATCTACCCGGGCTGGCGCAACCCGGCCGCCTTCGTGGTGGTGTCGGACGTGTACCCCACCGTGTCGGCCCTGGCTGCGGACCTGATCCTGCCCTCGGCCATGTGGACCGAGAAGGAAGGCGCCTTCGGCAATGCCGAGCGCCGCACCCAGTTCTGGCGCCAGCAGGTCAAGGCGCCGGGCGAGGCCAAGTCCGATCTGTGGCAGTACATGGAGTTCTCCAAGCGCTTCAAGATGGAGGAGGTGTGGCCGGCCGAGCTGCTCGCCAAGAAGCCGGAGTACAAGGGCAAGACCCTGTATGACGTGCTCTACGCCAACAAGGTGGTGAACAAGTTCCCCAAGACCGATCTGGTCAAGACCAACGATCACGCCATCAAGAACTACACCAACGACGAATCCGAAGCCTTCGGCTACTACGTGCAGAAGGGGCTGTTCGAGGAGTACGCGATCTTCGGCCGCGGCCATGGCCACGACCTGGCCCAGTTCGACGTGTATCACAAGGCACGCGGCCTGCGCTGGCCGGTGGTGGATGGCAAGGAAACCCTGTGGCGTTTCCGCGAGGGCTATGACCCCTACGTGAAGGCCGGTGAAGGCGTGAAGTTCTACGGTCACAAGGACGGCAAGGCGGTCATCTTCGCGCTGCCCTACCAGGACCCCCCCGAGAAGCCCGATGCCGAGTTCGACCTGTGGCTGTGTACTGGCCGCGTGCTGGAGCACTGGCACACCGGCACCATGACCCGTCGCGTGCCCGAGCTCCACAAGGCCGTGCCCGAAGCCCAGGTCTTCATGCACCCGGACGATGCCAAGAAGCGCGGTCTGCAGCGCGGCATGCAGGTCAAGGTGCAGTCCCGGCGTGGCGAGATGATGGCCCGCATCGAAACCAAGGGCCGCAACAAGCCCCCGGTCGGCCTGATCTTCGTGCCCTTCTTCGATGAATCGAAGCTGGTCAACAAGCTCACCCTCGACGCCACCTGCCCGATCTCGAAAGAGACGGACTACAAGAAGTGCGCCGTGAAGGTGTTGCGCGCTTAAGGCGGATCCGCAGGAAGCCATCATGGACGCCGGCAAGAAACCCGCCCGTAAGTCGCCCGACGCCTCCCCGGCGTCGGCGACGCGGCGCAAGTTCATCAACAGTGTGGCCGCCGCTGCCGGCGGTGGCTGTCTGATGGCGCTGGGCGCGGGGCTCTACTCGCGCAGTGCCGCGGCCCTGCCGGCCCAGGCATTGCGTCCGCCCGGTGCCTTGCCCGAGCACGATTTCCTGTCGGCCTGCGTGCGCTGTGGCTTGTGTGTGCGCGACTGCCCCTACGACACCCTGAAGCTGTCCGACCTGGGCGATCCGGTGGCCACCGGTACGCCCTATTTCCATGCGCGCCAGGTGCCCTGCGAGATGTGCGAGGACATCCCCTGCGTCAAGGCCTGCCCTACCGGCGCGCTGGACCGGGCGCTCACCGACATCAATAAGGCGCAGATGGGCCTGGCGGCCCTCGTCGATCACGAGAGTTGTCTCAATTTCCTCGGTCTGCGCTGTGACGTGTGCTACCGGGTGTGCCCGGTGATCGACAAGGCCATCACCCTCGAAACCCAGCACAACCCGCGCTCCGACCGCCACGCCATGCTGCTGCCCACCGTCCATTCGGACGCGTGCACCGGCTGCGGCAAGTGCGAGAAATCCTGCGTGCTGCCCGTGGCTGCCATCAAGGTCTTTCCCCGCGAACTGGCCCAAGGGGCGCTGCCCGACCACTACCGCAAGGGCTGGGAGGAAAAGGCCCGCCACGGCGGCTCGCTGATCGGCGAGCAGGTGGAGATGCCGGTGCGCGGATTTGATGGCCCCACGGCCGGCCGTTCGGCCACCGAGACGGTGGTAGCGCCCCATGCGCCGGCCCCGGATATTCCGGCGGCGCCCAGTGTGCCGGCCGCTCCGCCGCCCAAGGGGGCTGGCGGGCTCAATTCGAAATGGAAGCCGTGACCATGGCGACCTCCACCCTCAGCGCAAAGCCTGCAACGGCCTGCGCCCCGGCGCGCAGCCTGTGGCAGCGCCAGCGCTGGCTGATCCTGCGGCGCAGCAGCCAGGTGCTCATCCTGCTCGCCTTCCTCACCGGCCCGTGGTTCGGCCTGTGGATCGCCAAGGGCAACCTGTCCTCGTCCCTGACCCTGGGCGTACTGCCCCTGACCGACCCGCTGCTGGTGCTGCAGACCCTGCTCGCCGGTCATGTGCCGTATTCCGCTGCGCTGATCGGCGCCGCCATCGTGCTCGGCTTTTATCTGCTGGTGGGCGGGCGGGTGTTCTGCAGCTGGGCCTGCCCGGTGAATGTGGTCACCGATGCTGCGGCCTGGAGCCGTCGCCGCCTGGGCATCAAGACCGGGCGGGTGCCCGACGCCGCCACCCGCTACTGGCTGCTCGGCGGCCTGCTGGTCGCCGCCGCTGTTACCGGCACCCTGGTGTGGGAGTGGGTCAATCCCGTGTCCCTGCTGCACCGGGGCCTGATCTTCGGCATGGGCGGCGGCCTCTTCGTGATCGCCGGCATCTTCATCTACGACCTGCTGGTGGCCAGCCGCGGCTGGTGCGGCCACCTGTGCCCCATGGGCGCCTTCTACGGGCTGCTCGGCAAGACGGCGGTGCTGCGTGTTGCCGCCCCCAATCGCAAGGCCTGCGATGACTGCATGGATTGCTTTGCCGTGTGCCCCGAGCCCCAGGTGATCCGCCCCGCCCTCAAGCAGGTGGGGCAGACCCACCCCCTCATCCTGGCCGCAGATTGCACCACCTGCGGCCGCTGCATCGACGTGTGCGACAAACAGGTTTTCAAAATGACTCATAGGTTCGACCAAAGGAGCGAGTGATGAACAAGCCGACCTTCAATTCCACCCGCCTGCGGGCCGCCGCCCTGGCCATGACCCTGTCCCTGGGCCTTGTACAGACCTTCCTCGCCCCTGCCGCCGCCGTGGCCGCCACCGAAGCGCCCATCAAGCTGCAAAGCCTGCGCGGTGCCGAGATCAATGCCAGCGATCCGGAAGGCGATGGCACCCGCTATGGCCGTGACCAGGCGCCCCTGCCGCGGGACTTCGTGCAGCAGCCGCCGCTGATTCCCCACACCATCAAGGGCTATACGGTCACCAAGAATTTCAACAAGTGCCTGGACTGTCATGCCTGGGTGCGTGCCAAGGAGACCGGTGCCACCAAGATCTCGGTGACCCACTTCAAGGACCGGGAAGGCCAGGAGCTGTCCAGCGTTTCCCCACGACGCTACTTCTGCAACCAGTGCCACGTGCCCCAGAGCGACGCCAAGCCGCTGGTGGGCAACACCTTCAAGCCCGGCACCGGCATGCGCTGACCGGCAGATCACGGGAGTTCGGATAAATGGAAACCAACAACAAGGGCTTCATCGGCCGCATCCGATCACTCGGCTGGGGCTTCGCCGCGATGCTGTTCATCGGCGGCATCCTGTTCTGGGGCGCCTTCAACACCGCCATGGAATGGACCAACCGGGAAGCGTTCTGCATCTCCTGTCACGAGATGAAGGACAACGTCTACGAGGAGTATCGCAACACCATCCACGCCTCCAACCGCTCCGGCGTGCGGGCCACCTGCCCGGACTGCCACGTGCCCAAGGAGTGGGGGCCCAAGATGATCCGCAAGATCCAGGCGTCCAACGAAGTGCTGCACAAGATCCTCGGCACCATCGACACGCCCGAGAAGTTCAACGCCAAGCGTCTGGAGTTGGCCAAGCATGAATGGGAACGGATGAAGAAGACCGACTCCCGCGAGTGCCGCAACTGCCACAACTACGACGGCTTCGACTATGCCGAGCAGGGCCGTCGCTCGTCGAAGATGCACCAGACCGGCCTCAACGAAGGCAAGACCTGCATCGACTGCCACAAGGGCATTGCGCATTCGCTGCCCCAGGTCGAACAGGCCATCGGCGCCCCGAAGGAGGGGGCGACACCCGAGGAGTTCCACCCGACCACGCCGAAGCCGGCTGAAGCCGGGAAGGACGCCGACAAGGCGACCAAGGGCTGAACCCGGAGCGGGGCTGCCGATTGAAAAAGAAGCGTGCCCCGCTGCTGCGTTCCTTTCAAGAACTCCTCTTTCTGCCGTCGGTACGTCACGGGGGACAGGAAATGCCGCTGACCAACGGCCGGCGCGGCTTCTCCTGTGGGGTCGAGTGAATTGGCTCTGTTCGCGTTAAGTGTGGAAAGCGTTTTCGCTTCGACAGGTAGGGCGTGAGCCCTTACTTGCGGGCGTTCCGGTGTTTGGCGTTACATCGGCCGGGATTTCGCCCCGGCGGGCGACCTTCTTTCTTGCTTCGCCAAGAAAGAAGGCAAAGAAGGCGACCCGCCACCCCCGGTCATTCG
>NZ_JBIJDC010000191.1:0-3490 GCF_044344315.1 Zoogloea sp. | reverse complement strand
ACCTGATGCACCCCATCGGCGCCCTGGTCACCGGCCTGGTGGCGGGCGGGCTGTTCGTGCAGCTGTTCACCCTCACCCAGAACCGCTGGAAGATCGACGACGTGCTCGGTGTGTGGCCCCTGCACGGCCTGTGCGGCGCCTGGGGCGGCATTGCCGCAGGCATCTTCGGGGCCAAGGCGCTGGGCGGCATGGGGGGCGTCAGCCTGGCGGCACAACTCATCGGCACCCTGGGCGGCATCGTCGTGGCCCTGGCCGGTGGCTATCTTGTCTATGGGGCGCTGCGCGCCACCATCGGCATCCGCCTGGACGCCGAAGAAGAATACGAGGGCGCCGACCTGACCATCCACAAAATCACCGCCACACCGGATCGGGAAACCCACTGGTAAGCACCTGATTCTCTGCAGGGTCGAACACCTGTGGATTTACCTGCGCTCCTTTGCTGTATAAAATAACAGCAAAGGAGTGCCCATGCACCAGCCAGCCCACCTCCAGCAGCCCGCCCCCGGGGCGCTGCCCGCCTACCTCGACACCCTCAACGACGCCCAGCGTGCCGCCGCCCTTCATGGTATCGGCACAGGGGCGGACGACGGCCCGCTGCTGGTCATCGCCGGCGCGGGTTCCGGAAAGACCAATACCCTCGCCCATCGGGTCGCCCACCTGCTGGCCCAGGGTGCCGACCCCGGGCGCATCCTGCTGCTCACCTTTTCCCGGCGCGCTGCCGACGAGATGACCCGGCGCGTGCAGCGCATCGCCGCCAAGGTCTCCCCCCGCCACGCGCGTCTGGCCAGCGGCGGTTTTCCGTGGGCCGGCACCTTTCACAGCGTGGGCGCCCGCCTGCTGCGTGAGTTCGCCGGGCGCATCAGCCTCGACCCGGCCTTCACCATCCACGACCGGGAAGACTCCGCCGATCTGATGAACCTGGTTCGCCATGAGCTGGGGCTGTCGGCCAAGGGCAAGCGTTTTCCCCTCAAGGGCACCTGCCTGGCCATTTACTCGGCTGCCGTGAATACCCGCGCGCCCCTGACGGAAGTGCTCCTCGGCAGCTTTCCCTGGTGTGCGGGTTGGGAAAGCGACCTGAAGTCCCTGTTCCGCGCCTACGTACAGGCCAAGCAGGCCCAGCAGGTGCTCGACTACGACGACCTGCTGCTCTACTGGGCGCAGATGGTGTCCGAACCTGCGCTGGCCCGGGAAGTGGGCGAGCGCTTCAGCCACGTGCTGGTGGATGAATACCAGGACACCAACCGCCTGCAGGCCGCCATCCTGCTCGCCATGAAGCCCGACGGCCGCGGCCTCACCGTGGTGGGCGACGACGCCCAGAGCATCTACAGCTTCCGCGGCGCCGACATCCGCAACATCCTCGACTTTCCCGGGCACTTCGACCCGCCAGCCCGGCAGGTCACCCTGGACCGCAACTACCGCTCCACCCAGCCCATCCTGGCCGCCGCCAACGCCGTCATCGACCAGGCCCGCGAGCGCTATTGCAAAAACCTATGGACCGACCGGGTCTCCGCCGCCCGCCCGCGCCTGGTGAGCATCCGCGACGAGGCTGACCAAGCCGCCTGTGTGGTGGAGCAGGTCCTCGCCCGCCGGGAGGAAGGCCTCAAGCTCAAGCAGCAGGCGGTGCTGTTCCGTGCCGCACAGCACAGTGCCCGGCTGGAGATCGAACTGACCCGGCGTCACATCCCCTTCGTGAAGTTCGGCGGGCTCAAGTTTCTCGAGGCGGCCCACGTCAAGGATCTGCTGGCCGTGCTGCGCTGGGCCCAGAACCCCCGCGACCGGGTTTCCGGCTTCCGCGCCATCCAGTTGCTGCCCGGCGTCGGCCCGAAGATCGCCGGGCGCATCCTCGACAACGTCCAGGCCGCGCCCCCCGGCTGTGCCCTGCTCCCCGAACAACCGGTCCCCGACGCGGCCCGCCCGGGCTGGATCGAGTTAGCCGGCATGGTCGAGCAACTGGCCGCCTCCACCGCCTGGCCGGCCCCCCTCGAACGCATCGCCAGTTGGTACGAGGCCCGCATGGAGAGTCTTTACGAGGACCACGAGGTGCGCAAGGCCGACATCCAGCAGCTCACCCGCATCGCCGCCACCTACCCCAGCCGCGAGCGCTTTCTCACCGAGCTCACCCTCGACCCGCCCGACGCCACCAGCGACGAATCCGGCAAGCCCCTGCTCGACGAGGACTACCTCATCCTGTCCACCATCCACTCAGCCAAGGGCCGGGAATGGCCCGCAGTGAGCATCCTCAACACGGTGGACGGCTGTCTCCCCTCCGATCTGGCCACCGGCAGCGAGCGGGAGATCGAGGAAGAGATGCGCCTGCTCTACGTGGCCATGACTCGCGCCCGGGACCACCTCGACCTTCTGATCCCCCAGCGCTTCTACGTCTCGGGCCAGTCCGGCAGCGGCGACCGCCATGTCTATGCCAGCCGCAGCCGCTTCATCCCCAACCGTCTGCTCCCCCACTTCGAGCAGATCACCTGGCCCGAAGCCGAGATCCAGACGCCCGCCCGGGACGAAACCCGCCAGGCCGCGGTGGATCTGGCAGCGAAGATGCGGGCGATGTGGGACTGAGGAGGCAGGCGCAGCCGTGCTCCACTTACCTGGCAGACCCGCCCCCCTCACCCGAATCCGTTCGACCGGATTCTCATTAGGCCCCGGTCGAACCCATGTCCCCGATGACTCACAACCCCATCGTCGCGCGCGATGGCGATACGATCATGCGGTTCTGATCCCCCAGGTGCCAACCGAATGACCCCGAGCACAACACCGCCGAACCTCCTGCTCATTCCCACCGGACTGCTCCTTGTCGTCCTCCTGGCCCTTTCCGGCTGGCAGCCCTACGACCGGGCCACCTGGCTGATGGAGGTGGCGCCCGTCGTGATCGCCCTGCCGGTCCTCGTGGCGACACGGCAGCGCTTTCCCCTCACATCCCTGCTCTACGCCTGCATCTTCTTCCACGCCCTGATCCTGATGCTGGGCGGGGCCTACACCTACGCACGGGTACCGCTGGGCTTCCAGCTGCAGGATCTTCTGCACCTGGGTCGCAACCCCTATGACAAGATCGGCCACTTCGCCCAGGGCTTCGTGCCGGCCCTGGTCACCCGGGAGATCCTGCTGCGCGGGCATCACGTGGAGGGCCGCAAGATGCTCGCCTTCCTAACGGTGTGCGTGGTGCTCGCCATCAGCGCCACTTACGAGTTCATCGAATGGGGCGCAGCCCTGGCCCTCGGCCAGGGTGCCGACGAATTCCTGGGTACCCAGGGCGACCCCTGGGACACCCAATCCGACATGTTCTTCGCGCTGATTGGCGCAGTAACGGCGCTCGCCATCTTCGGACGCATGCACGACCGACAGCTTGGCTGACTGCAAACCCAATGCTGACGCGGGTTTACCCTCCAGGCGGTATCACCCGATGGGTGAAGCTGAAGGGGTATATGGGACGTGCTGAGGGCGGCTGGAGGAACTGTGGGGGGGGCGGGAATAGCCCCCCGCA
>NZ_JBIJDC010000099.1:0-17760 GCF_044344315.1 Zoogloea sp. | reverse complement strand
CCGAAACCAATCCTCTCCTCCCTGGAATTCGGTCGTGTTTACCCCTTCGCGAGGGCGGCTCGCGAAGGGGCTTTTTTTGGCGACAGGCACCGAAGCGGGAAGCCACCCTGTTGGGTCGAATTCATCCGATTTTCCTCGGTTGTCCTCCCCGGACCAGACGCAAACCCAATGCTGACGCGGGTTTGTCCTCCACTGGCCGGATCACCCGATGGGTGAAGCTGAAGGGGGTCATGGGACGCGCTGAGTGCGGCTGGAGGGACTGTGGGGGCGACTTCAGTCGCCCGCGGGCTGAGATTAAGGGCATGGCGGTGATGGACGCGTGGTGGGCGACTGAAGTCGCCCCTACAAGTCGCCCCTACAAGTCGCCCGTACAGGAGAGACCGTATCGACCGTCAGACGACGCCTCAAACGGAGGGAATTAGGTTCATTCCAGCGCGGACTGGGATGAACGGCATGTCGATGATGCAGTGAATCGGGGTCGAATGAATTCGACCCCACGTCTTTCGCCGGACACAGAAGGAAAAACGCATGAATGTACTGATCGTCTTTGCCCACCACGAACCCCGCTCCTTCAACGCTGCCATGAAGGACGAGGCGGTGCGCCTGCTGGAAGGGGAGGGCCACGCGGTGCAGGTGTCCGACCTCTACGCCATGAACTTCAACCCGGTGGCCAGCGCTGCCGACTTTGGCGAGCGGGCCAACCCGGACTACCTCGTCTATGCCCTGGAACAACGCAACGCCTTCAACAAGGGCACCCTGGCGCCGGACATCGCCGCCGAAATCGACAAGGTCAAGTGGGCTGACCTGATCATCTTCAACTTCCCGATCTACTGGTACGGCATGCCGGCGATCATGAAGGGCTGGGTGGACCGGGTCTTCGTTTCCGGCTTCTGCTATGGCGGCCGGCGCATCTATGACAAGGGCGGGCTGAAAGGCAAATCGGCCATGCTGGCCATCTCCCTGGGGGGGCAGGCCCACATGTTCGGGCCGGAGGCCATCCACGGCGAGCTGGAGGTCATGCTCCAGCCCATCCTGCGCGGCATGCTCGGCTACGTCGGCCTGACGGTGCTGCCGCCCTACGTGGCCTGGCATGTCCCTTACGTCAGCCCCGACATCCGTGCGGAGATTCTCCAGGGCTATCGCCAGCACCTGCTGACCCTGGATGCACGCGCGCCGCTGCGCTTCCCTTCGGTGGACGATTTCGATCAGGACCTGCGCCCCCGGCCTGCGGTAGATTGAGGCCTCAGACGACACGGAGGGAAACGCGATGGAATTTTCCGAGAACCGCTTCAAGCAACGCCTGCTGGCGGGCGATCTGCAATATGGCCTGTGGCTGGGCCTGTCCGAGGTGTTCAGCGCCGAGATCTGCGCCGGTGCCGGCTTTGACTGGCTGCTGATCGATGCCGAGCACGGCCCCAACGACCTGCGCACCATCTTTGCCCAGCTGCAGGCGATTGCACCCTACGCCTCCCAGCCGGTGGTGCGCCCGCCCCAGGGCGACCATGTGCTCATCAAGCAGCTCCTCGAGACGGGTGTGCAGACCCTGCTGATCCCGATGGTGGAATCGGCGCAGCAGGCCGCCCACCTGGTAGAGGCGATGCGCTACCCGCCGGCGGGCATCCGCGGGGTGGGCAGCTCGATTGCCCGTGCCTCCCGCTGGGGCCGCATCGGCGACTACGCCCAGCGCGCCAACGACGCCATGTGCCTGCTCGTGCAGGTGGAGACCCGCGCCGGCATGGCCGAGCTGGACGCGATCCTGGCAGTGGACGGGGTGGATGGGGTGTTCTTCGGCGCCGCCGATCTGGCCGCGTCCTGTGGCCTGCTTGGCGAGTCGAATCACCCGGAGATCGTCGCCATGATCGAACAGGGCCTGACCCGGGTGGCCGAATGCGGCAAGGCCGGCGGGGTGCTGTGCGGCGAACGGGGCCTGGTGGCGCGCTACCGGGAAGCTGGTGCGCGCTTCATCGCCGTGGGGGTGGATTCGATGCTGCTGGCGGCGGCCACGTCCAGCCTGTGTGCGTCATACAAAGGCGGGGCGTCTGACGACGCCCCGGGGTCTTCCTACTGAGGCGCCCGGTGCTTCCGGGCGCCTCAGAGGCCTTCAGCGGACCGCCGCCTGGGGGGCGTTGCTGTCTTTCCAGCCGCCGCCGAGGGCCTTGAACAGGTCCACCGACGAGGACAGCCGCGCCTGGCGGTTCTGCACCCAGGCAAGGGTGGCGTCGTTGCTGGTGCGCTGGGCGGTCAGCACTTCCAGATAGGGCGAGTAGCCGCTGTCGTAGCGGGCCTGAGCGAGCTGCAGGCTGCGTTTGGCGGCCTGCATGGCCTGGCCGAGGGCAACTTCGCTGTCGCCGTTCTGGCGCACGGTGATCAGGGCGTCGTTGACCTCACGGAAGGCGGTCTGCACCGACTTGCGGTAGGCCTCGAGGCTCTGCTTCTGCTGGGCGCTGACCTGTTCCACCTGGGCGCGCAGACGGCCGCCTTCAAAGATGGGCTGGGTCAGGCCGGCGCCGATGGACCACACCGCCGCGGCAGGGCTGAACAGATCGGACAGGTCGCGGCTTTCCCGCCCGAAGGTGCCGGTCAGGGTGATGCTCGGGAACAGGGCGGCCTTGGCCACGCCGATTCTCGCGTTGGCGGCGATCAGGTCGGTTTCGGCCTTGCGCACGTCGGGGCGGGCTTCGAGCAGACTGGAGGGCAGGCCGGCCGGCGGCGTCGGCGGTACAGGCAGGTTGCGCAGATCACCCGCGGCCACCTTCAGGCCGGGCTGGCCGACCAGCAGCCCGAGCAGGCTTTCGGCCAGGGCGCGGTTTTTCTCCAGCTGCACCTGGGCTGCGGTGTAGGTGGCCAGGGCGCCTTCGGCCTGCTGCACGTCCAGCTGTGACACGTAGCCGTTGTCGAAACGCACGCGGGCGAGCTGGGTGCTCTTTGCCTGGCTGCTCACCGAGTCGCGATTCACCAGCAGCTGGGCGTCGATGGCGCGCAGGTTGAGGTAGGCCTGGGTGACGCTGGCGGCGAGGCTCAGGGACACTGTCTCGCTGGTGTAGCGGGTGCCCAGGGCCTGGGCCCGGGCGCCTTCCGAGGCACGTCGCAGCTTGCCCCATACGTCCAGCTCGAAGGACGTGGACAGTCCGATCTTGTTGGTGTTGCGCAGCAGGCCGGTGGGCTCGACGGCGTTGGGCAGGATGCTGCGGCTGCGCGAGACGCCGGCATTGGCGTCGATCTGGGGCAACAGGGCGGCATTCACCTGGCGCAGCACGGCGTCGGCCTCCTCGATGCGGGCGGCGGCGCTCAGGGCGTCCGGGCTGCTGGCCAGGGCCTGATCCACCAGGGCATCGAGTTGCCCGTCGCCGAACAGGGTCCACCAGCGGCCGGCGACAGCCGGGGTGGTGGCCGGCGTGGCCGCCACGGGCTCGTTGGCGTAGCTGTCGGGCAGGGCCACTCGAGCATCGGGGCGCTGATAGTCGGGGCCGAGGGCGCAGCCGGCCAGGGCCAGGGGAATGGCCAGGGCGAGCAGGGTCAGTCGGGGGCGGATCACGGCTTCACCTCCTGGGTGCCGGTGTGGGGCAGGTCACCTGCCGGGTGGCGGACCTTGCCGCGGCTCAGCCACTTGAAGAACAGCGGGATGAAGATGGTGGCGATGAAGGTGGCGGCGATCATGCCCCCCACCACGCCAGTACCCATCGAACGGCGCGCGGCGGCACCGGCCCCGGACGAGAGCGCCAGGGGCAGCACGCCGAGGATGAAGGCCAGCGAGGTCATCACGATGGGGCGGAAGCGCAGCCGGGCTGCCTCGACGGCCGCATCGATCACGCTCATGCCTTCGGCCTGCTTCTGGGCCGCAAACTCGACGATCAGGATGGCGTTCTTGGCCGCCAGCCCGATCAGCACCACCAGCCCGATCTGGAAGTAGATGTCGTTGGGCATGCCGCGCATCAGTACCGCCACCAGGGCACCAAGCATGGCAAAGGGCACCGCCATGATCACCGCCAGGGGCAGGGACCACTTTTCGTACTGGGCTGCCAGGATCAGGAAGACCATGATGATGCCGAACACGAAGGCGATGATGGAGGCGCTGCCGGTGCGCTTTTCCTGGAAGGCCTGGCCGACCCACTCGGTGCGATAGCCCTCGGGCAGGGTGGCGAGAGCCACTTCCTCGACGGCCTTGATGGCGTCGCCGGAGCTGTAGCCCGGGGCCGCACTGCCCAGCACCTTGGCCGACACGAAGCCATTGAAGCGCTCCACCAGCTCGGCACCGGTGACCATGCTCACCTTGGCGACCGCCGACAGGGGCACCATGGCGCCGGTGGCGCTGCGCACATAGGGCTTGAGCAGGTCTTCGGGCTTCATGCGGTAGGCAGCGTCGGCCTGGACCTGGACCTTGTAGGTCTTGCCGCTGCGGTTGAAGTCGTTGACGTACAGGACGCCGGTGCTGGCCTGCAGGGTGGCGTAGATTGAGTCGAGGGGAATGCCCATGGACAGGGCCTTGGGCTCATCCACTTCCACGTAGAGCTGGGGAGCCGTCACGCGGAAGAAGGTGTTGAGGCCGGTCAGCTCGGGACGCTTCTTGAGGGCTTCGACGAACTGCCCGGTCACGGCGGCGAGGTTGCGCGGATCGCCATCGGCCCGGTTCTGCACATACACCTCAAAGCCGCCGGCGGTGCCGAGGCCCTGGATGGGAGGCGGGTTGAAGACCAGCCCCATGCCGTCGGGCAGGCTCATGCCGATGCCCATGAACTTGCCGGCCATTTCACTCGTGGTGACGGTGCGCTGGTCCCAGGGCTTGAAGATGATGAAGGTCGTCGCGACGCTGGGCCGGTTGTTGCCGGTGATGAAGTCCACCCCGTTGATGAAGAAGATGTTCTCAATGTCATCGGACATGACGCGCTGACGCATCTGTTCGGCGGCGACGCCGGTGCGTTGCCCGGAGGCGCCATCGCTGAGGGTGACGAAACCGAACAGGTAGCCCTGGTCTTCGGAGGGGACGAAGCTGCCCGGCACAACGCGCAGCAGCCAGGCCGCGGCACCGATGGTCAGCAGGAACACCAGGGTGCCGACGATGCCGTGACGCAGGGTCAGGCCGACGGTGTTGGTGTAGCTGCGGGTAAAGCGCTCGAACAGGCGGTTGAAGGGCCGGAACAGGGGCTTCTCTTCATGGGTGGGCTTGAGCAGCAGGGCGCACAGGGCGGGGGTGAGGGTCAGGGCGACGATGCCCGAGATCACCACCGCTACCGCCACCGTCACGGCAAACTGCTTGTAGAGCATGCCGGCAATGCCGCCCAGGAAGGCCACGGGCACGAACACGGCACACAGCACCAGCACGATGGCGATGACGGCGCCCGACACCTCGCGCATGGCCTCGATGGCCGCGTCCTTGGGGGACATCTTCTGCTCGTTCATCAGGCGCTCGACGTTTTCGAGCACCACGATGGCGTCATCCACCACGATGCCGATGGCCAGCACCATGGCGAACAGGGTCAGGGTGTTGATGGAGAAACCGAACATCCACATGCCGGCGAAGGTGCCGATCAGGGACACCGGCACCGCCACGATGGGGATCAGGGTGGCGCGCCAGTTCTGCAGGAACAGGTACACCACGGCGATCACCAGCAGGGCGGCCTCGACGAGGGTTTTGATGACCTCTTTCGCGGACTCCTGGATGAAGCGGGTGGTGTCGTAGGGCACGAAGTACTCCATGCCCTTGGGGAACTGCTTCGACATCTCGTCCAGGCGTGCGCGCACCAGCTTGGCGGTCTGCAGGGCGTTGGCGCCGGACTGCAGGTAGATGCCCATGCCGGACACCGGGGAGCCGTTGACGCGGGCGCTGCGGTCGTAGTTGTCGGCACCCAGTTCGATGCGCGCCACATCCTTCAGACGCACCAGGCCGTTGGGGCCTTCGGCACGCAGCACGATGTTGCCGAAGTCCTCGGGGGTCAGCAGGCGACCCTTGGCGGTGACGGTGTAGGTGAGCTGCTGGCCGTTGAGCACCGGCTCGGCGCCGATCTTGCCGGCGGCGTTCTGGGCGTTCTGGACGCGGATGGCGGCGGCGACGTCGGAGGTGGTGATGCCCAGCTTGGCCATCACGTCGGGCTTCAGCCACACGCGCATGGCGTAGATCGGGTCGAACAGCTGGGCGTCGCCCACGCCGGGGATGCGGCGGATCTCCTCGATCACGTTGAGGGACACGTAGTTCGACAGGTAGAGGGCGTCGAAGGTGTTGTCCGGAGAACGCAGCGCCGCAAACATCAGGATGTTGTTGGAACGCTTCTGCACCAGCACGCCGGTGCGTCTCACGTCATCGGGCAGGCGCGGCTCGGCCACCTTGACCCGGTTGTTCACGGCGATCAATGCCGTGTCCGGGTTGGTGCCCACCTCGAAGGTGGCGGTGATGCTGACCGTGCCGTTGGAGGTGCTCTGGGAGTTGTAGTAGAGCAGGCCCTCGACACCCGACAACTGCTCCTCGATGGGCGCAGCGACGGTCTTGGAGAGGGTCTCGGCGTTGGCGCCGGGGAAGGTGGCGGAGATGATCACCGTGGGCGGCGTGATCTCCGGATACTGGGCCACCGGCAGGGTGAGCGAGGCCATGAGGCCGGCGATCACGATGACGATGGAGATGACCGAGGCAAAGATCGGCCGGCTGATGAAGAAGCGTGACATGGATGGTGCTCCCTCAATCCTTCTTGGCCGGAGCCGCTGCGGGCGCGGCCGCAGCGCCTGCCTTGCCGCCCGGCGCGCCCGGACCTTCACCCGGGGCATGGGGGGCAACCGGTGCGCCCGGACGCAGCTTGATCAGGTTGTCCACGATCACCTTGTCGCCGGCCTTGAGACCGTCCAGGATCACCCAGTCATTGCCGGTCCATTGGCCGGTCTTCACCGGGCGCGGGGCCACCTTGTTGTCGGCATCGGCGGTCATCACGATGGCACCCCTGTCCGTCTGCACGACGGCGTTCTGCGGCACCTTGAAGACGCCACTGCGCTCGCCCGTCAGCAGGCGGGCGCGCACGAACTGGCCGGGCATCAGACTGCCGTCCGGGTTGGCAAACTCGCCGCGCAACTGCAGGGTGCCCAGGGTCGGGCTGAGCTGGCTGGCAGCAAAATTGAGCTTGCCGCGCACCGGGTAGGTGGAGCCATCGGGCAGGATCAGCTCCACACCGCGCACGGCCTGAGGCTTGAAGCGGCCGCCAGGGCTGGCTCCGGCGAGCTCGCTTTCGGACACGGAGAAGCGCACCCACATGGGGTTGAGCTGGACGACGGTGGTGACCAGCCCGTTGGTGCTGACCAGGTTGCCTTCCGACACCGCTGCACGCCCGGTGACGCCGGAAACCGGCGCGACCACGGTGGACCAGGACAGGTTGAGCTCGGCCTGGCGCACCGAGGCCTGGGCCGCCTGCACGGCGGCGAGGGCTGCGGCGTTGTCGGAGGTGGCCGTGTCGTATTCACGCTGACTGATGGCCTCCTGGGCGAGCAGCCCCTTGAGGCGGCTGGCCTCGCGGACGGTCTGCTCGGCGCGGGCCTTGCTCTGGGCGAGCTGGGCCCGGGCCTGGGCCGCTGCGACCTCGAACGGGGCCTTGTCCAGTTCGAAGAGCGCTTGCCCAGCCTTGACTGTGGCACCTTCTTCGTACAGACGCTTCATGAGAATGCCACCCACCCGGGCGCGGATCTCGACCTCCCTCGCGCCTTCCGTCTGGGCAACCGCCTCGACGCTGGTTTCCACGGTGGTGGGCTGCATGGTCAGCACCGTCACCGGCAGGGCCGGCATGCCGCCGGGGGGCGGGCCGCCAGCAGGCTGCTCCTTGCTGGAACAGGCGGCAAGCAAGGCCACGCTCAGGGCCAGGATGGGCAGGGTTGTGCGCAGGGCGCGGGGCGGGATCGAAGAGGGGCGAGCGGTCACGGTGACCTCCGGGGACTGGATTTTTGGGTGTTGTTGGGGCATAGTTTATACATTCAAGAATGTATGTAAAGTGTGTACAAGCTCAAAGCTTGATCACCGGAGGGTTGAATGGTTCGCAAGACCAAGGAAGAGGCTGATCTCACCCGTAGCCTGATTATTGAGGCCGCGCGCAGGGTGTTTCTGGAGTGCGGGGTGGGCGGCACCACCTTTGAGAGGATTGCCGCGGCAGCCGGCGTGACCCGGGGCGCGGTCTACTGGCACTTCCGCAACAAGACCGAACTGTTCTTTGCAATGCGTGAGCAGGCCATCCTGCCCTTTGTGGACCGCGTGATATTCAAGGAGGATGATGCCGACCCCCTGCACGGTATCGAAACCGCCCTGCAGGAGATCTTTCATATCCTTCGTGATCAGCCCGAGGTGCGGGAGACCTTCGAGATCGTCAGCTTCAAGTGCGAATACGTGAACGAGTTCAGCGACATGATGCAATGCTCCGGCGGCCAGCTGGATTTCCTCGGCAAGCTCACCGAGGCATACCGCCGGGCCGAGGCCCGGGGTGTGCTGCGTCCGGGCGTCGCGCCTGCCGACCTGGCCCATGACACCTTCCTTTTTGTCGGTGGCCTGGTCAAACACTGGCTGGCGGGTAGACCTGACGAGCGTTTCCGCTCCGATGCCGCGGCCCTGATCCGTACCCACGTGGCCCTGCGCAGGGCCTAGATCGTGTCGCCCCGCAGGGGCAAGCGGGCTTGATCAGCCTGCTCATCGCAGGGGGGGATGTCCGCACCCTGCCTTAGCCACTTGAGCAGCGTCGTGTAGAGCCGATCCGGATCCACCGGCTTGCTGACGAAGTCGTTCATGCCGGCAGCAAAGCAGCGGGCCTGGTCTTCGCCGAAGGCGTTGGCAGTCATGGCGATGATGGGCAGGGTGCTGGCCGGGTGCTGCAGACGGATCCGGCGGGTGGCTTCAAGGCCGTCCATCACCGGCATCTGCATGTCCATCAGCACCAGCGCGTAGCCGGGCGCCGCCTCGCGCAGACGGTCCACGGCTTGCTGGCCGTTGTCGAGCACGTCCAGATGCAGCCCGATTTCCTCTATCAGATCCCGGGCGACCTCCTGGTTCACTTTGTCGTCTTCCACCAGCAGCAGCCGTGTACCTGCGAATGTGCTGGTCAGGCGCGCTTCAGCGCTCCCTTCGGGGCTGGTGTCGGGGGCCTTGTCGGGTAACTCGGGGGCGAGTTTCAGGCAGGCGGTGAACCAGAAGCGGCTGCCGCGGCCGGGGGTACTCTCGCCGTCCGCATCTCCACCCATCAGGCGGGCCAGGCGGCGGGTGATGGCGAGGCCCAGCCCTGTGCCGCCATGGGTGCGGGTGATGGAGTTGTCGGCTTGCCGGAAAGGCTCGAACAGGCTGCTCAGGACGTCCGGTGCGATACCGGCGCCGGTGTCGGCGACTTCGAACCGCACCAGGATACTACTGCCCACTTTTTCTTCCTGGGTGACGCGCAGGGTGACGCTGCCCTTGGCCGTGAACTTGACGGCGTTGCCGGCGAGGTTGAGGAAGGCTTGGGTGAGGCGGGTCAGATCGCCACACAGGCGGGGCAGGGGGGCGACCTCGGAGTCGAGCTCGATGCCCTTCTCCCGGGCCTGTTCGGCGAGCATGGAGACGATGTGGGTGCTCAGGCCGCGGACATCGATCTCCTGTTCCTCGAGCACCAGCTTGCCGGCTTCGATCTTCGAGAAGTCCAGGATGTCGTTGATCACCGCGAGCAGGTGGCGGGCGGCGTCGCTGATCTTGCTCAGCTTGTCCAGCTGCCCTGCATCGCTGCTCCGGCGTTGCAGGAGGTGTGTCAAGCCTACGATGGCGTTGAGCGGGGTGCGGATCTCGTGGCTCATGTTGGCCAGGAACTCCGACTTGGCGTGGCTGGCAGCGGCTGCGCTCCGGTTGGCGGCCCGCAGTTCGACGGTGCGGGCTTCGACCAGCTGTTCCAGGTGTTCCCGATAGCGTTCCAGTTCGGTTTCTGCCCGGCGACGTTCCTGGATCTCGAACTCCAGAGCGGCGTAGGCGTGGTCACGGGCCTGGTTGTGGCGCACGATGCTGCGTGAGGCCAGCACGCCGGCCGTGACAACGCCCGCGCTGGCCAGTGCGGCGGCCAGCAGAAGGCCGATGCGGTTGAGATCGAGTTGCCGGTTGATCGCCGCGCTGGCGGTGTCGGTGCGCCGGGTGTTGATGTCGTTGAGCTTGCGCAACGTCAGGGCCAGCAGCTTGTCGTGTTCTCCCTGGAGGGCTGCAGTGAGGGTTGTCGGATCGGCGAGGCGGGCCCGCAACGCAACGATGCGGGTCATGTCCTGGCGGTAGAGCCTCACGTAGCGGTCGGCGCTGTCGAGCAGGTTGCGTTCGGTCTCGTCCGGTGTACTCAGGGCGCGGTAGGTGGCGAGGTTGCGGGCCAGGTGATCCATCTCAGCGTTGAAGCGCACGGCGTGATCGCCGCCTTCGCGCAGGTAGTTGTTGAAGTGCTCCGTGGCATAGCCCAGGCGCAGGGTGCCGCTCAGCATCACCTGGTGCCGGCTGGCAATCACGGTGGACATCTCCGTCCAGCTGGCGGCGAACTGGGAGAGCATCAGAAAGGCCATCAGCACGACCCCCAGCACCGCCACCAGCGTGCCCCCGAAACCGCCGATCAGGGCGTGCCGGATTTTCATTCGCCGGCAGCCTCGACCACTTGCCGGATATAGGCGCCGGCGGGGCCGGAAAGCCATTTCTTATAGACCGGCCGGGTGGCCTCGACGAAGGCCGGGCGGCTGATCCGGCTGATCTGGATGCCCGAGGCGAGCAGGGCCCGGTAGGCGTCCTCCTCGGCCTTGCGGGTGAGCGCTCGCTGGTGGCGGGTGGAGTCGTCGGCGACAGCGCGCAGCATGTCCCGATCCGCGGTGGAGAGCGCGTTCCAGGCCCGGCGGCTCATCACGAAGGGGGTGATCTCGTATTTGTGCGCGGTGAGGGAAAGGTGAGTCTGGACTTCATGCAGGTGCGCCGCGTGGAAGTTGATCAGGGGGTTCTCCTGACCATCGACGGTGCGCCGTTGCAGGGCCTGGTACAAGGCCGAAAAGCGAATCTCGACCGCCTGGGCACCAAGGGCGCGGACGATGTCGACGGCGACCGGGTCGGCGGGGGTGCGGAACCTCAGGCCGGCAAAGTCGGCAGGCTTGAGCAGGGGGCGGACGGAATTGGAGAAATGGCGGATGCCGTTGTCCCAGAACCCCAGGGCAACGAAGCCGGCCTGTGCCATGCGGCGGGATAGGTGTTCGCCGAGGGGGCCGTCCAGCAGCCGCTGGGCCTGCTCGGGCCGATCAAAAAGGAAGGGCAGGCCGAAGGCATTGATCTCGGGTACAAAGGCCGAGAGGGGGCCCTGGCTATTGGCGGAAATGTCCAGGCTGCCGTCCTGCAACGCCTTGAGCATGGCCACGTCGTCGCCGAAGCTGGCCCCGCCCAGCACATCGACAGTGATGCGTCCGCCGCTGCGGCGCTTGAGCGTATCGGCAAAATGCTGTGATGCCTGCGCCCGCGGGTGATCGGCGCTGACCGCATGACCCAGGGTCAGCACGATCTCGGCCCGGGCTGGCAGGGCGAGAAGGAGTACAGCGAAAAGGGGCAGAAATACGGCCTTCATCCCTGCTTATCGTCAATGGAGCATGCAAACCTGAAGGAAATCCGGTTTGCCGATCAAAATATCCGATATGCAAAGATAATGTAAGGGGCGGTCGCGGCAGGTGCCCGGCCCGCCCGGCCCGCCCGGCCGGTTGGCAGGGCGGGTTTCAGCACTATCAGTAGGTGTAGAAGCCCTGACCGGTCTTGCGGCCCAGGTAGCCGGCATCCACCATTTCCTTGAGCAGGGGGGCGGGGCGGTACTTGGGATCATTGAAACCGTCGTAGAACACCTCCATCACCGCCAGCATGGTGTCCAGGCCGATCAGGTCCGCCAGGGCCAGGGGGCCGATGGGGTGGTTGCAACCCAGCTTCATGCCTTCGTCGATGTCCGCCGCCGAGGCCAGGCCCTCCTGCAGGGCGAAGATGGCTTCGTTGATCATCGGGCAGAGCAGGCGGTTAACCACAAAGCCCGGGCTGTTCTTGACGGCGATGGGGGTCTTGCCGATGGCGGTGGCGAAGGCCTGGACCGCCGCGACAGTCTCGTCGGAGGTCTGCAGGCCGCGGATCAGCTCCACCAGGGCCATCAGCGGCACCGGGTTGAAGAAGTGCATGCCGATGAAGCGCGACGGGCTGCTCACCGAAGCGGCCAGCTTGGTGATGGAGATCGACGAAGTGTTGGTGGCGATCACGGTGCTGGCCGGGACGATGCCGTCGATCTCCTTGAGGATGCGCAGCTTGAGGCCTTCGTTTTCGGTGGCGGCCTCGATCACCAGGTCGGTGCCGGCCAGGTCGGCATAGGTGGTGGTGCCGCGGATCAGCGCCAGGGCGGCGTCCTTGTCGGCAACGCTGATCTTTTCCTTCTTGACCATCCGGTCAAGGCTGCCGGCCACCGTCTTGAGCCCGCGCTCGACGGCTTCGGTGGAGATGTCCACCATCACCACGCCCACACCCGCCAGGGTGCAGACCTGGGCGATGCCGTTACCCATGGTGCCGGCGCCGATCACGCCGATGTTCTGAATTGCCATGCTGTAGCTCCTTGTTGCGTTGATTTTTTGACATGCTGTTTTGTCGCGCGGAGCGTGCCGGGGGCATACCGCTCCCTTGCCCATCCCGCGCTGCGCGAGGATACCCGACTGGCCGGCACGATGGCTTGAGAACACGCAGGGACGGCCCTCTCCGCCACTTGAGAGGTGCCGCGGTCGCGCGGCTCTCATGATGCGCTGCAAAATAAATTTGACGCAGGCTGCGGGGTAGTCTAATATCTCGTTTCTCTGACGCGGGGTGGAGCAGTCTGGCAGCTCGTCGGGCTCATAACCCGAAGGTCGCAGGTTCAAATCCTGCCCCCGCAACCAAACAAAAGCGTTAAGGCTCAAGCATTTAGGTGCTTGAGCCTTTTTGCTTTTTGGGCTCGGATTGAAGCTTGTGCCCACTCGGTGCCCAAACCGTGCCCATCCTGTGCCCGGACAAAACTCCGCTTTTTGCGAACCGTGGAGGGTTTGACCTTCAGGCACCGTGCCCGCCGGGCACAGCCCCGATACATGCGTGATTCGCTAGTTCAGCCTATCCGTTGCGGTCAGGGAGTTGGGGAGGAGAGGCCTGCTCACTCTTTTGGTACTCCAGCAAGTCAGGCAGCCCACAGTTCAGGTAGACGCATAGAGCGTCCAGGACATCGAGCTCTACGCGCTCGGCGGTCTCGTGATACAGGCGGGTCAGCGTTCCCCGGTTGATGCCCGTGTCCCGTGTGACGTCGCTGATCTTCAGCTTCCGCTCGCCAAGGAGGCGGGATAGGTGGCACTTGATCACGTTGCGCTCCAAATACAAAAAATGATCTTTAGAAGGTCAAAAAGGTCTTTGACAGGTCTTCTTTTTGTGTAGAATGGTCTCTAGTAGATCGTTTTGAAGCTATCGAGCAACAAAACGCCCTGCTGAAAGATCAATTCTACGGAGAAGTCCTCATGTCCGCTAACACCTACCTAACTACAGACGAGCTTGCCGCTCGGATCAAGTACGACGTTCGAACCATCCGCGAACGTCTGAAGGACTCGGTTTTGCTCGAGGGTGTGCATTACATCCGTCCATTCGGGGGTCGAAAGATCCTCTACGTATGGGAGCAGATCGAGAAAGACATGGCTCTCGAGTCCCTGGATGCGGGGCTTGTCCAGGCCGCAACGCCGACTCGTGGTCAGTCCGAGCACGCCCGTTCAGTCACGATTCCCATGGCCAGCGGGGTGGCGTGCCGGGTTGCTGCGATTCCCGGGGCGCCTCGGAAGTCTGGACAACACCTTCGGGCCCAGACGGCACAGAAGGAGGCTCGCCATGGCTAGCATCAGAGCCCGGGCCGACTCCGGGAAACTGTTCTTCGACTTCCGCTTTCAAAGCGTGCGTTGCAGAGAACAAACTTTGTTGGATGACACGCCCGCGAACCGGCGCCGGCTGGAAAAGGTGTTGCAGCGTATCGAGCTGGAGATTCACCAAGGGGTTTTTGACTACTCGGCTTTCTTCCCCGGCAGCAAGCTCGCCGCAACATTCGCGGTAGCGGTAAGCGAGGCACCGCGGGAGACAGGCCTTGGTCAGCCTACGCCTCAGGTAAACGGCCCTGCGGTGATCTCTGCTCCTCCACAGCCTCCTCTTGCGGCCTCCGACGCTCGTCCGAAGATCGGCGCTTTCGCTGAAACCTGGCAACTGGAAAACCAAGTGACTTGGCGCCGCTCGTACCAGCGTACCGTCAGCGACATCGTCACCAAGCATCTGCTGCCCCGTTTTGGGGCGCGGGATGTCGGAAGCCTCCTGCGGGAAGAACTCCTTCAACTCCGGTCCGAACTCGCCAAAGTCAAAGGCCGGAAGAAGGAAACGCTGTCGCCCCGCCGGATCAACGCCATCATGAATGTGATGAGCCTGATCCTTGCAGAAGCCTCCGACCGGTACAAATTTACCAGTCCTTACTACAACATCAAACCGCTGCGTATCCCCAAGAGCGATGTCGAACCCTTCACGCTCGCTGAGGTGCAACGCATTCTCGACACCGTAAGGGAGGACTTCCGCGATTACTACACGGTGCGCTTCTTCACCGGGATGCGAACCGGCGAGGTGGATGGGCTCAAGTGGAAGTACGTGGATTTCGAGCGCCAGCTGATCCTGGTGCGGGAGACAATTGTCCTCGGCGTGGTGGAGGAAGACGCCAAGACCATCGAGTCCGTGCGCGACATCCATATGTCCCAAGTGGTGTACGACGCGCTCAAGCGCCAGCTGGCTCGCTCCGGGCGCTTGAAGGGCTTCGTCTTCTGCAGCAGCACGGGGCACGCCTTGGACCACAACAACATCACCAAGCGCATCTGGTACCCCTTGCTGCGGCACCTCGGGCTCAAGAAGCGACGGCCATATCAGACCCGCCATACCGCCGCGACTTTGTGGCTCGCCGCCGGGGAAAACCCCGAGTGGATCGCCCGACAGATGGGGCACACGAGCACCGAGATGCTGTTCAAGGTGTATTCCCGTTACGTGCCTAACCTGACCCGCAAAGATGGATCCGCTTTCGAGCGCTTGCTGAGTGAGCGCTTTGCGTCCTCCGCACAAAACGTTGTCGTTGAAGGAGCTCATCACCATGTCTGATGCCCGCAAAACTGTGTTTTCGGTGGGCCAGCTGCCCCAGCCGGATCATGTCATCGACCACCTCCCGTTGGTCTTCCGGGTCCAGTCGATTGAGCGCCTGCCCTTCAATGAGCGCAACCTGCTCAACGTGGCGGTCGTCTTCCATGAGAGGGCCGTGCTGCGCGTGGAGTGGCTGTGCCGCCATCCGGATAGCAGGCTGACGGCTGGCAGCCTCGTGTCGATCCGTTGGCTCGGCCGGCCGACCAGTACTCTGGGGGCGATCCGGATCGCTCGGCTGGTGAAACTCGAACGGCCTGAGGCGAGCCTAAATCCCTTTGACACGGTGCCCCACGCCTGGGTCCGGGAGCGGGATCTCGTAGCGAGGGCAGGGCGTTTCTGGGAGTGCTTGGGGCGACCCCTGCAGCACCTCTTCAACGCGGTGTTCTGGGACCCCCGCCGTTTCCAGCGCTATCTCGAGGGGCCGAGTTCGCTCCAGGGGCATCACAACGGCCGCAACGGCAACTTTCGTCATGCGCTGGAAGTCGCCGAGCGGGCCCAGACCCTCGGACGCCATCACGCGGAGGTGCATCTGCCGGTGTTGATCGCCGGGAGCCTGCTCCACGATGCGGGTAAGGCCGAGGAGTACAAGTTCAATCCAGTGCGGGGCCGCTACGAAATGACGGAGCGTGGGGCACTTCTGGGCCACAAGCATACGGTTCTCGAGTGGATCGCCGCGGCCCGGGCCCAGCACCGGGTGATCATGCCCGAGGCCCATTACCTGGCGCTACTTCACGCCATTACTGCCGCGAAGGGGGCGCCCGACTGGTTGGGGCTGCGGGAGCCCCTGAGTCTGGATGCCCACATCCTCTCGACGGTGGACCGACTTTCGGGTCAAGCCGATCTCGTCAGCCGCCATGCGGCGAGGGACGGGGGCTTTGGTGTCTATCACCGGCACCTGGGCGGACGGCCTTACGTCGTGCGGGAGTGAGGTCGGCAGGGCCGCCGCGATCCCTCACGGCGGCGCCGGTCGCTCGCTTTGAAAGTCGAGACGTTTCGGTATGCTGTTCCTGGCAGCGGACGTCCTGTCATTCCCATCCCCAAAAATGCTTGGAGATTCTCATGAATCAACATGATGGCTTCGCTCGTCCGCAAACTCGGATTTGCGTGGCACCTGCATCACCCGAACCGTCGATTCGGCCAATCCGCGCTTGATCGGCGTCTGGAAGTGGAATTTTGAAGAGGCCAGTTGCCGCCTCTACGCCGTGTGCGTCTTTGCGCCGAACGTCCTGCGGGATACCTACCCTCTGGAGGAACTGCGGTGCTTGAAAGACTCCGTCGCGCAGCAGGTGCACAAGGTCGAGAGGATGATCGACTGGACGCGGGGTCAGCTCGACGCCGCAGGCCTGCAGGCCGGCGAACAGGGCCGGGTCGAGCCCTTGAGTGCGGACATCCGCAAGCCGCTGACGAGCGCGTACGTGGTCCTCTTCCTCCGCGCCGATCTCGCCATCCAGTTGCTGGACGCCCTGTGGTTGCAGGGGGCGCTGACCGACGCCGGTCACGCGGAGCGGACAAGGGCGATGCGCCGCGCGCCGCTCAGTGTCCTGGGTGAGATCCAGCGGGCGCATGCGCGTTTCCGGCGGCGCATCGAGGTGCTGTATCGAAAACGTGATGCTGGGCCGCAATAGGTGGGGTGTAGTCAGGCTCAGGCGGTCTCGAGTTGGATGATTAACTGATGGAGCTGGTCCCGGGAACATCCTCCCAGGAGTCGGATCAGCTCCGCCAGGTCGTCATCGGGCTCATACAGGTAGGAGACTGGAACGTTCAGTTCCGCGGCAAGGCGCTGTGCCGTCTGCAAATCCGGTACGTGCTTACCCCGTTCGTACTGGTTGATACGAGCACTGGCAACGAACTGGTCGATGCCGGCAAGGATTCCGAGCTGCTTTTGCGATACGCCTCTCGCCTCCCGGGCCACCTGTAGCCGTCTGGCAAACACCGACCTTTCTTCCATCCCAGTCCTCCATGCATGAGGACTAAGAGATTCTTAGGAACAACACCTATGGCATACTAAGGAATCCTTAGTGGTTGGCCTCTAATTTAGCGCCATCCAAGCCACTGCAGTTTTTCAGCCGCAGTGACGAGGTTAGAAAAATTCAACATCAATATGGACAAAGCTATGTACAGAATGACTCCTGCACTGGCGCTCGGCCTTGTGCTGACCGGCTGTGCCTCAATGAAGCCCACGTATCACGCTGAATCGACCTTTGTGATCTATGACGTCAAACCCGCTGCGCTTGATCGGAATCAGCTCCTCAAGGCTGTGCTTGACGCTGTGCAGACGAGTGCCAGCAAACTGCGAGTGAATCGGGAGATACCCCCGGCGGAGTTGCCGACCACGCCAGGGCGTTTTGAGCTTCAGGATCCATTTGCCAACTCGCGGATGGGGGCGCTGCTGGCTTCACAGGCTCAGAATATCCGCGTCCCGGTTTGCAAGAACGCGCTGATGACGGTCTCCACTGACAACTGCAGATTTCGGACGTTCGTGCTCACACCGTTCAGTTGGACGTGATCAGTAGCTTAAACCGCAATTGATCACGTCCAACGGTGGTCATGAGCGCTGGTCCGGTATCGTGACCGCGGCAACCGGCTAC
>NZ_JBIJDC010000098.1:0-17801 GCF_044344315.1 Zoogloea sp. | reverse complement strand
AATGCCCTGGCCCGTGACGTGCAGTGGGCCGAACAGACCATGCGCCTGCACATGCAGGGCACCGAGGAGTTTCTGAGCCAGCTGGCCCGGGAGCTGGCCGCCGACACGCTGGATGCAGACGGCTTCCAGGTGCGGGCCAACCAGCACATCGCCAACAACGCCGAGCTGGTCAACGTGGTGTGGATCTCCGCCGAGCAGCGGGTCAAGTGGACGGCCCCCTTCGATACCACCGACTGGCTGGTGGGCGACGCCCTGTCGGGCATCCAGGCTGTGGTGCTGGGGAAGGCGCGGGAGCTGGGGCGGCCGGTGTATGGCGACCCCTATGTGAACGCCCGCAACATGGCCGTGCTGGAAGTGTATGTGCCGGTGCAGCAGGGGCGCAGCCCCCTGGGTGCCATCGTGGCGGTGTACTCCATCGAGCGCATGGTGTCCTACCTGGTGCCCAGCTGGTTTGGCGAGAAGTATCGGCTGGCCTTTACCGACGGGCGGGGGGAGGTGCTGGCGGCCAATTCGGCAATGCGCCCCCTGGACGAGAGCCTGGCCTTCTCGGTGCCCCTTGAGCCGCCGGGCAATGGTCTGACCCTGCAGGCTACCGCTTACCACATCGACAGCGACCTGCCCCGGGCCTTCCCGATGGCGGTCATCGTTGGCCTGAGCTTCTTCGTGCTGTGGAGCCTGTGGCTGCTGCGTGCCCACATGCAGCGGCGGGTGAAGGTGGAAAAGGAGCGCGACCGGCTCTTCAACCTGTCCCTGGACATGCTGGCCATCCTCAGCCTCGACGGGGTGTTCCGGCGCTGCAACCCGGCCTTCGAGCGCATTCTCGGCTACCCCCCGGACGAGCTGCCCGGGCGCCCGATGATCGACTTCATCCACGCTGAGGACGTGGTCGACACCATCGAGCATCTGCGCAGCCTGGCCTCGGGCACGCCGGGGTCCTTCGAGAACCGTTGCCGTTGCCTGGACGGCAGCTACAAGTGGCTGGCCTGGAGCGTGAACTCGGTGCCCGACGAGCGCCTGATGTACGCGGTGGCCCATGACATCACCGGGCGCAAGGCCGCCGAGGAGGCCCTGCGCGGTGAGTACGCCTTCCGCAAGGCGATGGAGGAGTCCCTCATCACCGGCCTGCGCGCCATCGACCTGAGCGGCAAGATCATCTATGTGAACCCGGCCTTCTGCCGCATGACCGGCTGGTCGCCGGAGGAGCTGGTGGGCGCGCGGGCGCCTTTCCCGTACTGGCCGCGGGACAATTATGCGGCCCTGCAGCGCAACCTGGAGATCACCCTGGAGGGGGACGCGCCGGCCACCGGCTTCGAGATGCGCATCCAGCGCAAGAGCGGCGAGCGTCTGGACGCCCGTTTCTACCTGTCGCCGCTGATTGACGGGGAAGGGCGGCAAACCGGCTGGATGGCCTCGATCACCGACATCACCGAGCCCAAGCGCGTGCGCGCCGAGCTCGAGGAGGCCCACGAGCGTTTCGTGGCCGTGCTGGACGGGCTGGACGCCGCGGTGTACGTGGCCGATGCGGCCAGTGACGAGATCCTGTTTGCCAACCGGGCCTTCAAGAGCATCTACGGCTACGACGCCGTCGGGCAGCGGGTGGGCATCTACGGCTTGCCCACGCCCCCCGACACCCTGTGGTACGACGTGGATCCGCGCCGCCTGGCGCCCGAGCAGGTGCCTCGCGAGCTCTACGACGGTGAGCTGCAGAACGCCCTGTCCGGCCGCTGGTATCACATCCGCGAGCGCGCCACCCGCTGGGTGGACGGGCGCGTGGTGCGCATGGCCATCGCCACCGACATCACCGACCGCAAGCGCGTGGATGAGGAGAACCGGGCCCAGCAGGAGCGCCTGCAGCGCACCTCGCGCCTGATCACCATGGGCGAGATGGCCTCCACCCTGGCCCATGAGCTCAATCAGCCCCTGGCGGCCATTGCCAACTACTCCATGGGCTGCGTCAATCGCCTGCAGTCCGGCGACTATCGCCAGGAAGACATCCTCACCGCCATGCAGAAGGCTAGCGCCCAGGCCGAGCGGGCCGGCAAGATCATCCGGCGGGTGCGCGAGTTTGTGAAGAAGAGCGAGCCGCGCCGCCACGCGGTGCCCCTGGCAACCATCGTGGATGACGCCATCGGCTTCGTCGAGATTGATGCCCGCCGGCACGGGGCCCAGGTGCTCAGCCAGCTTCCGCCCGATCTGCCGCCGGTGTTTGCCGACACGGTGATGGTGGAGCAGGTGCTCCTCAACCTGGTCAAGAACGGTATCGAGGCCATGGCCGAAACGCCCGCCGAGGAACGCGTCGTCATCGTCTCCGCCCGCCGCGTCGAGCCCCGTCAGGTGGAGGTGTCGATTGCCGACCGGGGCCAGGGCCTGTCCAGCGAAGCCCGCGAGAAGCTCTTCTCGCCCTTCTACACCACCAAGAGCGAGGGCATGGGCATGGGCCTCAACATTTGCCGTTCCATCATCGAATTCCACGAAGGGCGCCTGTGGGTGGACGCCAACCCTTCGGGAGGATGTATCTTCCGTTTCACCCTGCCCCTGGAGAGTGCCCTTGAAACCGCAAGTGTCGACGCCTGAACAGATCATTTACCTGGTGGATGACGATGAAGCCCTGCGCGATTCCCTCGCCTGGCTGCTCGAATCCCAGGGCTTCAAGGTGGCCGCCTTTGCGTCGGCCGAAGACTTCCTCAAGGCCTGGCGGCCCGAATTCAACGGCTGCCTGCTGCTCGATGTGCGCATGCCCGGCATGAGCGGCCTGGAATTGCACGAGCGCCTGCGCGCCCAGTACTCGACCCTGCCCATCATCTTCATCACCGGCCACGGTGACGTGCCCATGGCGGTGGCGGCGCTCAAGAAGGGGGCGGTGGACTTCATCGAGAAGCCCTTCAACGACACCGAACTGCTGCGTCTGGTCAGCCAGTGCCTGGTCACCGAGCAGGAGCACCGTGCCCGCCGCCGTCAGGACGCTGAAGTCTCCCGGCGCCTCGATCAGCTCACCCAGCGCGAACGCGAGGTGCTCGACCTGATCATCGCCGGCAAGCTCAACAAGCAGATCGCCGATGTGCTGGGCATCAGCATCAAGACTGTTGAAGTGCACCGGGCCCGGGTGATGGAAAAGATGGCCGCCCAGTCCCTGGCCGAGCTCGTCCAGACCGTGATGGCCATCGAGGGCGTGCAGCGCACCTGAGGTCTTGGCGCCGGGCTGGATTAAAATCCGGTTTTGATCAGGGTGCGCACGCACGAGCAGGGAAACATGACCCAGGAAGCAGGACAGCCGGCAGCGGATGCATGCCGGATCAGGTTCTTGAACCACAGCTGCATTGTTCTTGAAAGCCCCGGCACGCGGGTCCTGTGTGACCCCTGGTTCGAAGGGACGGCCTTCAATGACGGCTGGCGTCTGCTGGTCGAGCATTCACACCGGATCGACGAGATCCCCTGTGACTACATCTGGCTCTCCCACGAACACCCCGACCATTTTTCCATCCCGACCCTGCGCCGGCTTGGCGAGCCCAGGCGCTTTCTGTACCAGAAGACCAGCGACGGCAAGGTCCGGGCCTTCCTGACCGCCAGAGGGCACACCTGCGCCGAGATGGAAGACGGCGTGCCCTGTGAGGTCGGCGACATCCGCAAGACGATCTACATCAGCGACGGCTACGATTCGGCGGCGGTGGTCGAATTTCCGGACGGCAGCGTCTTCCTCAATGCCAACGACGCGCGGCTGGAGATGGGCGGCAACATCGAGCGGATTCTCAAGCACCATCCCAGGATCGATGTGCTGGCGGCCCAGTTCTCCTACGCCAACTGGGCCGGCAACATCGGTGACGAGGCCACGCCCGTCCATCAGCAGGATCTGGTCATCGCCCGCCTCAAGACCTATATCGAGGCATTTCAGCCAAAGAAGCTCATCCTCTTCGCGTCCTTCGTCCATTACGCCCACGAAGAGAACTTCTACTGGAACCGGAGCTGGCTTCCGTACGTGATGAACGCGTTGCGGGACTACGCGGGCCTGATCGTCATTCCCCGCCCCGATCAGGTCTTCGGGATGCAGGACATGCTGAACCACGATTTCACTGCCGAGAACCGCGAATCCATCGCTTTCTGGGAGTCAGCGGCCGCAGACATCCGGGTCAGGGACTACACCAACCGTGAGGTCGGCCTGGACGACATTGGCCGCGCTTACCATGACTTCTTTGCCCGGATCTGGTCCGACAA
Organism: Zoogloea sp.; assembly: GCF_044344315.1. Taxonomy (GTDB): domain Bacteria; phylum Pseudomonadota; class Gammaproteobacteria; order Burkholderiales; family Rhodocyclaceae; genus Zoogloea. The sequence goes on along the minus strand of NZ_JBIJDC010000098.1, from coordinate 13,592 downwards.
CGCCATCGACGCCGTCATCACCGACCGCAACCGGGATTTCGCCATCGTCGCGCATCTGCCGGACCTGGGCCGCAGCGTCCGGCTCCACTTGTTTCAGGACCGCCTCGATCTGCTGCCCGACGACGACAAGACACCTGCCGACTTCACGGTGACGGCGGAGACCCTGTGTTTCCTGCTGAAGAACAATTTCGGCCGGGGCACCCTCACCATCAACGGCCGGATCCAGTTCAACTACCCCAGTGCCCACCGCTTCTTCATCTTCTTCTTCGTCCCCTATGCCAACAATATCGGCATCCATTTCAGGGAAGGGCGCCTGGATGCGGGCAAGCTGCAGAGCATCGCCCGGACCTCAGTGATGATGTCCATCCTCCAGGCCACGGCCGAGGCGAGGGCCAACTTCGAGCGGGATCTGCTGGCCTTCGGCTGAGCCTGCCGGGCCTAGCTTGCCGGCCGGGAGGCGAGCACGTAGATCTCCCCGGCGATGTCGGGGTAGCGCTCGCCGAGGACCATGAAGGCATCCAGCATGGCCTCGCTCCAGCTCGCCTCAATCTGCCCCGACGAGACCGGCTTGAGAAAGTAGCCACCAAAAAAGTCTATGCTCAGGCCTGCGCCAAGAAAGGCCTGCCTGAAGCTCTCCGGGTCGAACACCCGGCGATGTCCGTGACGCCGGTCCATGTCGTTGAGGGCGTTCTCGGCCTCAAGCACGCCCATGATCACGCCGGCCTGACGGTGCAGGGAGCGGGCGTTGGGCACCGCCGCAAAGAGCTTGCCGCCGGGTGCCAGCCAGCCCTTGGCCAGCTTCAGGATGGCGACCGGATCTTCCACGTGTTCGAGTACATGGCCCATCACGATGGTGCCGAACTGCCTGTCGGGCCGGTATTCCTCGAACAGGGCCTGGACTACCTCGACCTCCGGAAACCGGGCCGACAGTGACTGGCAGAAAGCCTCCGCCCCTTCAACGCAGGTGATCCGCCTGCCGGTGGACTGGAGCAGTTCGGTCATCAGCCCTTCGGCCGGCCCCAGTTCGAGCACGTCGCCCTCGGCCAGGAATCTCCGCAGAACCCGAAAGCAGTAGCGGGTGCTTGCCGCATTGGCGCCCTGGGCGTAAACCGAGCGCGTGGCAATGCCATCAAGAATCTCTTTTTCAGGACCGGGCATTTCGTTTCCCTTGTTCATGTCGGTTTCAGAATCGCATGCCACCGATCCGGCTTGCAAGTTTGCCGCCCGCCCGGGCCCCCCGACCATCAGCGGTGGATGTAGGTGATGGTATACTCACGGGTTTTTCCCGAGGGACGGCAACATGACGGCTCGCATCATCGATGGCAACGCGCTTTCCGCGAAACTGCGCGGGGAACTCGCCGCGAAGGCGGCTGAACTGACCGCCAAGGGCACCCAGCCCTGTCTGGCCGTGATCCTGGTGGGGGGCGATCCGGCCTCTGCCGTTTACGTGCGCAACAAGGTGGCGGGCTGCGAGAAGGCCGGCATCAAGTCCCTCAAGTTCGAATACGCCCAGGACACGGCCCCGGCCGATGTGCTCGGCAAGATCGCCGAACTCAACGCCGATCCGTCGGTGCACGGCATCCTGGTGCAACTGCCCCTGCCGAAGCACTTCGACGAGAAGGCCGTGCTCGAAGCCATTTCCGTCGAGAAGGACGTGGACGGTTTCCACGCCGAGAACGTCGGCCGCCTGTCCCAGGGCCAGGAAGCCTTCATTCCGTGCACGCCCAACGGCGTGATGGAAATGCTCAAGAGCATCGAAACGCCCCTGCGCGGCGCCGAAGCCGTGGTCATCGGGCGCTCCAACATCGTTGGCAAGCCGATGGCCATGCTCCTCACCGCCGCCGGCGCCACCGTCACCGTGTGCCACTCGGGCACCCGCGACCTGAACTTCCACACCCGCCGTGCCGACATCCTGGTGGCCGCCATCGGCAAGCCCAAGTTCGTCACCGGCGACATGGTGCGCCCCGGCGCCGTCGTCATCGACGTGGGCATCAACCGTCTCCAGGACGGGCCCGATGCGGGCAAGCTCTGCGGCGACGTGGATTTCGACTCCGCCAAGGACGTCGCCGGCGCCATCACCCCGGTGCCTGGCGGCGTCGGCCCCATGACCATCACCATGCTGCTCGCCAACACCGTCGAGTCGGCAAGCCGCGCAGCCCGGAAGGCCTGAACCATGAGCGACCAACAACCCGTCATCGGCATCGTCATGGGGTCCAACTCCGACTGGCCCACCATGCAGGCCGCGGCCAAGGTGCTGAAGGACTTCGGCGTGCCCTTCGAGGCCCGCGTCGTGTCCGCCCACCGCACCCCCGACCTGATGTTCGAGTACGCCGAACAGGCCCGCGAGCGCGGCCTGCGCGCCATCATCGCGGGGGCCGGCGGCGCCGCCCACCTGCCGGGCATGATCGCCGCCAAGACCACCGTGCCGGTGCTGGGCGTGCCGGTGCAGTCCAAGGCCCTGTCGGGCAAGGATTCCCTGCTCTCCATCGTTCAGATGCCCAAGGGCATCCCGGTTGGCACCTTCGCCATCGGCGAGGCCGGCGCCGCCAATGCGGGCCTGTTTGCCGTGGCCCTGCTGGCCTCCACCGATGCCGCCCTGGCTCAAAAGCTCGACGCCTTCCGTGCCGACCAGACCGCCAGCGTGCTGGCGATGACCCTCGACCCGGTCTGATTCCGATCTGATTTTGCAGGACTGACGCGATGATTCTCCCGCCCGCCACCCTTGGCATGCTTGGCGGCGGCCAGCTCGGCCGCTTCTTCGTCGCCGCAGCCCACGAGATGGGCTACAAGGTGTGGGTCCTTGATCCGGACCCCCACAGCCCGGCCGGCCTCATCGCCGACCGCCACCTGCAGGCCGGCTACGACGACTTCGAAGCCCTCGATGCGCTGGCCGATGGTTGTGCCGCGGTGAGCACCGAGTTCGAGAACGTGCCGGCCACCACGCTGGACTACCTGGCCAAGTTCATCCCCGTGCGCCCCGGCGCCTCGGCGGTGGCGGTGTGCCAGAACCGCATCGCCGAAAAGTCCTTCCTGCGCGACAACGGCATTCCCCACGGCCCCTTCGCCGTCATCCACTCGGATGCCGACATCGCCGCCGCCGACGCCAGCCTTTACCCCGCCATCCTCAAGGTGGCCCGCTTCGGCTACGACGGCAAGGGCCAGGCCCGCGTCGCCAACGCCGCCGAAGCCCTGCACGCCTTCCACCAGTTCAAGGGCGAGCCCTGCGTGCTGGAGCAGATGCTGAGCCTCGACTACGAAGTCTCGGTGGTGCTGGCCCGCGACGAGAACGGCAATACCCGCTGCTTCCCCACCGTGGAAAACCAGCACACCCACGGCATCCTCGACGTCTCCATCGCCCCGGCGCGGGCCTCCGCCTGCCAGCAGGATTCGGCCCAGGAATACGCCGAACGCATCGCCGAGCGCCTGGGTTTCATCGGCACCCTGGCCGTCGAGTTCTTCGCCAGCCGCGGTCAGCTGGTGGTGAACGAAATGGCGCCGCGCCCCCACAACAGCGGCCACCACACCATCGACGCCTGCGCCGTCAGCCAGTACGACCAGCAGGTGCGCGCCCTGTGTGGCCTGCCCCTGGGCGAGCCGCGCCAGCATAGCGCCTCGGTGATGGTCAATCTGCTGGGCGAGCTGTGGTTTGAAGGCGGCGACCCCCACGGCCGTTACCGCGAGCCCGACTGGTCGGTGCTGCACGCCGTGCCCGGCCTGCGCCTGCATCTGTATGCCAAGCACCACGCCCGCCATGGTCGCAAGATGGGCCACTTTACGGTGGTGGGAAGCGACGCCGCCGACGTGCTCGCCAAGGCCCTGGCCGCCCGCGCCGCCATCGGCATCCGTGACGAATAAAGCCTGAGCGGATGAACGACATCCCGCGCGCGGTTGCGCTCCTGCGCCAGGGCGAGCTGGTCGCCCTGCCCACCGAGACCGTCTATGGCCTCGGCGCCGATGCCCTCAATCCCGCCGCCGTGGCCAAGATCTTTGCCGCCAAGGGGCGCCCGTCGGACCACCCCCTCATCGTCCATCTGGCCGACGCCGAGCAGATCGTCGACTGGGCCCGCGACATCCCCCGCGAAGCCATCGCCCTGGCCCGCGCCTTCTGGCCCGGCCCGCTCACCCTCATCCTCAAGAAGGAGGAGGGCGTGCCCGACATCGTCACCGGCGGGCAGGACACCGTAGGCCTGCGGGTGCCCAATCACCCCGTGGCGCTGGAACTGCTGCGCGCCTTCGGTGGCGGCGTGGCGGCACCCTCGGCCAACCGCTTCGGGCGCATCAGCCCCACCACCGCCGAGCACGTCCGGCAGGAGCTGGGTGAGCGCGTTCCCCTGATCCTCGAAGGCGGTGCCTGCCAGGTGGGCCTGGAATCCACCATCCTCGACCTGTCCCGCGATGTGCCGGTGATCCTGCGCCCCGGCGCCATCGGCGTGGATGACATCGCCCGGGTCATCGGCCGCCGCCCGCGCCTGCGCGGTGAAGAACAGCAGCCCGATGCCGCCCCCCGCGTCTCCGGTGCCCTGGCCGCCCACTACGCCCCGCGCACCCCGCTCGAACTGATAGCCAGCGCCGAGCTGCCCACCCGTGCCCGCAGCGGCGATGCCATTCTGGCCCGTCAGCCCGCGCCCGCCGGCCTGCCCGACGGCGTGAACTGGATCGTCGCCCCCACCGACCCGGCCGCCTACGGCCACGACCTCTACGCCAGCCTGCGCGCCCTCGATGAGTCGGCATGCACCCGCATCCTGGTCGAAGCCCCGCCCGCCACCCCCGAGTGGTCCGCCGTCGCCGACCGCCTCGGCCGCGCCGCCGTCGGCTCCGGCGAAGACGACGAAACCTGATCCCGCGGCGGGCCTTGAGTCATGGCCACAATCCGGGCTTTGCAGGGCCGCCAAGCATGGCTATAATGCTCGCCTTACGTGGGCCGATAGCTCAGCTGGGAGAGCGCCGCGTTCGCAATGCGGAGGTCGTGAGTTCGATCCTCATTCGGTCCACCACCGTTTTCCCAGGGCCAGCTGCCTGCTGGCCTTTTCAATCTGCAAATCCTGCAGCACCCCGTGGAGGGGTTCCCGAGCGGTCAAAGGGATCAGACTGTAAATCTGACGGCACTGCCTTCGAAGGTTCGAATCCTTCCCCCTCCACCACCTTTCCCCCGTCGTTACCGGCTGATCTTATCGTCAGGTGCATCTGCGTGCTCTTGCCGAGAGGTCGGGCTGGCTGCACACGGCCGCTTTGTAGCGCTGCTGCGACATGAAAGCCTGCTTTACGTGCTGCACATCAAATTAAAGCACGCTTTAAATGACCCATAGCTCTGGCACCTATGTGATCTCGACGACGCTGGGCGAGCCGGTGCGGGCCTTTGTGCCCCATCCCTTGCCTCCGGCGGGCTCCGCGCTGGAGCCCGCGCTTTTCGCCGATCTCAACCGTCAGGCAGAACTCGCCCTGGCCCGTCTGTCGGGCGTCTCCGGCCTGGTGCCATCGGTGGACTGGCTGCTGTACAGCGCCATCCGTAAGGAAGCCCTGCTCACGTCCCAGATCGAGGGCACCCAGGCCACGCTTACCGACCTGTTCGACGAAGAGGCGGGTTTCAAGGTCAGCAACACTGACGATGTGGAGGAGGTGACGAATTACCTCCGCGCCTTCCGCTGGGTTCAGGCGCAATTGCGTGACCCCAAAGGCTTGCCCATCAGTGTGCGGCTGCTGTGCGAGGCCCATCGCCTCTTGCTTGACGGGGCCCGGGGAGCGGGCAAACAGCCGGGAGAGCTACGTCGTTCGCAGAACTGGATCGGCGGCACAAGACCGGGGAACGCCGCATTCGTGCCGCTACCTGCTCCAATCCCCCAAGGCCGGCCCGGCGAGCTATCGCCTGTTTGAAATGCTGCCGATGATGCCCCGCTTCACCATCGAGCGCGTCCGCCAGCAGCTGGACACCAGCTTCCCTACCGCCACGGCTGCGGTGAAAGTGCTGGAAGATCTCGGGATCGTCATCGAGATGACCGGCCAGAAGAAGAACCGGCGCTACAGCTACCAGGGGTATGTGGACCTGCTCTCCCGGTGAGAGAGGGCGGGTGGCGTTCTGCATGAACCTGGATTTCTCGATGGCTCTCTTTGAAACGGCTGCAAACCCAATGCTGACGAGGGTTCAGGTGCAATTAGCCGCATCACCCGATGGCTTAAGCTGAAGGGGTTTATGTGAGGCGCTGAAGGCAACTGGAGGGCCTGTAGGGGCGACTTCAGTCGCCCGCGGACTTTGATCAAGGGCATGCCGGTGATCGACGCGTGGTGGGCGACTGAAGTCGCCCCTACAAGTCGCCCCTACCAGCCGCTCCTACAGGTTACGCCTGCACAATGCCGGGGGCGGAGCGAACCCGCCCAGAACTTTCTCGAGACGGCCCGCCACCTTGAGCAGCCTATCCTCCTGCCAGCGCCTTCCAATGATCTGGACTCCCACGGGCAAGCCGTCTTCGATCCCGGCAGGCAGGGCCACCACCGGGCTGCCGGTCAGGGAGAAGGGGGTGGTCATGGCCAGGGTGGCTTCCAGGTAGGGCAGGGAGGTTTCTCCCACCGCCAGCCGGGGCGGCTTTCTGCTTGCGGGCATCGGCTCGCCCGGGTAGGGGCCGGTGGGGGCCACGGGGCAGAGGACGGCGTCCCAGTGGCCGAGGAAGGCCTCGAGGGATTGGATGAGCGCCTCGCGCTGGTTGAGCGCTTCGTTGTAGCGCCGCAGCTTGAAGTCCATGCCCCGGGCGAAGGCGCGGGTGAGGGTGTGGTCGCGGGGCAGGAAGGGGCGTATGCCCTGGAGGATGCGGCGCTGCCAGCCCGGCATGCCAAGGCCGATTTCCGCCCCGCCTATCGTCCCGAAGGCGTCCCAGGCCAGCCGCACATCGAAGTCGGGCGGCGCGCAGCGGGTGACCGTGTGGCCGGCTGCGGCCAGCGTGCCGGCCATCCGTTCCAGGCCCCGGCGAGTCCATGGGCACAGCGGCGTGCCGGCGAAATCCGTCCACAGGGCGATCCGCATGGGGGCGCCTGTTTCGCCCGGTGCTGCAGCGTGGGCCGAGGGGGCGATGGGCGGGACGGCCGTGTCCACGCCGTCCGGCCCGGCCAGGAGGCCAAAGCCCAGGTCCAGATCGGCCACGCAGCGGGCCAGAACCCCGAAGGACAGCATATGCCAGACGGTGCGCCCGGCTCCGCCGAACTCTGGCGGCAGATGGGGAATGTGCCCGGTGCGGGGGATGCGGTTTTCGGTGGCCTTCAGCCCGGCAACGCCGCAGTAGGCCGCCGGGATGCGGATTGAGCCGCCAATGTCGCTGCCGATCTCCAGCAGCGAGAAGCCGGCCGCGATGGCCACGGCGCTGCCGCCCGAGCTGCCCCCCGGGGTCAGGGCCGGATTCCATGGGTTGCGCGTGAGCCCGAACAGCGGGCTCCAGCAATGGGGCGCGCCCGCCAGTTCGGGCAGATTGCTCTTGCCCATCAGGATCGCGCCGGCCTGCCGCCAGCGGGCCACCACCGAGGCATCGGCCACGGGCCGGTAGTCCGCCAGCGGCCGGAAGCTGGAGGTGGTTCGCATGTCCCGGGTGGCAAAGGCATCCTTGATCGACACCGGCACCCCCAGCAGTGGCGGCAAGGGCTTGCCCTGGGCAAGGCGTCGGTCCGCCTCCCTGGTCGCAAGCAGGGCGCCCTCCCGGTTCAGCGTGACCAGCGCGTTGAGCTCGGGGTTGAAGCGGTCGATGCGTGCCTGACACGCCAGCACCAGCGCCTCGGCGGAATAGCGCCCCTGCCGCAGATCGCTGGCCGCCCGGGTGGCGGTGAGCTGCCCGAGGTCTGGCGCTGCATTATGGCGGGGTGCTGCCGGCGTATCGCCGCCCGCAAAGGGCTGCGCGGGATGATTGGTCATGATGATGCGCGGGTATGAACACCCGGGCAGTCTAGGGAGCGCGTTGTGTCCCGTATTGTCGTGAAACGACAGCGCTCAATATCCGGATGGGCCAAACAGGCGCGTCATGTGGTGTGGTGCAACCCGGTAGGGCCAGAAGGCCGGATCGTCGCTGGCGACCCCGGCGGCCAGCTGGCCCGGGGTGTAACCGGTAAAGCGCAGCACATCATGGATGAGGTGGGATTGATCGCAGTATCCAAAGCGCGCGGCCACGTCGGCCCAGGTGCCTGTGCCTGGCGGCCGGCCGGCGACAAAGCTCATCAGCTGGCTGCAGCGCAACTGCTGGCGCAGGCTGCGCAGCGATTGTCCATAGCTGGCCCGAAAGCGGCGTTCAAACTGGCGCAGGCTCAGGCCAAAGCGCGCCGCCAGCGCCTCGGGCGGCAGGCTGAAGCCGTCGGGGGGCAGCACGATGTCTGCCTTACCTCCGGCGCGGCCCTGGTGGAGTACAGACAGGAGCGCCATCACGGCCTGCACCTGGCCTGCGATATCGTCGGTCTCCGCCAGCCGCGCCTGGCAGCGGGCCGCCTCACCCCGTTCCTGGCCGGTCAGACAATCATCAAAGTCGGCCAAGCTGTCCATGATGGTGAGCGCCGGAAAATCCATGATTCGTCGCAACTGCCCCGGCTTCACCGCCAGGGTCAGGATGCGGGTGCCGGGCGCCGCCCAGGCCCGCAAGCTCTCGTGCGTCCCGCCACACAGGCTGATGCGGGCCATGGGCTGCGTGCCCCCGGGGCGACAGACGCGGATTTCGCCGCGCGGAATGACCAGAATGAGGGGATGCATGCCGGCGGGGAGCACATAGCCACCGCCCGGCAGGGCCTTGACCATCCCGTGCTGCAGGCAGCCGGCCACGGCGGGGGAGGGCGCAAACAGGAAGTCCATGGTGGCGTGTTGGGTTTCAGGGTTAGGCGCCTGGGATGATGACATGGGGGCGATGGTCGGGGGGCGTGAGCGATTGCAGTGCCTGCGCTCACTGCCATGATGCGGGCACTGCAATCATCGGGGGCATTGTCTTATCAGGCCAGGGCCGTTTCCTCGATACGCCGGTTGCCCAGCTGAAAGGCCAGGGCAGTGGCAAGAGTCAGGACGCCAAGAACGAGGCTCAGGGTTGTCCTGAGGCCATGGCTGTCCGACAGCATCCCGAGCAGGGGCGAGAGCATGCCGCCAACGGACAGGGCCAGCCCGAGGGTGATGCCTGCCGCCGTGGCCGGATTGCGCGGCAGGTAGTCCTGGGCCAGCGTCACCTGGGAGGCGAAAGGAAGGAACATCGCAGTACCCAGCAGGGCGGCGCATAGCATGGCTGGGAGGGGGGCGTTGGCGAGGACCAGGCCTGCCAGAGCGGGCAGCGCCAGGGTGTAGCCAAGCCGGATCGTGGCGATGCGCCCCACCCGGTCGGCCAGCAAGCCACCGCCCAGAGTCCCGATGGCACTGGCGGCGGTGAAGCAGGTGAGGACCAGAGCGCCCTGGGCGCTGCTGCCATGCAGATCGCGGCTGGTATACAGGGCGACCATGGAGAGCACCGTCACGTAGGGGATGGACCAGCCGACAATGACCGCGCTCAAGCGCAGGAAGGCTCGCCAGTCGTTCGTGGCAAGGGAGCTGGCGCGGCGCCGGGCATGGGCGAGGGCGGCTTCCGCCGCGTCGGCATGGCGGGTGGCCCCCCACCAGACGACGGCCATCACCGCAGCGGGGAGCGCCAGCCATGGCGTTGCCGAAAGGGATGACCCGCCGATCACCGCCGTCGCTACCAGCGGCGCGGCCGCCGCACCCAGCATTCCACCCACCGAGAACAGGCTCATGGCTTTCTGGGAGGCGCCGCCAGCCAGCCGGGCGGCGGTTGTCGCAGGGGGGTGATAGGCCGCGATGCCCAGCCCGCTGATGGCAATGGCCAGCCAGGTCCAGAGGTAGCTCTCCGCCACACCGGCCAGTGCGACGCCCAGCGCGGCGAGCATGAAACCGGCCGGGATCAGCCAATTGCGCGGGTGCTTGTCGGCGTAAAGGCCAAACAGCGGCTGAACCACGCTGGACAGCCCGGTGGCCGCCAGGATCAGGCCGCTCACCGCGGTATAGCTATAGCCGCGTTCCAGCACCATGAAAGGGAGCAGGGCGGGTATCAGGCCCTGGTAGAGATCATTGACCGAATGGGTTCCGGTCAGCAGCCCGAGGCGTTTTCGATTCATGGGTGTTTCTCCGGGTTGGGGAGCCGTTATGCTAGGCGCCCGCCCTTCCTGGCTTCTCCCCCGAAAACACCGGTCGTCGTCGCGATATGGACAATGTGGAACTGGAATCGCTGCTGAAAGTCGAGTCGTCCCTGCGCCCTGTGGCGGTGCTTGCGTCGGACCTGGCCGCTGGCGTTCGCATCGCACCGCATGTGCACCGCCGCGGGCAGCTGCTGCACGCCATCCACGGCGTGATGATCGTGCGCGCACCGGGCGGCAGCTGGGTGGTGCCGCAGGGGCGTGCGGTGTGGGTGCCCGCCGGCGTGGAGCACGAGATCGAAGCGACTGCCGGACCGGTGGCGACACGCACGGTCTTCATCGAGCCGGGATTCCTGCGCGGGCCCGAGCTTGCTGCATGCCGCGTGATCGGAGTGACGCCCCTGCTGCGCCAGCTCATCGTCACGGCGGTGGATGAACTGCCCCTGGACTACCCCGAAGGAGGGCGCGAGGAGAGGCTGATGAATCTCATTGCGGATGAGATCGAGAGGGCGCCTGCCCTGGGCCTGCATCTTCCGATGCCGACGGCCCCCCGTCTGGCGTCCTTGTGTCGGGCCTTCCTGGATAATCCGGCCGCCGACGCAAGCCTGGCAGACTGGGCACGGCAGGCCCACCTGACCGAGAAGACCCTGGCCCGCCAGTTTCTGAAGGAAACCGGCTTGAACATGGGAGCCTGGTGCCGTCAGGCCCGACTGCTGCTCAGCCTGCCGGCGCTGGCCGCGGGGCGTTCGGTACTGGACGTGGCGCTGAGCCACGGCTATGACAGCCCGAGCGCCTTTTCGGCCGCCTTCCGGCGCGCCTTCGGCATTTCACCGATCCAGTACATCAAGGGAGAAGCGGGGGCTGCGATGGATGTGATTGGTGGTTCGGGCTTCCGCGAGTGCGAGTAGGCGTCTCCGCGAAGGTCGGGGCGATTCAGATTGCATCGGTCAGGGGCTCTCGTTAGGGAATGGCGTACGGATTATCTCGCGCGTGCCCGCGTGGAGGGAAAATGGGGAGTAAATCAGTGCTTCCCTCGGTGGCCACGGGCTGCTTTTACGAAGCTTCTTTCGCCAAGAGCTGCATGTTGAGCGAACTTGTTGTCAAACCTGCTCTGTCGAACCGGTAGCGCATATAGGCCGAGATATCGTCCTCGTGGGAGGAGACAACCAACTGGCAATGCTTGAGTTCGCAACGGAGTAGGTCGGTCAAGGAAGCAACGTTGACTTCATCCAGGGATTGCGATGGGTCATCAATCAGGATGAGAGGTACCCGAGCATAGACCTTGTTGAGCGAGAGGAAGAAGGCTAGGCTGAGGGCGGACACCTGACCAGAACTCATGGACATGACCGCGTCGTGTTCAGACTTCTCGGCAGTCAGGAACCTCAACTGCGTACCTTCGCGGCTCTCAATAAACAGGCCCAGGCCACGCTGGTAGTTTTGGATCAGCCGGCCACTGTAGATGTGGAATATGAACTCAATAGCCGAAATTGTCTGGTCGGTATAACTCTGCTCTGTCTTCTTCAGTGTGCTGCGGAGCTTTTCGATTTTAGCTTGTGTTTTTTGGGCCGCCAGGGTTTCTCTTTCGATAAGCTTAAGGTCGGAAATACAGGTTTGGAGCCTGGAGTTTTGAGCCTCGTTAGCTTTAATCGATATGTACTGCTCTTTGTCCTTCAGGTCTTCAGCCGTGACTATGTAGAAGTCCTGCAGGTCTTTGAAGGCGCTGTTTGTGGTTTCTCGCCAGTCCTCCGGCAGCGCTAAGGCATCAGCTTCAACCAGTCTTTTATTTCTTAGAATCTCCTTGAGATTTCCAAGTCGCTGATCTACTAAGTCATCAATTTCCGTAAATGAGTCAGTAAATTGAATGTTTTCGCTTTTCAGCTTCTCTAGTAGCTGGGTTGTTGCCGGGAGCCGAAGCTTAATGCTGGTCAGCGCTGCATGTAGATTTGGTTCAAATGTAGGCGTGAGAAGTTTCAGGCTGTCTTGTATGTGGGTATCGATGAGCTTCAGCTCGGCGTCCATAGCAGCGATAAGGCTAACTAAGTCCTTGCCATCCTGGCCTAGTGATTCAGAGAGCCGCTTCGTTCTTGATTCAATGGCATCCACCATTGATTTGTGATCTTCCCAGTCAGCGCCGCAGAGAGGGCATAACTGATCGTCGGGATAGGACTTCTTATGTTCCTCAAGTAGCTGCCTTTTTAGGCGCTCCAATTCGACTACGATGTTCGCGTTGGCGCTGCTTTTTTCTCGTAGGCTGTTTCGGGATTCAATTTGTGACTCAAACCACTCAAGACGCCCAACCGCCCAGCTTGGTAGTGATCGGGCTTCTTCGAGCTTGATCACCGTGGCACCGCGTTTGATGATGCTTGCTGAACGCTCTAATTCATCAATCCCCTTCTTGATAGCTTCAAGCCCATCAAGCTTGCCAAGGTCTTTGCCAAACTGAGCCAGACTTCTCAGAGCTTCCTCGTTACGATCAATGTCGGCATCGATTGTCTCGTTGTGAACCCTGGTTTTTATCGTGGCTTTGAGTGGCAGAAGGGCGGTAATCTTGCGAACGGATTCCTGGTAGGTAGTATGGTCTACCGCTGAGTACGTTGAGAACAGGATCTCCTTGTCCCATCCTGGTTGGACATCGGTCGTAGAGAGCTTTTTGTACCCAACGATCCCAGCCTCTGCCTGCAATGTGTCTCTTAGGGTGGCTATCTCTTCCGTGAGTGACTCAACTTTTTCCTTACGCTCAGGATCGTTGATGTGCTTTGTAAGTTTGCTGTATATGGTGTTGCAGCTTTCGATCTCGGCTTCGATATCGCTGATATTAAAGAGGTTTCCTAGTTTATCCTTACGTTCGTCTACCCGTGTGTGTAACAGCCGGTTTTGTCCTTGCTCCAGATAGTTAAGGAAGGGGAAGTTTTCCCTGAAGTTCTTTCCGAAAACTTCGTCAAGGAAGTTGTTGTTGCGCTGATTGATTTTCGTGAAGTCAGATGATTCGAATTCTGGTAGCTCGTAAAGCCTGAAGTTTTCGTATTTGTCCGCACGATTGTTTGCTGGCTTTTTGAATATTGTGGCTGGGCAATGTCTGGCTAAAACAAGTTTGCGATCATTATTAATGAACTCAATTTTAATGCAGAGGTCGTTCTCGCCGGAGCGACTGTTCCAGAAGAGATTGTCCGCGTAGTCTCTCTTGTTCTTGGTTAGTAATGTAGAGAATAGGTTTTGTATTCGATTGATCTGGCCGGTGAGAAGCAGTTCGATGGCGTCAAATATGCTTGTTTTGCCATAGCCGTTAGGGCCGTCCAGAGTTAGCAAGGACGACTCGCCAAGATCCAAGAAAATATGCTTGAATGCTTTGAAGCTAGAGACTTCAATCTTGGATATTTGCCATTTCATTGCGAATCATTTCCTTGATAAAATCGTCGGCGTTTTTGTCTGTGACTTGCTGGATAGTCGAATATGTATCGTTCAGGCCG
>NZ_JBIJDC010000097.1:0-18284 GCF_044344315.1 Zoogloea sp. | reverse complement strand
CTTTCTTTATGACTCCGACTACTACGGCGACGACCTGCCCATCTGGACCGAGGTGCAGAAGAGCGACGGCAGCCGCGTGCCCCACCTGGTGGTGCCCTACACCCTCGACACCAACGACATGCGCTTTGCCCTGCCCCAGGGTTTCTCCCATGGCGACGAGTTCTTTGAATACCTGCGTGACGCCTTTGACGTGATGTACGCCGAGGGCGACGAGCGCCCGGCCATGCTCAGCGTCGGCATGCACTGCCGCCTGCTCGGCCGCCCCGGCCGCTTCAAGGCCCTGCTGCGCTTCCTCGACCACATCGAAAAACACGACCGGGTGTGGGTGTGCCGCCGGGTGGACATCGCGCGTCACTGGATTGAGCTACACCCCTTCCGACCCTGAGGTCGGGGCAGCTGCTTGGTGAGGCGACCCGGTCGCTGGCGTCTCAGACGATGATTCCCCACCAGCGCAGGGTCTGGTGGTAGTGATTGCGAACGGCCGCCGCTGCCAGGGTTTCATCGCCGCTGGCCAGTGCATCGAGGATGAGGAGGTGTTCTTCCATGGCCGGGATGATGCGATCCGGCAGAAGGGGGCGGGAATGTTGCATGACCGAGATGCGGTCCCGGTTGCGGGCGTAGATCTCGCGGGCGCTGTCGTTGTCGAGGGCCTCGGACAGGGCTGTATGGAGATCCCAGTCCACTTGCATGGCCTCCGCCTGCAGCTCGGAGGTGATGCCCTCCCGGGCGGCATCGAGGATGTGCCGATGGCTGGTGCGCAAGCCTTCAAAGCGACTGCCGGCGCCGGCCCGAACCAGTTCTCGCGCGCCTTCCTGGTCGAGGATCGTGCGCAGGTGGAAGCAATCCCGGATGAGCGCAGGAGAGGCTTCCATGACCGCCACGCCGCGCTTGGGCAGGATGCGCACCAGGGCTGCCGATTCGGCACGTTTCACCGCTTCACGCACCGGCGCCATGGGCATTTCGAGGATGCGCACGAGATCGGGCATGGAGACGAACTGTCCGGCGCGCAGCCCGCCGCGGGTGAGCAGATCCCGCAGCGCCAGGAAAGCCTTGTCGGCCATCAGCAGGCCGTCAGCATCGGGCATGTTCATGAGTGTTCCCCCTGTGTGGGCGCTGATTCTCACACCAAGGGGGGCGGTGGGCAAATATCAGATTGCATCAGGTAAATTTTTCAGAAGAAATTTTTATTGGAATTTTAGAAAAATCGTACGTAACATTTTACAGGAGATGTTTTTAAGCATCTTTGCGGGGCGCTCCATCAGGCGGCCTCTGCATTGATGGCCAGGGATGGGCGGGGCAAAAGCTTCCGTCATCGCCGTGGCACTCGAACGGCTTCCCTGCGGCGGCCACCTTCCATCCGGCTCACGAGGTACACCATGCGCACGCGCTTTTACAAGACTCTGTTCGGGCAGGTGGTCATTGCCCTCGTCCTGGGCATCATCGTCGGCGTCGTCTGGCCGGACTTCGCCGCCAAGCTCAAGCCCCTGGGTGACGGTTTCATCAAGCTGATCAAGATGATCATCGCGCCGCTGGTGTTCTGCGTGGTCGTACACGGCATCTGCAGTACCGGCGACCTCAAGAAGGTGGGCCGGGTCGGCGTCAAGGCGCTGCTGTATTTCGAGGTCGTCACCACCTTTGCGCTGGCACTGGGGGTGCTGCTGGCCTACGTCCTGCAGCCCGGCGTCGGCATGAACGTGGATCCCCACAGCCTCGATGCTTCGGCCATGGCCGGCTACGCCGAGCGGGTGACGCAGGCCACCAGCACAGTGGATTTCCTGCTCAAGCTGATCCCGACCACCTTTGCCGACGCCTTCGCCAAGGGCGACATCCTGCAGGTGCTATTGCTGGCGATCCTGTTCGGCTGCGCCGTGGCCGCCCTGGGGGAGCGGGGTCGGCCGGTGACCCTGGCAATCGACAGCCTGGCCCATGTGTTCTTCAAGGTGATCGGCTACATCGTCAAGCTGGCGCCCCTGGGCGTGCTCGGGGCCATCGCCTTCACGGTGGGCAAATACGGCATCGGATCGCTCAAGCAGCTGGGCATGCTGGTGGTGCTGTTCTATCTGACCTGCGCGATATTCGTGGTCTTCGTGCTGGGCTTCATCCTGCGCCTGGCCGGTTTTGACATCTTCAAGCTGCTCCGCTACCTGCGGGAGGAACTGTTGGTGGTGCTGGGTACCGCGTCGTCCGACTCCGTGCTGCCGCAGGTCATGCGCAAGCTCGAACTCATGGGCATCAAGAACTCCACTGTCGGCCTGGTGATCCCCACCGGCTATTCCTTCAACCTGGACGGCTTCTCCATCTATCTGACCCTGGCTGCGGTGTTCATCGCCCAGGCCACCAACACACCGCTGTCCTTGCCCGACCTGCTCACGATCCTGGCGATCTCCCTGGTGACCTCGAAGGGGGCCCATGGGGTGCCGGGGTCGGCCATCGTGATTCTTGCCGCGACCCTCTCGGCGGTGCCGGCGATCCCCGCCATCGGTCTGGTGCTGGTGCTGTCGGTGGACTGGTTCATGGGCATGGCCCGGGCACTCACCAACATGGTCGGCAACTGCGTTGCCACCGTTGTTGTCGGTGTCTGGGAAAAGGACATCGACCGTGAGCGGGCCTTGAGCGTGCTCAATGGCGAGATCAAGGTGGACCTCAACGCGGTGCCCGTTGCCGCCCTCGCCGATGAACGCGAGGCCCTGGTGGCTGCCGGTCCCTTGGCCGCGTCGCAGGAGTTGGCCTCACGTAGCTGATCGTATTGCATATGGTGCTGCGATGACCGGTGCCATGACGTGTCTTCATTATTCAACCAGGCGTTCGCCGCCCGTTCCAGAAAGGATTCCTCCATGGCCAGCCATACTCCCGGCGCCCCCGTTTTCGCCCCCCCTGCCGACCTGCCCGACTGGGCCCTGCGGTCGGTGGATCTCGCCAACCCGCGCCTCGGCGCCAAGGCCCTGTTCGCCTCCGACGACTTCTTTGCCGAAGTGGCGCGCATGCTCAACCCGGAGCCGGCCCAGTTCGTGCCCGGCAAGTTCGACACCAACGGCAAGTGGATGGATGGCTGGGAGTCGCGCCGCAAGCGCGTCGCCGGCCACGACTGGGCGCTGCTCAAGCTGGGCGTGAAGGGGGTGATCCGCGGGTTTGACGTGGACACCAGCCACTTCACCGGCAACTACCCGCCGGCCGTGTCCATCGAGGCCACGGTGTCGGCCAGCGACGACGTGGACAGCCTTAAAGGCGCGAGCTGGACCGAGATCCTGCCCGCCACGCCCCTCGGCCCCAACAGCCACCACCTCATCGAATGTGCCAGCAGCGAGGCCTGGACCCACCTGCGGGTCAACATCTACCCGGATGGCGGCATCGCCCGCCTGCGCGTGTATGGCCGCCCGGTGGGCTCCCTCGAAACCCTCGGCCCCGATGCCGTGATCGACCTGGTGGCCATGGAGAACGGCGGCCGCGCCGTGTCGTGGAACGACGCCAGCTTCGGCTCCACCGTGGCCGCCCTGATGCTCCCCGGCCGTGGCCAGAACATGGGTGACGGCTGGGAGACCCGCCGCCGCCGCGAGCCGGGCAACGACTGGTGCGTGCTTGAGCTGGGCGCCCCCGGCACGGTGGAGCGGATTGAGGTGGACACCGCCTTCTTCAAGGGCAACTACCCCGACCGCTGCTCCATCCAGGCCGCGTATGTGACCGGCGGCACCGACCGCTCCATCACCACCCAGTCCATGTTCTGGCAGACTCTTTTGCCCGAACAGAAGCTGCAGATGGATGCCGTGCACAGCTTCAGCGACGAGATCGCCCGGCTCGGCCCCATCACCCACGTGCGTTTCAACATCTTCCCCGACGGTGGCGTGTCGCGCCTGCGCCTGTGGGGCAAGGTGACCAGGGGGGCATGATGGACGCCATCACCCTGCGCCCGGAGCCTCTGACCCGCGAGGCCTTCGCCCCCTTCGGCGACGTCATCGAGGCCAGCGACGCGGTGCGCCACTTCACCATCAACGCCGGCAACACCGAGCGTTACCACGACCTGGCCGCCATCGAACCGGGGCCCGACGGCAAGGTGATCGTCTCCATCTTCCGCGGTCTGCCCCGCAGCCTGCCTTTTGCGGTGGAGATGATGGAGCGCCACCCCCTGGGCAGCCAGGCCTTCGTGCCCCTGTCCGGCAAGCCCTATCTGGTCGTTGTTGCCCCGGCCGGTGCCCCGCCGGGCGTGGACGAGCTGCGGGTCTTCCTGGCCCGCGGCGACCAGGGCGTCAACTACGCCACCGGCGTCTGGCACCACCCCTTGCTGGCACTGGAAACGGTGTGTGACTTCCTGGTGGTGGACCGCAGCGGCACCGCGCCCAACTGCGATGAAGTGACCATCGACCCGCCGGGCCTGATCGTGGCCTGAGCGCACCCACCTTTCTCCCTCGCAGCACCCTTCCACCGCCGGGCCTTCAGCCCGGCGTTTTTGTGTGCGACGGCCTCTCCTGAACGGGCGACTTGCACGAGCGACTTGCACGGGCGACTTGTAGGGGCGATTTGTAGGGGCGACTTGTAGGGGCGACTTCAGTCGCCCATCCGCGCGTTGATCACAGGCATGCCGCTGATCGAAGTCTGCGGGCGACTGAAGTCGCCCCCACAGTCCTTCAGCCGGAGACCTGTGGCTGCCCCCCGCGCCACACCAGCGGGTCGCCCCAGGCCTGGCCGCAGACGAGCGCGGGGCGAGTG
The DNA here is from genome assembly GCF_044344315.1 of Zoogloea sp. GTDB lineage: Bacteria > Pseudomonadota > Gammaproteobacteria > Burkholderiales > Rhodocyclaceae > Zoogloea. Next base: position 13,583 of record NZ_JBIJDC010000097.1, on the reverse strand, counting down.
TCGGCTTCGTCCGCCAGGTCGGCGTACTGGCGGACGAGCTGGGCCAGGGAGTCGGTTTCGAGCTTGCTGGCCAGGCGGGCGCGGTGGACTTCGATGGTGCGGGGGGAGACGGCCAGGGCGCGGGCGATCTCCTTGTTGGTGAGGCCGGCCACCACCATCCCCAGCACTTCCCTTTCCCGTTCGGACAAGCGCGTATAGAGGCTGCGGGCATGACGGGCCTGGCGCTGGCGCTGGTGCTGCAGCACGTGGCTGCCAACGGCCTTGCGCACCGCGTCGCGCAATGGGGCTTCCTCAAGGGGCAGGGTGAGAAAGTCGCAGGCGCCGGCCTTGAAGGCGCGCCGGCAGTGGTCCACGCTGGCCTGTGCGGCCAGTACGATCACCGGCAGGTCGACGCCATGGGCCACCAGGCGGGTGAGCAGGCCCAGCCCGTCGCCCGCCGGGCCGCATTCGACGAGCACCACCCCCGTGTCTTCGATGTCCAGGCCGGCCAGGCAGGCGTCCGGGCTGGACCAGTGCCGGAAGCCGAAACCGAGGCTGCCGGCGAGCCGGGCAAGCGCCTCCAGAAGGGCGGGATCGGTGGCGACAAGGTGCAGGACAGGGGGCGCGGCGAGGCTGTGCATGGCGGTTCCGGTGAGGCTAGGCGGACGTGGAGGAGGGCGGGCGGCGGCGCAGGCCGGCCAGACTCAGCTGCACCAGGGCGGCGCCGATCAGCAGCATGCCGGCCAGCTCCGCCGGGCTGGGGCGCTCATCCAGCTGGATCCAGCCGGCGAGCACACCGATGGCGGGAATGCCCAGGGCCGACAGCCCGGCCACCGCGGCGGGCAGGTGTTGCAGCACATACAGCCACAGCAGCCAGGCCAGAGCGGTGGCGCACAGTGCATTGAAGATCAGCGCCCCGTAGAAGAAGGGCGTGGCGTCGATGGGATGGGACGGGGTGAGCAGGGCCACCGCGCACAGGGCCAGGGCGCCGAACAGCATCTGCCAGGCGGTGAGGGCCAGCAGGTCCACGGTGTGGCGCTGGCGCAGGCGCTTGGCCACCACCGTCGCCAGGGCCCAGCACAGGCCGCCGCCCGTGGCCAGCAGGTTGCTCAGGGGGCTGCCCTTCATGGCCCAGGGCTCCAGGATCAACAGCAGCCCGCCGGCGGCCACGGCGGTGGCGATCCACTGGGCGCGGCCGATGCGTTCGCCCAGCAGCCACGCGGCCAGGGGGGCGAGCCAGAAGGGCATGGTGTAGACCAGCACCGCCGTCTTGCCGGCGCCGCCGGCCACCAGGGCCCACTGGATCAACAGGGTGAAGGCGGCCGTCTGGAGCAGGCCCAGTAGCACGACCGGCAAGCCCACCGGCAGCCCCAGCGGGCGGCGCAGGACGAGCATGGCCACAAACAGGGATGCCGCCCCCAGCAGGGTGCGGATGGCCGAGAAGTCGAGGGGCGAAGCCAGGGGCACCACCTGTTTCATGACCACCCAGTTGTAGCCCCAGATCAGGGACAGCAGGGCCAGAGCCAGGGCGGCCGGGCGGGCTGATCGGGCAGGGCGGGTGGGTTCCATGGAGACTTATGCAAATACGGATAGTGGGTCGATGAAATACGCCGGAAAAGCGTCTTGCAGGCGCCTTCGGGCCGGGAGGACAGCCGAAGAATACCCAGATGAGGCTTACGGAGCAGCCATGCACCGCGCCGCGGCCTGGCGGTGGAGCGGTGGCGGGATGCGGGCATAGGTTGAAAGCAACTGAATCAAAAGGGAAAAATTTCTGATGCGACGCAATAATATCGATTCGCTTATTCCGCTTATCAGAACTCCCGCCAGCCGTCGCCGGTCGTGCCCCCTACACTGGGTTCAGATCCAGGCCGCCCGTCGGCCGGATATCCGGTCAGCGCCCGCAGAGGCGCTTACGCACACAAAAGAAGGAGACCTCCATGTCGGAGTATTCAAAGGCAGGAATCACCCCACCGGTTGATCCGGTCGACGAGCGCCTGCCCGTCGACCGCCTGTTCACCCTGGGTTTGCAGCATGTGCTGGTGATGTATGCGGGGGCGGTGGCGGTGCCGCTGATCGTCGGCCGGGCCCTCAAGCTGAGCCCCGACCAGGTGGCCATGCTGATCTCTGCCGACCTGTTCTGTTGCGGCCTGGTCACCCTGATCCAGTCCCTCGGGTTTGGCCGTCACTTCGGCATCAAGCTGCCGGTGATGATGGGCGTCACCTTTGCCGCCGTCGGCCCCATGGTGGCCATGGCCAATGTGCAGGCCGGGCCCGAAGGCGCCCGGGCGATCTTCGGCGCGATCATCGGCGCCGGCCTCATCTCCATGGCCATCGCCCCGCTGATGAGCCGGCTGCTGCGTTTCTTCCCGCCGGTGGTCACCGGCACCATCATCGCCATCATCGGAATCAGCCTGATGCGCGTGGGCATCGGCTGGGCCATGGGCGGCCCGGCCCCCACCGCCCAGAGCGTTGACGTGCCCAAGCTGGTTGCCATGGTGGATGCCGCCAAGGCCAGGGCCGCCGAAACCGCCGCAAGCCTTCCCCCCGGCGCCAGCGCCCCGGAAATGAAGCTGCCCGGCCCGGTGCCCATGAAGGACAACCCCAACTACGGTGCCCTCGACAACATGGGCGTGGCCGCCTTCGTGCTGGTGGTGATCCTGCTGCTGGTGCGTTATGGCCGGGGTTTCGTGGCCAACATCGCGGTGCTGCTGGGCATCGTCATCGGCTGTTTCGTGGCGGCGGGCATGGGCAAGATGCACTTCGACAAGGTGGCCCAGGCCCACTGGGTGGATATCGTCACCCCCTTCGCCTTCGGCATGCCCACCTTCGACCTGGTCATGGTGCTGACCATGACCCTGGTGATGATCGTGGTGATGATCGAATCCACCGGCATGTTCCTGGCGCTGTCCGAGATCACCGGCCGCAAGATCAGCCAGCGTGACCTCTCCGCCGGTCTGCGCACCGACGGCCTGGGCACCCTGATCGGCGGCCTGTTCAACACCTTTCCCTACACCAGCTTCTCCCAGAACGTGGGCCTGGTGGGTGTTACCGGGGTGAAGAGCCGCTGGGTCTGCGTGGCCGCCGGCATCATCATGCTGGTGCTGGGCATGCTGCCCAAGATGGCCGCCCTGGTGGAATCGGTGCCCACCTTCGTGCTCGGCGGCGCCGGCCTGGTGATGTTCGGCATGGTGGCCGCCACCGGCATCCGCATCCTCGCCAATGTGGATTTCAAGACCAACCGCAACAACCTCTACATCGTCGCCATCTCCATCGGCGCCGGCATGATCCCCCTGGTGGCCCCGCGCTGGACCCAGCAGATGGCCCACAGCCTGCACCCCCTGCTGGAGTCCGGCATCCTGCTCACCTCCATCGCCGCCGTGGCCCTCAACGTCTACTTCAACGGCGGCAAGGCCGACGAGGCCGGCGCCATCGAGGCCGCCAAGGCCGCCGAAGCCCACTAGCCACCCCCGGCATACCCACAGTACCCCGGCCAGCTCTCCCGTCCGCCCGCCCTCACCGGCGCGGCGGCAGGGGGCGGCCGTCTCAAAAAAATAGACGAGGAGACAAGAAGCATGATCGCCAACGCCCGCTGCATCGCCGCTGCCCTGGCCCTGAGCGCCGCCCTGGCCACCCCGGCCGTGGCCGCCACCTGGAACGACACCTTCCTGGGCTACCGCTACGGCACCCAGTTCCACGAGCCCAACAACACCCGGGACGTGCGCAAGCACGTGCTGCAATTCACCCACGCCAGCGGCTACGCCACCGGCCAGAACTTCGTCAATCTGGACATCCTCCAGTCCGACAGGAACGACCCCATCAGCGGCGGCGACTCCGGCGCCACCGAGTTCTACCTCACCTACCGCCACCAGCTGCACCTGGGCAAGCTGCTGGACAAGGACCTGTCCTTCGGGCCGATCAAGGAGGTGGCCTTCACCGGCGGCTTCGACCTCAACACCAAGAACACCCGCTTTGCCCCGCGCAAGCGCCTGGTGGTGGCCGGCCCGACTCTCAAGTTCGACGTGCCTGGTTTTCTCGACGTGAGCCTGCTGGCCGGCAAGGAGTGGAACCACTGCGGCCTGGGCGCCCCGGCCTGCCCGGAGGCCAGCATTGCCTTCGACCCCCAGCTGATCCTCAGCGTGGCCTGGGGCATTCCCTTCCAGGCCGGGCCCTTGCCCCTCAAGTTCCAGGGCTTCCTCAACTACAACACCGCCAAGGGCCGCGACTACGCCCGGGTCAAGACCGAGGCCGAGACTCTGATGCGCACCTCGCTGATGGTGGATGTGGGCCAGATGACGGGCAGCCGGAAGAACACCCTGCTGGCCGGGGTGGGCTACGAGATGTGGCTCAACAAGTTCGGCAACCACGCGAACGCCGCTGGCGTGACCAAGCCGGGCATCAACACCTACGCGCCCACCCTGCAGCTCGAATGGCATTTTTGAGCCCCCGGCCGGACTGCGCCCGGCCCGCCCCCCGAGGGGGCCACCGGAAAGCTTGGGGCGGCCCGGCGCTTTCCGGTGTGGTGCCTCCGTTCGGGCCGGCACACTCGGAGACCCACACATGTTGCTCGGACTGGCCCTGTTCTACGTGGGGGCCGTGCTCATCCTCAATGGCCTGTGGATGCTCGGCCGCATCGGTGACCGGGAGATCCCCGTCATCAACCTGTTTGCCGGCGGGCTGAGCCTGCTGGTGGCCCTCAAGCTGGCCTTCGGCGATGGCGCCGACCTGGCCTCGGTGAAGGCGGCGGCCCTGTCCCTGCTGTTCTCCTTCACCTACCTGTGGGTGGCCATCAACCGCTACAGCGGCGCCGATGGCCGCGGGCTGGGCTGGTTCAGCCTGTTCGTGGCCATCACCGCGGTGCCGGTGGCCGCCGACGCCCTGCACATCGCCAGCACGCCCGGTGAGTGGTGGCTGGGGCTGTCGTGGGTGGCCTGGTCGATACTCTGGCTGATGTTCTTCCTGATGCTCGCCCTCGGCCGCCCCCTGGCCCGCCCGACCGCCTGCATGGCCATCGGGCAAGGGGTACTGACCGGGTGGCTGCCGGGTTACTTGCTGCTGACGGGGGGGCTGTAGCTGTGCGAGAGGGGCCTTTGTTCCACCTTGGATTGGCCGGGGCGAAATCCCGGCCAATCCAACTCAAAACAACGGAAAGCCCCCCAGCAAAGCCCCCCCCCAGAAAAAGCCCCCACTCCATACCAAAAGTATCGAAAGAACCGACCCCGCCGGCAATTCAAACGGGATCCCCGAATCCCTAAGCTGTCCTCATCGATCCATCGGACAGACCTACAAGGAGACACAAATGGCCCGAATGAGAGCAGTGGATGCCGCCGCCGCGGTGATGCGCAGGGAAGGCGTGGAGACCGTTTTTGGCGTGCCCGGCGCCGCCATCAACCCCCTTTACTCGGCGATGCGGAAGGATGGTGGCTTCAAGCACATCCTCGCCCGCCACGTGGAGGGTGCGTCGCACATGGCCGAGGGCTTCACCCGGGCCAGGGCCGGCAACCTGGGGGTGTGCATCGGCACCTCCGGCCCGGCCGGCACCGACATGATCACCGGCCTGTACTCGGCCTCGGCGGATTCCATCCCCATCCTGTGCATCACCGGCCAGGCCCCCCGCGCCCGCCTGTACAAGGAAGACTTCCAGGCGGTGGACATTGAATCCATCGCCAAGCCGGTGACCAAGTGGGCGGTGACGGTGCGTGAGCCGGCCCTGGTGCCCCGGGTGTTCCAGCAGGCCTTCCACATCATGCGTTCCGGCCGCCCCGGCCCGGTGCTCATCGACCTGCCCTTTGACGTGCAGATGGCCGAGATCGAGTTCGACATCGACACCTACGCGCCCCTGCCCCTGCACAAGCCGGCGGCCACCCGCGCCCAGGCCGAGAAGGCCATGGCCATGCTGAATGCCGCCGAACGCCCGCTGATCGTGGCCGGTGGCGGGGTGATCAATGCCGATGCGGCGGCCCGCCTGCAGGAGTTCGCCGAGCTCACCGGCGTGCCGGTGATCCCCACCCTGATGGGCTGGGGTTCCATCCCCGACGATCACCCGCTGATGGCCGGCATGGTCGGGCTGCAGACCGCCCACCGCTACGGCAACGCGACGATGCTGGCCTCCGACTTCGTGATCGGCATCGGCAACCGCTGGGCCAACCGCCACACCGGCTCGGTGGAGGTGTACACCGATGGCCGCAAGTTCGTGCATATCGACATCGAACCCACCCAGATCGGCCGGGTGTTCGGGCCCGACTACGGCATCGTCTCGGATGCCGGCGCGGCCCTCGACCAGCTCATCGCCGTGGCCCGGGAGATGAAGGCGGCGGGCACGCTGCCCTGCCGCCGCACCTGGGCTGCTGCCTGCCAGGAGCGCAAGCGCAGCCTGCTGCGCAAGACCCACTTCGACGCCACGCCCATGAAGCCCCAGCGCGTGTACGAAGAGATGAACAAGGCCTTCGGCCAGGACACCTGCTATGTCAGCACCATCGGCCTGTCGCAGATCGCCGCCGCCCAGTTTCTGCACGTGTACAAGCCGCGCCACTGGATCAACTGCGGCCAGGCCGGCCCCCTCGGCTGGACCATCCCGGCGGCCCTCGGCGTGTGTGCCGCCGACCCCCAGCGCAAGGTGGTGGCCATCTCCGGCGACTACGACTTCCAGTTCATGATCGAAGAGCTGGCCGTCGGCGCCCAGTTCAAGCTGCCCTATCTGCACGTGGTGGTGAACAACGCCTACCTGGGCCTGATCCGCCAGTCCCAGCGCGGCTTCGACATGGACTACTGCGTGCAGCTGGCCTTCGAGAACATCAACGCCCCCGAGACCGAAGGCTACGGCGTCGATCACGTGACCGTGGTGGAAGGCCTGGGCTGCAAGGCCATCCGCGTGCGCCAGGCCGAAGAGATCCTGCCCGCCTTCGCCCAGGCCCGCGCCTGGATGGAGGCGTTCCGCGTGCCGGTGGTCGTCGAGATCATCCTCGAGCGGGTGACCAACATCTCCATGGGCACCGAGATCAACGCCATCAACGAGTTCGAGGCCCTGGCCGAGAGCGGCGCCGATGCTCCCACCGCCATCGCCCTGCTGGATTGAACGATTTGCCCCGGGCGGCTGAAGCCGCCCCTACATGGAGTACACAGACCATGCCGAGATTTGCTGCCAACCTGTCCATGCTGTTCACCGAGCTGCCCTTCCTGGAGCGCTTCGGTGCCGCCGCCGCGGCTGGTTTCAAAGGGGTGGAATACCTCTTTCCTTACCCCTTCAAGAAGGAAGACCTGGCCGCCGAGCTGGCCCGCCACGGCCTCGTCCAGGTGCTGCACAACCTGCCCGCCGGCAACTGGGAAGCCGGCGAGCGGGGCATTGCCTGCCACCCCGACCGGGTTGGCGAGTTCCGCGACGGGGTGGGCCAGGCCATCGAGTACGCCACCGCCCTGGGCTGCACCCAGGTCAACTGCCTGGCCGGCATTGCACCCGTGGGCGTCAGCCCCGAGCTGCTGCGCTACACCCTGGTGAGCAACCTGCGCTACGCCGCCGGCCAGCTCAGGGAGGCGGGCATCCGCCTGCTCATCGAGCCCATCAACACCTTCGACATCCCGGGCTTCTACCTCAGTCGCACGGCCCAGGCCGCGGAAATCCTGGATGAAGTGAGCGCCGACAACCTCTTCATCCAGTACGACCTCTACCACGCCCAGCGCATGGAGGGCGAGCTGGCCGCCACCGTGGCCCGCCACCTGCCGCGCATCGCCCACATCCAGCTGGCCGACAACCCGGGCCGCCACGAGCCCGGCTCCGGCGAGATCAACTACCCCTGGCTGCTGCGCCACATCGACGGCCTGGGCTACACCGGCTGGATCGGCTGCGAATACAAGCCCGCCACCACCACCGCTGAGGGCCTGGGCTGGCTCGACGCCTTCTGACGCATCCCCACCCCAACGCCACCCACGACAACAACACAGGAGACACCCCATGGCACACATCGGATTCATCGGCCTCGGCATCATGGGCGCCCCCATGGCCGGCCACCTCATCGCCGCCGGCCACACGGTTTACACCCACACCCACGGCGCCACCCCGGCCGCCCTGATCGAAGCCGGCGCCCGCCTGTGCACCCGTGGTGCCGAGGTAGCCCGCCAGGCCGACATCATCATCACCATGGTGCCCGACACCCCCCACGTGGAAGACGCCCTGTTCAACCCCGAAGGCGTCGCCGCCGGCCTGACACCGGGCAAGATCGTGGTGGACATGAGCTCCATCTCCCCGGTGGCCACCAAGGACTTCGCCCGCCGCATCAACGCCCTGGGTTGTGAATACCTGGACGCCCCCGTGTCCGGCGGTGAGGTGGGCGCCAAGGCCGCCAGCCTGACCATCATGGTCGGCGGCAGCGAGGCCGCCTTCGCCAAGGTCCGGCCCCTGTTCGAGCTGATGGGCAAGAACATCACCCTGGTGGGCGGCAACGGCGACGGCCAGATCACCAAGGTGGCCAACCAGATCATCGTGGCCCTGACCATCGAGGCCGTGGGCGAAGCCCTGCTGCTGGCCGCCAAGGCCGGCGCCAACCCGGCCAAGGTGCGCGAGGCCCTGATGGGCGGCTTTGCCAACTCCCGCATCCTCGAGGTGCACGGCGAGCGCATGGTCAAGCGGACCTTCGACCCGGGCTTCCGCATCGAGCTGCACCAGAAGGACCTCAACCTGGCCCTGACCACCGGCCGCCAGCTGGGGGTGCCCCTGCCCAACACCGCCACCGCCCAGGAGCTGTTCAACGCCTGCGCGGCCCACGGCGGCGGCGGCTGGGACCACTCGGCCCTGGTGCGCGCCCTGGAGAAGATGGCCAACTTCGAGATCGGCCAGCAGGCCGCCTGAGGGACACCGCCATGCGCCATCTCGCCATCGAAGTGGGCTCCCGGCGCTTCGTCGCCCGCCTGGAAGAGGAGGCGGCGCCCCGCACCTGCGCCGCCTTCCTCAAGATGCTGCCCTTCTCCAACCAGGTCATCCATTCCCGCTGGAGCGGCGAGGCGGTGTGGGTGCCCCTGGCCGACTTCGACACCGGCCTGGATTTCGAGAACCACACCAGCCACCCCTCCCGGGGCGACGTGCTGCTCTACCCGGGGGGCTTTTCGGAGACGGAGATCCTGTTTGCCTACGGCAGCTGCCGCTTTGCCAGCAAGATGGGGCAACTGGCGGGCAATCACTTCCTGACCGTGGTAGAAGGCAGCGAGCAGCTCATGGACATGGGCCGCGAAGTGCTGTGGAAGGGCGCCCAGTGGGTGCGCTTCACCGATCTGGGCAAGCGCTGAAAGCGCAGCATCCCGTGGGGTCGAATTCATTCGACCTCCTCCCTCCAACAACAGGACCGACCATGACCCACGCCTCTCCCCGCGATCTGCTCCAGGCCCTCTTCGCCGCGGCGGTGAATGCCGCCCAGCCGGAGCACTGCATCCCCCGCTTCCTGCCGGCACCGCCCAAGGGCCGCACCCTGGTGATCGGGGCCGGCAAGGCCTCGGCGGCCATGGCCCGGGTGCTGGAGCAGCACTGGCCGGGTGAGCTGTCGGGCCTGGTGGTTACCCGTTACGGCTACGCCGTGCCCTGCGAGCGCATCGAGATCGTCGAGGCCGCCCACCCGGTGCCCGACGCCGCCGGCCGCGAAGCCGCCGGGCGCATCCTGGCCCTGGTGCAGGGCCTCGGCCCCGATGATCTGGTGATCTGCCTGATCTCCGGTGGTGGCTCGGCCCTGCTGCCCCTGCCCGGCGAGGGCGTCAGCCTGGAGGACAAGCAGGCCATCAACCGGGCCCTGCTCAAGTCCGGCGCCACCATCTCGGAGATGAACTGCGTGCGCCGCCACCTCTCGGCCATCAAGGGGGGACGCCTGGCGGCGGCCTGCCACCCGGCCCTGGTGCTCAATCTGCTGATCTCCGACGTGCCCGGCGACAACCCCATGGACATCGCCTCCGGCCCCACCGTGGCCGACACCACCACCTGCGCCGACGCCCTGGCCATCGTGCGCCGCTACGCCATCGACCTGCCGTTCGGCGCCCGTGCCCTGCTGGAGAGCGGCCGTGGCGAGACGGTGAAGCCGGGCGATCCACGCCTCGCCGGGGTCGAGACCCACCTGATCGCCACCCCCCAGATGGCCCTGGAGGCCGCTGCCGATGTGGCCCGGGCCGCCGGCATCACCCCCGTGGTGCTGGGCGACAGCATCGAGGGCGAGGCCCGCGACGTGGGCAAGGTGATGGCCGCCATCGCCCTGCAGGTCAAGCGCCACGGCCAGCCGGTGGCCGCGCCCTGCGTGCTGCTCTCCGGTGGTGAAACCACCGTCACCGTGCGCGGCAACGGCCGTGGCGGGCGCAACGTGGAGTTCCTGCTGTCCCTGGCGGTGGCCCTCGACGGCGCCGCCGGCATCCACGCCGTGGCCGGCGACACCGACGGGGTGGACGGCCTGGAGGAGATCGCCGGCGCCCTGGCCACCCCCGACACCCTGTCCCGCGCCTGGGCGAAGGGCATCCGCCCCCGCGACAGCCTGGACAACAACGACGGCCACGGCTTTTTCGAGGCCCTGGGCGACAGCCTGATCACCGGGCCCACCCTCACCAACGTCAACGACTTCCGCGCCATTCTGATTTTGTAGGGGCGGTTTCAACCGCCCGCGGACGCCGATCCACCACCTGCCCTGGGCGGCTGAAGCCGCCCCTACAGCTCCGCGGACGCAGATTCCGCCCGAACACACCCAAAGAGGAGACACCCATGAAACAGATCCAGTCCCTGACCCTGGACGACGTCAAACACATCGCTGCGGCGGCCGAGTCCGAGGCCCGGGCCTGCGGCTGGGCGGTGAGCATTGCCGTGTGTGATGCCGGCGGCCACCCCCTGTGGCTGCAGCGCATGGACGGCGCCCCCCTGATGAGTGCCGCCGTGGCCCCCGAGAAGGCCCGCACCAGCGTGCTCAGTGGCCGGCCCAGCAAGGCCTTCGAGGACATGGTCAACAACGGCCGCATTGCTGCCCTGGCCATGCCGGTGGTGCCCCTGGAAGGCGGCGAGCCCATCATCGTCGACGGGCTGGTGATCGGCGCGGTGGGGGTCTCCGGCGTCAAGGCCGGCGAGGACGCCCAGGTGGCCCGGGCCGGCGTGGCCGCCCTGGCGCGGGGCATGGAAAGGCAGGTGGCATGATGCATCGCGCCCGCCGCTCCCGTATCCTGGCCACCCTCGGGCCGGCCAGCTCCACCCTCGAACGCATCCGCGAGCTGGCCCAGGCCGGCGCCGACGTGTTCCGCCTCAACTTCAGCCACGGCGCCCACGCCGACCACGCCGAGCGCTACCACCAGATCCGCCAGGTGGAGGCCGAACTGGGCCGCCCCATCGGTGTGCTGATGGACCTGCAGGGCCCCAAGCTGCGGGTCGGCCGCATGGCCGGCGGCAAGGTGATGCTCACGGCCGGCCAGCCCTTCCGCCTCGACCTGGACCCGGCCGAGGGCGACGCCACCCGCGCCGGCCTGCCCCATCCGGAGATCTTCGCCGCCCTGGAAGCCGGCACCGAGCTGCTGCTCGACGACGGCAAGCTGCGTCTGCGGGTGGAGCGCTTCGGCGCTGACTTCGCCGAGACCACTGTGCTGGTGGGCGGCCCCCTGTCGGATCGCAAGGGGGTCAATGTGCCGGGCGTGGTGCTGCCCATCTCCCCTCTCACCGCCAAGGACCGGGCCGACCTGGCCTTTGGTCTGGCGCTGGGCGTGGACTGGGTGGCCCTGTCCTTCGTGCAGCGCCCGGAGGACATCCGCGAGGCCCGCGAGCTGATTGGCGACCAGGCCTGGATCATGGCCAAGCTCGAGAAGCCCGCTGCCATCGAGCACCTGGACGCCATCGTGGCCCTCGCCGACGGGGTGATGGTGGCCCGCGGCGACCTGGGCGTCGAGCTGCCGCCCCAGCAGGTGCCGGTGCTGCAGCGGCGCATCGTGCGCGCCGCCCGCAAGGCCGGCCGCCCGGTGGTGGTGGCCACCCAGATGCTCGAATCCATGATCACCGCCCCCGTGCCCACCCGGGCCGAAGCTTCCGACGTGGCCACCGCGGTGTACGAAGGCGCCGACGCGGTGATGCTGTCCGCCGAGTCGGCGTCGGGCCAATACCCGGTGGAGGCGGTGAGCATCATGGACCGCATCATCGGTGAGGTGGAGCGCGACCCCGCCTGGCGCACCGAGCTGGAGGCCGGCCATACCCCGGCCGAGGCCAACACCCCGGACGCCATCTGCTGCGCCCTGCGCCGGGTGGCCGAACTGCTGGAGCCCGCCGCCACCGTGGCCTTCACCAGCTCCGGCTTCAGCGCCCTGCGCGCCAGCCGCGAGCGCCCGATGGCCCCTATCCTGGCCCTCACCCCGCGCCAGACCACCGCCCGCCGCCTGGCCCTGGCCTGGGGCGTGATACCCGTGCCCTTTGACGAAGTGCATGACGTGGGCGAGATGATCACCCACGCCACCGCCGCCGCCCGCCAGGCCGGCGTGGCCAGACCCGGCGACACCGTCATCGTCGTCGCCGGCCTGCCCTTCGGCCAGCAAGGCAGCACCAACCTGCTCCACGTGGCGCGCGTGCCAGAAGTGCAGGAGACCCTGTAGGCGCGACTTGTAGGGGCGACTTGTAGGGGCGACTTGTAGGGGCGACTTGTAGGGGCGACTTCAGTCGCCCATCACGCGTGGATCACAGGCATGCCCCCTGATCGGAGCCCGCGGGCGGCCGAAGCCGCCCCGACACCCCATCACCCCGACATGGAGTCTTCCCATGGACCGCTACACCGAACTGCGCAGCTTTGTCCTGGTGGCCGAAAAGGGCAGCTTCGCCGCCGCCGCCCTGGTCGAGCAGGTCACCCCGGTGGTCATGGGGCGCCGCCTGGACGCCCTGGAGGCGCGTCTCGGCGTGCGCCTGATGCACCGCTCCACCCGCGGCCTGCACCTCACCGACCTGGGTGAGCAATACTTGGAGCAGGCCCGCCAGCTGCTACGCGACTTTGACGAGGTGGACGCCAGCATCAGCGCCGGCCGCCACACCGTGCGCGGGCACCTGGTGGTGTCCGCCCCCGCCGCCTTCGGCCGCCGCCACGTGGCCCCCCACGGCCCCGGCTTCCAGGCCCTGCACCCGGACATCAAGCTGTCCTTCAACCTCACCGACAGCGTGGTGGACCTGGTGCGCGAAGGCTACGACATGGGTATCCGCATCGGCGAAGTCACCGACCCCAACTACGTGGCCGTGCGCCTCTATCCCAACCGCCGCGTGGTCTGCGGCACCCCCGCCTATTTCGCCCGCCATGGCACCCCCCGCAGCCTGGAAGACCTGGCCGACCACAACTGCCTGGCCTTCAACCTTCAGGGCGGCCAGCAGCGCGGCTGGTCCTTCCGCAAGGACGGCAAGCCCGTCGCCCTGCGCGTCAGCGGCAACCTGGACTGCAACGACGGCGAACTGCTCTACGACTGGGTCAAACAAGGCCTCGGCATCGGCTGGCGCTCCACCTGGGAGATCGAAGGCGAACTCAAACGTGGCGAGCTCGTCACCGTGCTGGACGACTTCGCACTGAGTGCCTACGACATCCAGGCGGTGTACCCCCAGCAACGCTATTTGCCGGCGAAGGTGCGGCACTTCATGGATTATTTGA
>NZ_JBIJDC010000096.1:0-18319 GCF_044344315.1 Zoogloea sp. | reverse complement strand
TGAAGTCGCCCCTACACATCGGCTCGATCCCCGGAGAAAGAGCCACCACCGGCCAGTCACCGAGCCGATGCTTGAACCGCCGAGATGCGCCGGGCGCGGGAAGGCCCTGTAGGGGCGACTTCAGTCGCCCACCCCACTGCCAGACGGCCCTGTTCGGCGAGGTGCTTTGCCGGCCTCGCAAAGAGCTTATCTCCTGAAGTGATGATGATTCCTGGGCAGGGCTGCGCCGCCGGTGTTGGCCGGGCAGCAGCTGCGGGTCACCGGGGGCGCCGGCTCGTGTCGGGAGCGGTGCCGCATTCTCCTTTCGGATGAAGGCCTTCCGTGGGGATCACCCTTCCTGGCGGGCGGGTGGCGCACAAGTTGCAAAAGGAGGCCCGTGCGTCCAATGACAACAAGGCCTCCCTCATCCTTCAACGCCGCCTGGGCGCAGGGTCGGACCACCGGCCACACGCCGTGCGCGCTTCGTGTTCGGGCCGTGGCGGACCGGGGCCGGATTGCAGAGTCCGGTCCACCTCAAGCCTTCTTCGCGCGTTCTGAACAGGAGAGAACCCGGTGCTCCCAGGCCCGGGTTCTCGCCCACTGACCCACTTTCCGACTTCGGCGACCATGTGCCAGCTCCTCGGGCTCAACAGCAACCTGCCCACCGACATCTGCTTCTCCTTCAAGGGCTTCAAGGCCCGCGGGGGTGGCACGGACATCCACGCGGACGGCTGGGGCATCGCCTTCTTCGACGGCCCCGGGCTGCACATCGTCAATGAGCCGCAGCCTTCATGCCGCTCGCGACTGGCGGAGATGATCAGCCATCACCCCTTTCCGGCCAGCAACATCGTCGCCCACATCCGCAAGGCCACCGTGGGGGCCGTGCGCCTGGAGAACACCCATCCCTTCTCCCGCGAGCAATGGGGCAGCAACTGGGTGTTTGCCCACAACGGCACGCTGCTGGATTTCACCCCCGATTTCGACGGCCGCTTCCGTCCGGTCGGCACGACCGACAGCGAACGGGCCTTCTGCTGGCTGATGCAGGAGATGCGACGCCGTTTCGGCGATGTCCGTCCTCCCCTGGAGGTGCTCTTCGGGTGGTTGGGTGAGGCCGCCATCACCCTGACCCGCCACGGGGTCATCAACTTCCTGCTCTCCGATGGTGACGTGATGCTGGCCCACTGCTCGACCCGTCTGCATTACGTGATCCGCCAGGCGCCGTTCGGCGAGGTGCATCTGCAGGACGCCGATCTGGGCCTGGACCTGACTGCCAGCCTCGACCCAGACATGCGCGCCGTGCTGCTGGCCACCGTGCCCCTGACCCGCAACGAAGACTGGGTGGCCATGCCGGCCGGCAGCCTGTGGGCCTTTCGGGAGGGCACGGTGCTGGCCACCGCCGACACCCTGGCGGGCCGCATCCCCGAGGGGGCCCAGGCCTGCTCGTGAGGTGATGAAGCTGACCCCCGGGTGTCAGGGGCCACGCGGACGCAGCCGGAACAACTCGACCGTGACCGGGTTGGGCTTAGCCTGCGTCCTGCCGCCGTGGCAGGCGCCGGATCCAGAAGGCCATCTCGAAGGCCACGCCGGCAATGACGAAGCCGGCGCTGCCGCTGTCGGCGCCGGCCGCGTAGAGGGCCAGGGCGGCGAGCACGAGGCCTGCGGTGGTCAGCGTGTGGATCATCGGGGGGCTCCGATATCGACGGGGCGGCGGGCTTACTTGCCGTCGCCGAACTTGCTGTCTGCCGCCTTGGCGTCGGTGGCGATCTTCTCGTTGGCTTCCCGGGCGGCCTGGGCTTCACCGTTGATGGTCTGGCTGATCAGATCGCTGGTGGCCTTGATGTCGGCATTGCCTTCCTTTTGCAGGCAGTCGAGCCAGGCGCGCTGGGTCTGGCGGTAGGTGTTCACCGCGCCGACGCTCTTGTTGAAGGCGTCGGCGTTCTTCAGGTCGAGGCTGACCACGGCGGGGCGGGGGCCGCAGGCGTGGGTCCAGGTTCCGTTGTCGATGCGCCCGGCGTGGGCGGGCAGGGTGGCGGCAAGGGCGAGCAGGGTGACGATGAGGCGGGGCATGGGTTTCTCCGGTGAGGGTCAGCTCTTGGCTGCGGACGGGTTGGGGGGCGTGTCGCTGGCAGCGGCCTTGGGGCCGGCGGGCTTGTCGCCGGGGGCGCCCTTGCGGCCCTTGTCGGGCAGAGCCCTGGGGGTGACGGTTTCACCTTCGGTGAGGAGGTCGGAGGGGCTGCTGACCAGGACTGCTCCGGCTTCCAGGCCGGAGAGGATCTCGATGTCCCGGCCCAGGTCACGGCCCAGCCTGACCGGGACGAAGCGGATCCGGTTGTCGGCCGTCACGCTGAGCACGCGGGTGCCCTCCTGCCCGGTGACCAGGGTGTTGGTGGGCACCAGCAGGGCCTTCAGGCCGCTGGTCAGGCCCAGGGTGACCTGGGCGTAGCTGCCGGGCAGGAGCTTGCCGTCGGGGTTGGGCAGGACGAGTTCGACCTGGCGCGCGCGACTGCCCGGGTCCAGGGCGCCGGCCGCGTGGGCGACCCGGGCGTGGTGGGTGTGGCCGGGGTTCTCGGGCAGGCTGATGGCCACCTCCTGACCGGCGCTCACTTCGCTGGCATACACCTGGGGCACCCAGATGGTGATGTGCAGAGGGTCGGTCTGGGCGATGGCAAAGAGTTCCTTGCCGTTGGCGGCGATGAGATCGCCGATCTCGATGCTGCGCCGGGTGATGACGCCATCGAAGGGCGCCACCACCCGCCGGAATTCCTTCATCTGCTCGAGGCGGCGCAGGTTGGCCTTCACTGCGGCCAGGTCGGCCCGGGCCTGGGCCACGGCGCTGCGCTTCTCGTCCACATCCTGCTTGGCGATGCTGTCCAGGGCGTTGAGTTTTTCCCAGCGCACCAGGGTCTGGGTGGCCAGATCGAGACGCACCTGGACCTGATCGCGGGCCGCCTGGGCCTGGGCCAGCTCCTGATCCTGCTCGGGCGCGTCGATGGTGGCGAGAAGTTCGCCCTTCTTCACCCGGTCGCCGATGGTCTTGTGCCAGGCCTTCAGGTAGCCCGCGCTGCGGGCGTGGATGACGGTCTCGCTGCGTCCGCGCAGGGTGGCGGGCAGGGTGACGGTGCGCTGGGCGTTGCCCTGGCGGACTTTCACGGTGGACACGTGCCGGACCACGGCGCTGGCGGTGCGGGCCTCCAGGGCCCGGGCCTCCTGGTGCTCGAAGGCCAGGCGCAGGCCGCCACCGGCCAGCAGCAGGCCAAGCACACCCAGGCCGAGGAAGCGGGTGCGACGCAGGTTCGGGCTGCCAGGGCTGTGTCCCGGCGTGACGGGAGGATGGTCCGGAGGGCAGGGGGTGTGAGGATCGGACATGCTTGAGTTTCCGGTGGTCGATCAGGCGGGCGCCGGGTGCCGCTGCAGGTTCCGCCGCGCCAGCTGCTGGTGCACGCTGGCGAAGATCAGGGGGACGAAGAGCAGGGTGGAGGCGGTGGCGGCGATCAGGCCACCGATCACGGCCCGGCCCAGGGGGGCGTTCTGTTCAGCGCCTTCGCCCAGGCCCAGGGCCATGGGGAGCATGCCGGCGATCATCGCGAAGGCGGTCATCAGCACCGGGCGCAGGCGGGTGGTGGCGGCTTCCAGGGCGGCGCCAAGGGGCGGTACGCCCTCCGCCAGACGCGTCCGTGCAAAGGACACCAGCAGGATGGCGTTGGCGGTGGCCACGCCCATGGTCATGATGGTGCCGGTGAGGGCGGGTACCGACAGGGGCGTGCCCCACAGGAAGAGGATCCAGGCGATGCCGGCCAGGGCGGCAGGCAGGGTGCTGATGATGACCAGCGGATCCAGCCACGACTGGAAATTGATCACCAGCAGCAGGTACACCAGCACGATGGCCACGGCGAGGCCGAGGGCCAGGCCGGTGAAGGAGGCATGCAGGGTCTCCACCTGGCCGCGCAGGACCAGATCGACCCCGCGGGGCAGCTTCGGCCGGATCTCGTCCAGGAGGCGTTCGATGTCACGGCTGACGCTGCCCAGGTCGCGGCCTTCCACGTTGGCAAAGACGTTGAACAGGGTCTGGGTGTTGTAGCTGGTCAGCGCCGGGGCCTGGGCCACCCGGGAAAGGGACACCACGCTGCCGAGCTGACGCGGTGCTTCGCTGCCGCCGCCCACCGGGGTACGCATCAGCGCGTCCAGGCTGTCGAGGGCGGTTTCCGGGCTGCGCACACCGATGGTGTACGTGTTGCCGTTGGCCGGGTTGAGCCAGTAGGCCGGAGCCGCCTGCATGCTGCCCGAGAGGGAGATCATCACGTTCTGGGCCACATCACGGGCCGACAGGCCGAGTTGCTGCAGGCGCGTTCGGTCCATGTCCAGGGCCAGGGTGGGTTTGCTCCAGCGCTGGAAGACGTGGGCATCGACGATGCCCGGGATCTGGCGCAGGCGGTTGTTGGTCTCCACTGCCAGAGGGATGAGCTCGGTGGGCTTGCCGCCAATGAACTGGATGTCGATGGGGGCGGGGGTGCCGAAGTTGAGGGTCTGGCTGACCTGATCGGCGGGCTGGAAATAGAACTCGACGCCCGGGAAGCGTGCCGGAAGCGCCTCCCGCAGCCGGGCCATGTAGGCCTGGCTCGGGGCGTGGCCGGGGCGCAGGGACACCATGATCTCGGTGTCGGCCGTCTCCGCGGTGCCGGAGTTGCCGAACACGGTGTTGCGGGTGCTGTAGGGGCCGCCGATGATGTCCAGGATGTCGCCGAGCTCTTCCGCCGGAATGAGCTCACGGATGGTGTTTTCCACCTGGTCCACCAGCTTCGGCATCTCCTCCAGGCGGGTGCCCGAGGCGGCGCGCAGATGCAGGCGTAGCTGGCCCGCATCCACCGCCGGGAAGAGGTCCTGCCCGAGCAGCGGCACCAGCCCGAGGGACAGCAGACAGGCGGCCGCAAAGCCGGTGGCGAAACGGCGGCGCTGCTTGAGAAGGGCCGCCAGCAGCACGGTGTAATGAGCCTGCAGGGTGGAGAAGGCGGCTTCGAAGCGCAGATGGACCCGCCGGAACACGTTGTCGCGCCCATTGCGTGCGGGGTGGGCGCCATGGGTCGAAGCCATCATGTACATCACCAGGGTCGGCACCAGGGTGCGGGACAGGATGTACGAGGCCAGCATCGCAAACACCACCGCCTCGGCCAGGGGAACGAACAGGGAGCGGGCCACCCCGGTGAGGAAGAACATGGGCACGAAGACGATGCAGATGCACAGGGTGGACACGAAGGCCGGTGCCGCAATCTCCCGCGCGCCGTCGAGGATGGCCTGGTGGGGGTTCTTGCCCAAGGCCATCTGGCGCTCTATGTTCTCGATCTCCACGGTGGCGTCGTCCACCAGGATGCCCACCGCCAGGGCCAGACCGCCGAGGGTCATCAGGTTGAGGGTTTCGCCCAGCAGGTACAGCACGATCAGCGAACACATGATCGACAGGGGAATGGACACGGCGATGATGCAGGTGCTGCGCCAGTTGCCCAGGAAGAGCAGGATCATCGCCGCAGTGAGGGCGGCGGCGATCAGCGCCTCGTGGAGCACGTTGCCGATGGCCGCCCGCACAAACAGGGACTGGTCGAACATCAGCTGTACGTCGATGTCCTCGGGCAGCTTCTCGAGGATGCCGGGGATGGCCGCGCGCACGTTGTCCACCACTTCGAGGGTGGACGCGCCGCCAACCTTGAAGATCGAAGTGAGGATGCCCCGGTCGCCGTTTTGACGGACGATGGTGGTGAGGGGGCCGGCGCCGTCGCGCACGCTGGCTACGTCGCGCACCTGGATGGTCTGGCCGTCGGCGGTACGGATGGGGATCTCGCCGATCTGCGCCAGGCTCGCCACCGAGCCGTTGAGGGCCACGTCGTATTCGGTCTCGCCGATCCTGATGCTGCCGGTGGGCAGGGTCAGGGTCTGGGCGCCAATCGCGTTGGTGACATCGGCGGGGGTCAGACCCCGGGCATGCAGGGCGGCGGCGTCGATGTCCACCGAGATCTGCCGGTTGCGCGCCCCGTAGGGGGCTGTCATCTCGATGCCCTTCTTCATCCGCAGCGTGCTGCGGATCACGTCATTGGTCAGCTCCGCGACCTCGGTTTCGGGCACCGTGGCGCTGGATACCCCGAGCTGTAGCAGAGGCAGGTCGGTGGCCGAGTACTCCACCACCTGGGGCGGGGCCACCCCCACCGGCATGGAGCGGTAGGCCGAGTTGGCCGCGGCCTGGACCTGGGCCAGGGCAGTGCTGATGTGGGTGCCCGGCTGGAAGAAGACCTTGATCACCGCGACGCCATTTACCGAGAAGGACTCGGTGTGCTCCACATTGTCCACCGACTGGGTCATGGAGCGTTCGGCCGAGCGCGTGATGCGGCTGTAGATCTCGGGCGCAGCCAGCCCGCCGTAGCCATACATCATCGCAACGACCGGGATGTCGATGGTCGGCAGGATGTCGGTGGGCATCTTGCGCAGCACATAGGGCATGGACAGCAGGATGAGGAGCGCCATCACCAGAAAGGTGTAGGGGCGCCGCAGGGCGATATTGACAATCCACATAGGGCGGGAAGCGAAGGGCCGGGGGCACGCAAACCCCGGTTACCCGCAAATTCCGTTCCATGTCCGCCAGCCCAACGCTGGCGCGGCATTGGCCTTTTTCTCTGCCCGGAGGCTGTTGCGCTGGCAGCAGATCTGTTGGGGCGGCGTTGTGCCGGCAACAGGCCGGCAGGCGCTGTTGACTGCTCAGCAGCGGAGTTGGGAAATCAGCAGGGCAGGTGGGCGGTTGCGTCCAGGGCAACAGCTGAGTTGGCCAACCTGGCCGAAAAGCCATGGGCGCAATAGGGTCGTAGCCTGCTCGCAAGCGCTGAATAGGCCTGATAAATCAAATGAATGCATGCTGCTTCAGGGTGGCCGGCGGATGCTGTCACGGTTTCTGGCACGGTGAATGCGATGGAAAGGCCTGGCGGCACGCATTCCGCGTGCCGGACATGGCCTCGCTTCCGCGGGCCTTCATCTGCGAACCCGATCCCCGCCATGAATCCCAATGTTCCTGTGAAAACCCCCATCAAGACCGTTCTCGCCGCCGCCCTCACCTTGGCCACGCTGAATGCCATGGCCCAGGAGGCCGTCACCCCGGCCATCCCCGGCGTCGTCAATGCCGGAACCCGGATCGAACTGATCAAGGACGGCTTCAAGGGTACGGAGGGCCCCATCGCCGCGCCGGACGGCAGCGTGCTGTTTACCGAGAACCAGAACGCCCGTGTCATCCGCATTGCGCCGGATGGCTCCACCTCGGTCTTCCTCGACAACACCAACGGGGTCAATGCCCTGGCCTACGCCCCCAACGGCGACCTGGTGGCCGTGCAGACCCTCGACCCTAAGGTCGGCGTGATCCTGCCTGCCGGCAATGCCCGCACTCTGGCCGCCAAGGTGGAGGGCGGCCTCAACCTGGGGCGGCCGAATGATCTGGTGGTGGACCGCAAGGGCTTCGTGTATTTCACCGATTCCGGCGTCAATCCCAATGCCGACCCCAAGCCCGACCTGACCCGCATCGCCAAGCCGGCGGTGTATCGCATCTCGCCGGAGTTCGCCGTCGAGCGCCTGGCCAATGACATCACCCGTCCCAACGGCATCCAGCTGAGCCCGGACGAGAAGACCCTCTACGTGGCCAACACCGCCGGCGAGCACGTGCTGGCCTATGACATCGCGGCCAACGGCAAGCTGGGCGCCAAGCGCGAGTTCGCAAAGCTGGAGGGCTTCCGCCAGACCGATAGTGGCACCGGCAGTGGCCCCACCAGCGGCGCCGACGGCCTGGCGGTGGATGCCGAGGGGCGTCTCTACGTGGCCTCCAATGCCGGGGTCCAGGTGTTCACGCCGAAGGGTGAGGCCCTCGGCATCATCGCCCTGCCCAAGCGCCCCCAGAACCTGGCCTTCGCCGGCCCCGACAAGAAGACCCTTTACGTGGTGGGCAGCGGCTCCGCCTGGCGCATTCCGGTGCTCACCGCCGGCTACGCCGGCCGCGCCAAGTAAGCCCGCCCCTGCCGGAGACACCACCATGACCCGCAAGACCGCAGCCGACTTCCAGCCCGAAGTACTCCAGCTCTTCGACAAGTATGTTCACGGCATCATCCCGCGCCGGGAGTTCCTGACCCGCGCCGGGCAGTACGCCGTGGCCGGCGTCACCGCCGAAGGCCTGCTCAATGCCCTCAGCCCGCGCTTCGCCGAAGCTCAGGAAGTGCAGCACAGCGACCCGCGCATCCAGGCCCGCTACGTGGAATATCCGTCACCGAAAGGCTACGGCACCCTGCGCGGCTACCTGGTGCAGCCGGCCGGTGCCAAGGGCAGGCTGCCTACCGTGCTGGTGGTGCACGAGAACCGTGGCCTCAACCCCCACATCGAGGACATCGCCCGGCGCCTGGCCCTGGACGGCTTCATCGCCTTTGCGCCGGATGCCCTGTTTCCCCTCGGCGGCTATCCCGGTGACGAGGACAAGGCCCGGGAGCTCTTTCCCAAGCTCGACCAGACCAAGACCCGGGAAGACTTCATCGCTGCCGTGGCCATCCTCAAGAGCCTGCCCCAGGGCAACGGCAAGGTGGGCGTCACCGGTTTCTGCTACGGCGGCGGCATCTCCAACTTCCTGGCCACGCGCATCCCCGATCTGGCGGCTGCCGTGCCCTTCTATGGCGCTCAGCCGTCGGTCGACGACGTGGCGAAGATCAAGGCGCCGCTGCTGGTCCATTACGCCTCCGACGACGAACGCATCAACGCCGGCTGGCCGAAGTTTGAGGCCGCCCTGAAGGCAGCGGGCGTGAGGCATCAGATCTACTTCTACCCGGACACCCTGCACGGCTTCAACAACAACACCACGCCCCGCTACCAGCCGGCCGCCGCCAAGCTCGCCTGGCAGCGCACGGTGGATTTCTTCAGGACGCACCTCAAGGCCTGAATCACCCACGGGGCTGTCCCTTCATCCCATCCCTTCAAACCAAACCCATCCATTCGGAGCTTCAATGAAACAACTCGTCAAACCCCTGCTTGCTGTCCTCGTCCTCACCGCCACCTCGGCCGCCTTTGCCCAGCAGGCACCCAAGCCCGAGCAGATCATCAAATGGCGTCAGTCCGTCTATCAGGTGCTGGCCTGGAACAACGGCCGCATCAAGGCCAGCGTCGAAGGCACCTACAACAAGGAGGAAGTGATCCGCGCCGCCAACGCCATTGCCGCCATCGCCAACTCCGGCCTCGGCGCCCTGTACCCGGCCGGCACCGAAACCGGCAAGGGCTGGCGTGAAACCACGGTCAAGCCCGAGCTGTTCACCGACACGGCCAAGGCCGGCGAAGCCGCCCGCAAGTTCGTCACCGAATCCAACGAACTCGCCAAGGTCGCTGCCACCGGCGACGCCGCCGCCGTCAAGGTGGCCTTCGGCAAGCTCGGCGCCTCCTGCAAGGGCTGCCACGACGACTTCCGCAAGAAGGATTGAGGTCCGCCCAGGCTGCGCCCCGCCGCAGGTCGCGGGGCCTGCTTTCCCCACT
Organism: Zoogloea sp.; assembly: GCF_044344315.1. Classification (GTDB taxonomy): domain Bacteria; phylum Pseudomonadota; class Gammaproteobacteria; order Burkholderiales; family Rhodocyclaceae; genus Zoogloea. The sequence continues at coordinate 8,815 of NZ_JBIJDC010000096.1, read as the reverse complement.
TCCGAGAGGATGCTGATCATGACCCTTTCTGCTTCCCTCAAGGCGCTGCTTGTGGCCGCAGCCCTCTCCGGCTGCGTCTCCGCCCATGCCGAAACCTTCCGGCTGCCCGAAGGCCTCGTACTCGAAGCGCCGGACGACCTCGAGATCACCTATCAGAACGTGCCCGCCTACGACGCCTCCAAGAAGGTGATCGTTGGATGGGACAACGGCAAGCTGCTTTACCTGATTGACGTGACGCGCCTGCCCCAGGGCGCCAACGACGCGGGGCGCTACCTGGAGCGCCTGCTCATGGACATCGGCGGCAACAGCGTGGGCCAGGCGGTCAATGTGCGCAGCAAGGGTCAGTATCCAGCCATCGGGGGGCTGGCCGGACATTACGTGGACTACCGCTTTGTTCCCACCGGCCGCGAGCGGGCCCAGCATCAGGTGGCCCACTTCCTGACCGATGCCCGGGTGTCCTTCACGGTTTTCGTGTCGGTCGTGGATGTTGCGGGTACGGGTCGTGCCTTGAAGGATTCCGTGGCCCTGCTGAAGACGGCAGCGCTGACGCTCCCGCCCCAGGCAAGGGCCACGGCGATCCCCGAGGCCGCATCCCGGCCCGCCGCGACCTCTGCGGACATGGCCTTGGTCGGACGCTGGACCGCGAGCCGCAAGCTCTCCGACAGTCTTACCGTCGAGACGCTCACCGAGCTCAAGTCCGATCACAGCTTCAGTGGCCGGGGGACATTCAACGGTCAGACCGTGGTGGAGTACTCGGGCACCTGGTCGTCGGATGGCAAGCACATCGACTGGAACTACCTGCACAGCGCGCCGCCCCTGCAGGAACGTTACCGCCAGGATCAGGACACCATCGTCTCCTTTGATGGCCAGCGCCTGGTGGTGCAGTCCCGGGAGAGCGGGGTGACCCGCAGCCTGGCCCGGTCGGACTAGCGCACCGGCTCCGCTGGCGCCGGCCGGGAGCCTCCCGCTTGCTCAGTTGGTCCGCGGAGGCGGTGCCGTGATGCGGGCCACCTTGCCACCCTGATCCTCGTAATCCAGCGAACCCGCGGCACCCGCAATCCGGAAGCCCCTGGCCGTCAGCTTGTCACCCACGGCGCCGGCGCGGTGGGCATGGTTGGATACGGTGATGATGCTGCGGTCGCGGGGAATGTAGTCCAGGTACTTATCCACGTCGGCAGCCTGGATGCTCAGGAAGGCCGGGAAACTCCCCTTGGTGATCAGCTCGTCCGGGCGGCGCACGTCGAGGACCAGCACCTGCCCCGGTCTGGCCAGCAGGGCGTCGATCTCGGCGCGGTTGAGCTGCTTGGTCTTGTAGATCCAGGGGGGAGCCACATAAGGCTGGGCAGGTGTGGCCGGTGCCGCTTGCTGGGCCAGGCTGGCGGTGGAGCCGACGGCAAGAACGGCGGCGAGGATGAGAGCGGATTTCATGATGGAGTTCCGGAGTGTTGGACGATATGAACGGGGAGCACGAGGCTTCACCGCAGATGCGGTAATGCAACATCCAGGCCGGATTACGCAGGCTGCACATAATTCGCAAAGTATTGATCTGAAAGTATTTATTCGCGCATCAAAGGCCTGTCGGGAGGAAGGCGCTGCTGCGCCATGAACACCCCGGCAGCGGAATGTCTGGAATTTCAACAGTGAAGACAACGGTCTGCCTGTGATCGGCGTGGGGTGGGCGACTGAAGTCGCCCCTGCGGGAGCGGCTTCACGGATTGTCAGACGACGCGTCAAACTGAGGAAATCAGGATGAATTCGACCCCACTGGGTGCGCGGGTGAGCAGCAGACCTGCGCCTGCCATCTTCAGATCCAGTCGATCCGCCCCGCCACCGGTGGCGGGAGAAAACCTGATTACCAGGCCGGCGCGGCGCTGGCCGGTTGGGGCGCGGCGGCCGGGGGAGGCGGCAGCAGGGCGCCGGCGGCGGCCAGGCCGGCTGCGCCGGCGATGGCGGCGGCCACCAGGAAGGCGATGAAGCCGCCGCCACGCCTGGCAGCGGGCGGCGGGGCGTACTGGCCCGCTCTGGCGGCGGCTGGGTCGGCGGCTTTCCAACCGGTCAACATGGGTTTGACGAGGTTCTCCTTCTTCACCCGCAGGTAGAACACGATGGCGCCCACATGCACGGCGATAAGGGCCAGCAGACCGTTCTGCAGCAGGGCGTGCCAGCTATGGAAGCGGTCGGAGAGGTCCTTGCCGACCCAGTCGGCGAAGGGGCCCTGGTAGGCGATGTCATCGTTGGTGAACAGGCCGGTGGCGGCCTGGATGGCCACCAGGGCAAGCAGGCCGAGCACCGACAGGGCGCCGATGGGGTTGTGGCCAAGGCCGCGCCATTCGCCCCGCAGGTAGGCGCGGATGGCCGCCGGGCCACGTACGAAGGTGGCGAAGCGGGCCGTCGGGGTGCCGGTGAAACCCCACACGATGCGGAACACCACCAGGCCGACTATGAAGAAGCCGGCCCGGCCGTGCCAGTCGATGAGGTTGCCGCCGAGGGTGCCGGAGATGTAGGCGAAGGTGATGCTGGCGACGAGCAGCCAGTGGAAGAGGCGGATGGGCAGATCCCAGACGCGTTGGCGATTCATGATGGCTCCTGGAGAGGTCAATGGAAGGAGGGGGGAGGGCCGGGCTCAGGACGGGCTTCCGCCAATGGCCTTGAACAGGGCCACGCTGCCGGTCAGGCGGCGGATCAGGATGTCGAGGCGGGCCCGTTCGGCGTTGAGGGCGACGGTCTGCGCGTTGGTGACGTTGAGGTAGCTCACCGTGCCGGCCAGGTATTGGTTGTTCACCAGCGCCAGGGTTTCGGTGGCGGCGGCCAGGGCTTCGGCCTGGGCCTGGGCTTCCGCTTCCAGGGTACGCAGGGCGGCCAGGTTGTCTTCGACTTCCTGGAAGGCGGTGAGGACGGTCTGGCGATAGGCGGCCACCGTCTCGTCCCAGACAGCGATGGCCTGGGCCTTGCGGGCCGAGCGGGCGCCGGCATCGAACACGCTCAGGGCCAGGTTGGGGCCGAGGGACCAGAACTGGTTGGGCAGGGACAGCACCCGGGCCAGGGCGCCGGCCTGGGTGCCGGCGGTGGCGCCCAGGGTGAGGGTCGGGAAGAAGGCGGCCTGGGCCACGCCGATCTGGGCATTGGCGGCGGCCACCCGGCGTTCGGCGGCGGCGATGTCGGGGCGGCGCTCCAGCAGCGTCGAGGGCAGCAGGCCGGGCACCGCCGGCAGGGCGGGCAGGGTGCTGGCCGGGGCCAGGGCCAGGTCAGCGGGGGGGCGGCCGGTGAGCACGGCGATGGCGTGCTCCAGCTGGCGGCGCTGGATGCCCAGGTCAATGAGCTGGGCCTGGGCCGTCTTCAGCTGGGCCTGGGCCTGGGTGACGTCGGCACGGGCGGCGACGCCGGCATCGAAGCGGTTGCGGGTGATTTCGGCCGAGCGGGTGTAGGCGGCCACCGTGCGTTCAAGCAGGGCGTGCTGGGCATCGTTGATGCGTAGCTGCAGGTAGGCCTGGGTGACGGCGGCCTGGGCCGACAGGCGGGCCGCCTGCAGGTCGGCACCCACGGCGGCGGCGCTGGCGCCGGCCGCTTCGCCGCTGCGGGCGATGCGGCCCCACAGGTCGGGCTCCCAACTGGCGGTGAGGGACAGGCGGCTGGTGTTGCGGATGGGGGCACCGACGTTGGCGGTGGTGCCGCCGGTGGTGGTGGTGCTGACCCCCTGGCTGCGGGTGACCCCGGCGGCGGCATTGAGGGTCGGGAGCAGGGCCGCCTGGGCGGCATCGAGCACCGCAGTGGCCTGGCGATAACGGGCCTCCGCCACGCGGATGTTCTGGTTGGACAGCTCGACCTGCTCGACCAAACTGTCCAGCTGCGGGTCGGCGAAATGCTTCCACCAGGCCTGCCTGGCTCTGGCATCGGCTGTGGTGGTGGCCGCTGCAGTGGCCGCTCCATCGGTGGCGGCGAGCTTCCAGCCGTCTGCCTCGCGGAACTGGCCGGGGACCGGTGCTTCCGGGCGGCGGTAGTCGGGGCCGACGGCGCAGCCCGCGAGGAGCAGGGCGGCCGACAGCAGGGCGAGGCGAGGTTTCATTGCGAGGATGGCGTGGGGCGTCATGGGTGCAGGGTCGGAGGCGGTGCCGCGGCCGTCGTGTTGCGGCGGCTGCGCAGGCGCGCGAGGCTCAGGCGCAGGCGGTCGAGCTGGAGGTAAACCACCGGGGTGGTGTAGAGGGTCAGGATCTGGCTGAGGATCAGGCCACCGACGATGGTGATGCCCAGGGGCTGGCGCAGCTCGGCGCCGTCACCCACGCCAAAGGCCAGGGGCAGGGCCCCGAACAGGGCGGCCACGGTGGTCATCATGATCGGCCGGAAGCGCAGCAGGCAGGCCTCGAAGATGGCGTCCCGGGGGGACAGGTCGCGGCTCCGTTCGGCCTCGATGGCGAAGTCGATCATCATGATGGCGTTCTTCATGACGATGCCGATGAGCAGGATTACCCCGATCAGCGCGATCACCCCGAACTCGGTCTTGAACAGCAGCAGCGCCAGGATCGCCCCGACCCCTGCCGAGGGCAGCGTGGACAGGATGGTGATGGGGTGCATCAGGTTCTCGTAGAGCATGCCCAGGATCAGGTAAACCGCCACGATGGCGGCCAGGATGAGCAGAGGCTGGCTCTTCAGGGAGGCCTGGAAGGCCTTGGCGTTGCCTTCGAAGTTGCCGTGCACCGAGCTGGGCACGCCGATCCGGGCCATCTCCAGGCGCACGGCGTCGGTGGCTTCCGACAGGGACACGCCCAGGGCCAGGTTGAAGGAGATCGTGCTGGCCACGCTACCGCCCTGGTGCTGCACCGACAGGGGCATGGTGCCGGACTCCCAGCGGGCGAAGGCGCCCAGGGGAACCCGGTTGCCGTCCGGCCCGACGACGAACAGGTCGTTGAGGGATTCGGGGCTCTGCAGGTAGCGCTGCTCGGCTTCCAGCACCACCCGGTACTGGTTGAGGGGGCCGTAGATGGTGGACACCAGGCGCTGGCCGAAGAGGTCGTTGAGGGTGGCGTTGATCAGGCGCTGGTTGAGGCCGAGGCGCGCCACGGCGTCCCTGTCCACTGACAGGTAGGTCTGCTCGCCCTTGTCCTGGCGGTCGGAGCTGACGTCCTCGAGCTGGGGCAGCTTGCGCATGACCTCCCGGATGCGCGGCTCCCAGGTCTTCAGCTCCTGCAGGGAGTCCGACTGCAGGGTGAATTCGTACTGGGCGCCGGACATACGTCCGCCGATGCGGATGTCCTGGGCGGCGACGAGGTACAGGCTGGCGCCGGGCTCCCGGGACACCTTGCCGCGCAGGCGGGCGATCACCTGGTCGGCGGTCACGTCGCGTTCGGCGAGGGGCTTGAGGGTGACGAACATCATGCCGCCCCCGCCCCGCGGGCCACCGCCTCCCCCTCCGCCGGCGTAGCCGACCACGTTATCCACGGCGGGGTCGCTCTGCACGATGGACACGAAGCGGGACAGCTTGCCCTGCATGGACTGGAAGGAGGTGCGCTGGTCGGCGTCGATGAAGCCCATGATGCGGCCGGTGTCCTGCTGGGGGAAGAAGCCCTTGGGGACGATGCCGTACAGGTGGATGTTGAAGGCGACGGTGCCGAACAGCAGCGCCAGCGTCACCCACGGGTGGCGCAGCACCAGGGCCAGGCTGCGCCGGTAGCCGCCGATCAGGGCGTCGAGCAGGCGGCTACCCGGCGAGTGGCGCGGGGTCTGGGTGAGGGGCGGGTGGGCCTTGAGCAGGTGCGCGCACATCATCGGGGTGAGAGTCAGGGACACCACCAGGGACACCAGGATGGCCGCCGACAGGGTCACCGCGAACTCCCGGAACAGGCGCCCGACGATGCCGCCCATCATCAGGATGGGGATGAACACGGCGATCAGCGACAGGCTCATGGACAGCACGGTGAAGCCCACCTCCTGCGCCCCCTTGATGGCTGCGTCGAAGGGGCGCATGCCGGCCTCGATGTGGCGGGAGACGTTCTCCAGCACCACCACGGCGTCATCCACCACGAAACCGGTGACGATGACCAGGGCCATCAGGGAGAAGTTGTTGAGGGAGAAGCCGCACAGGTACATCACCCCGAAGGTGCCGAGCAGGGACACCGGCACGGCCACGCTGGGGATGAGGGCGGCCCGCGCGTTGCGCAGGAACAGGAAGACCACCATGATCACCAGGGCCACGGAGAGCAGCAGGGTGTGCTGCACCTCGCGCAGGGAGGCGCGGATGGTGACGGTCCGGTCGGCCACCACCTCGAGCTTGATGCCCGGCGGCAGCTCTTCGCGCAGCATGGGCAGGATGGCCGTGATCCGGTCGACGGTCTCGATCACGTTGGCATCGGGCTGGCGGTTGATCAGCAGGATCACCGCGGGCTTGCCGTTGGCGAGGCCGATGTTGCGGGTGTCCTGCTCGCCGTCGAAAACCCGGGCCACGTCGCCCAGGCGCACGGCGGCGTTGTTCTTCCATGAGACGATGGTGGGCACGTAGTCGGCGGCCTTGCCGGCCTCGTCGCTGGCGCCCAGCTGCCAGTGGCGCTCACCGTTCGCCAGGCTGCCCTTGGGGCGGCTGACGTTGGCGGCATCGATGGCCTTGCGCACGTCTTCCACGCCGATGCCGGCGGCTGCCAGGGTGGCCGGGTCCACCTCGACCCGCACCGCCGGCAGGGAACCGCCGCCCAGGTTCACCTGGCCGACGCCCTTCACCTGGGCCAGGCGCTGGGCCAGCACCGTCGACGCGAAGTCGTACATCTCGGCCCGGGAGAGGGTGTCGGAGGTCATCGACAGGATCAGCACCGGCATGTCGGAGGGGTTGATCTTGCGGTAGCTGGGGTTGCCGGCCATGCCGCTGGGTAGCTGGGCCCGGGTGGCGTTGATGGCCGCCTGCACGCTCTTGGCGGCGCTCTCGATGTTCTGGTCGAGGTCGAGCTGCAGGGTGATGCGGGTGCTGCCCAGGGAGCTGGAGGAGGTCAGCTCGGTGACGCCGGCGATGGTGCCCAGGGCCCGCTCAAGGGGCGTCGCCACCGTCGCCGCCATGGTCTCCGGGCTCGCTCCGGGCAGGCTGGCGGAAACGGTCAGGGTCGGGAAGTCCACCTGGGGCAGGGCCGCCACCGGCAGCAGGCGATAGGCCACCAGGCCCACCAGGGCCAGTGCCAGGGCCAGCAGGGACGTGGCCACCGGGCGGCGGATGAAGAGGGCGGAGAGGGTCATGGCCGGCGCCCTTTCCACGGGCGGAGGGCGACTGAAGTCGCCCCTACGGGGGAGGTGGGGTTTGGTAGGGGCGACTTCAGTCGCCCGCGGACGCGGAGCATCGGCAGGCGGGTCATGCGAAGGCGGCCTTCCAGCGGCGGGCGGCGTGGTCGAAGGCCAGGTAGATCACCGGCGTGGTGAAGATGGTGAGCACCTGGCTGACCAGCAGGCCGCCGACCATGGTGATGCCCAGGGGCTGGCGCAGCTCCGAGCCGACGCCGTCGCCCAGCATCAGCGGCAGGGCGCCCAGAAGGGCGGCCAGGGTGGTCATCAGGATGGGCCGGAAGCGCAGCAGGCAGGCTTCGCGGATCGCCTCGCGGGGGGACTTGCCCTGCTCGCGCTCTGCCTCCAGGGCGAAGTCGATCATCATGATGGCGTTCTTCTTGACGATGCCGATGAGCAGGATGATCCCGATGATGCCGATCATGCCCAGCTCGTGGCCCGACACCAGCAGGGCCAGCAGGGCGCCCACACCGGCCGAGGGCAGGGTGGACAGGATGGTGACCGGATGGACGGTGCTCTCGTAGAGCACACCCAGCACGATGTACATGGTCACCACGGCGGCGAGGATCAGCAGCAGGGTGTTGTCCAGGGAGGCCTGGAAGGCCAGGGCGGCACCCTGGAAGCTGCTGCGCATGCCCCGGGGCAGCCCGAGCTCGGCTTCGGCGGCGCGGATGGCCTTGACCGCATCGCCCAGCACAACGCCTGGCGCCAGGTTGAAGGACAGGGTGACCGCCGGAAACTGGCCGATGTGCTGGATGGCCAGGGTGCTGCGCCGCTCACTGATGCGCGCCACCGACGACAGGGGCACGCTGCGCCCGCCGGCGGCGGGGACGTGGATGTGCTCCAGCGCCGCCGGGCTGGTCTGGAACTCGGGGGCCACTTCCAGCACCACCCGGTAGAGGGCCGACTGGGTGAAGATGTTGGACACCTGACGCTGGCCGAAGGCGCTGTAGAGGGCGTTGTCGATGGCCGCCGGGGTGATGCCCAGGCGGCCGGCGCTGTCCCGGTCGATGTCGATGTAGGCCAGGGTGCCCTGGTCCTGCAGGTCGCTGGCCACGTCGGCCAGTTCGGGCGCGGCGCGCAGCCGTTCGACCAGGCGGCCCGTCCAGTCGGCGAGCTGCGCTTCGTTGGCGCTCTCCACGCTGAACTGGTACTGGGTGCGACTGGCCCGGTCCTCGATGGAGAGGTCCTGCACCGGCTGCATGTACAGCCGGGTGTCGAAGCGGCGCTCGGCCAGGCGGGCCTGCAGGCGCCGGATGACTTCGGTGGCGTCGGCGTCCCGCTCGTCGTGGGGCTTCAGCTTGATGAGCATGCGCCCGCTGTTGAGGGTGGTGTTGGTGCCGTCCACGCCGATGAAGGAGGACAGGTTTTCCACGGCGGGGTCTTCCAGCACCGCATCGGCGAGGGCGCGCTGGCGCCCCACCATGGCGTTGAAGGCATACCGTTCCACACAACCCCATTGACATGTTTTCCTGGCCGGTGCGAGGCCGGGAATAACCCTTCGCTATAGTCTGGTATACCTTGTGCTTACGCCATAGCCTTTCATCTACCATGGCATGGCAAT
>NZ_JBIJDC010000169.1:0-5627 GCF_044344315.1 Zoogloea sp. | reverse complement strand
AGTTCGTGCCCTGCGTGCACACCGTCGGCGCACCGCTTGGCCATGGCGAGAAGGATTCCGCCTGGCCCTGCAACCCGACCACCAAGTACATCGTTCACTACCCCGAGACCCGCGAAATCTGGTCTTACGGCTCCGGCTACGGCGGCAACGCCCTGCTCGGCAAGAAGTGCTTCGCCCTGCGCATCGCCTCCAACATGGCCCGCGACGAAGGCTGGCTGGCCGAACACATGCTGATCCTCGGCGTGGAAAGCCCCACCGGCGAGAAGACCTACGTCGCCGCGGCCTTCCCGTCTGCCTGCGGCAAGACCAACTTCGCCATGCTGATCCCGCCCAAGTCCTTCGATGGCTGGAAGATCTCCACCGTCGGCGACGACATCGCCTGGATCAAGCCGCGCACGGAAGCCGATGGCACCACCCGCTTCTACGCCATCAACCCGGAAGCGGGCTTCTTCGGCGTCGCCCCCGGCACCTCCGAGAAGACCAACTACAACGCCCTGGCCACCCTTAAAGAGAACATCATCTTCACCAACGTCGCGCTGACCGACGATGGCGATGTGTGGTGGGAAGGCATGACCAAGGAGGCTCCGGCGCACCTGATCGACTGGCAAGGCAAGGACTGGACGCCTGAGCTGGCCAAGGAGACCGGCCGCAAGGCTGCCCACCCGAACTCCCGCTTCACCGCCCCGGCCAGCCAGTGCCCGTCCATCGACCCGAACTGGGAAGATCCCGCCGGCGTGCCCATCTCCGCCTTCATCTTCGGCGGCCGTCGCGCCACCACCGTGCCGCTGGTGTACCAGGCCTTCAACTGGAACTACGGCGTCTACATGGCCGCCACCCTCGGCTCCGAAACCACCGCTGCCGCCTTCGGCGCCCAAGGCGTGGTCCGTCGCGATCCGTTCGCCATGCTGCCCTTCTGCGGCTACCACATGGGTGACTACTTCAACCACTGGCTGAAGATGGGTCACACCGTGGATCAGGCCCCCGGCATCTTCTGCGTCAACTGGTTCCGCATGAACGAGAAGGGCGAGTTCATGTGGCCCGGCTTCGGCGAAAACATGCGCGTCCTGAAGTGGGTGGTCGACCGCGTCCGCGGCCGTGTTGCCGCCACCGAAAATGCCCTCGGCTGGATGCCCCAGTACGAAGACATCGACTGGACCGGCTCCGACGTGACCAAGGAAGAGTTCGACGCCCTGGTCAAGATCGACGCTGAAGCCTGGAAGACCGAGCTGGCCGGCCACAAGGAGTGGTTCGACAAGCTGCAGGACCGTCTGCCCAAGCAGTTCATGCTCAAGCGCGAGCTGTTCGAGCTGTCCCTGACGGTGTAATTTCGCGGCAGCCACCGGCTGCTCAGAAACCGCAAAAAGCGCCGAGCAATCGGCGCTTTTTGTTTTTTGATTGACGAGGCCCACCCCATGACCTGCATCGCTCGCCGCATGGCCGACATCCAGCCCTTTCACGTGATGGAGATCCTCAAGCGCGCCCACGAACTGGCCGCAGCCGGGCGCGACATCATCCACCTGGAAGTGGGCGAGCCGGACTTCCCCAGCCCAGCGCCGATCGTCGAAGCGGCCCAGCACTTTCTGGCCGGTGGCCATGTGCATTACACCCCCGCCCTTGGCCTCACTGCACTGCGCGAGGCCATCGCCCGCTTCTACCATGACCGCTTTGGCGCCGACGTTGCCCCCGAGCGCATCATCGTCACCCCCGGCGCCTCGGGCGCGCTGATGCTGGCCTTGGGCGTGCTCACCAACCCGGGCGATGAGTGGCTGCTCCCCGACCCCGGCTACCCCTCCAACCGCCACCTGGTACGCAGCTTCGAAGGCCGGCCGCTAGCCCTGCCGGTGTATGCCGACACCCACTTTCAACCCACGCCCTCCCAGGTTGAGGCCGCCTGGACCCCAAACACCCGGGGTCTGATGGTCGCCTCCCCCGCCAACCCCACGGGCACCCTGCTCAGCCTTGAGGAAATCGTCGCCCTGCAGCACTGCGTCAAGGCACGAGGCGGAGTGCTGATCGTCGACGAGATCTATCAGGGCCTAAGCTACGGCGTCGGCGCCAGCACCGCCCTGTCACGCCTTGACGACGTGTTCGTGGTGAACAGCTTTTCCAAGTATTTCGGCATGACCGGCTGGCGCCTCGGCTGGATGGTTGTCCCACCAGCCTATGTGCGCGAGATCGAAAAGCTCGCCCAGCACTTCTTCATATCTCCCTCCACACCCGCCCAGCACGCCGCGCTGGCCGCCTTTGCGCCCGGCACCCTGGATATCCTGGAAGAACGCCGCCACGCCTTTGCCGACCGCCGCAACGCCCTGCTGCCCACCCTACGCCAGATCGGCTTCCACTTCGCCACCGAGCCCCAGGGCGCTTTTTACCTCTACGCCGACATCTCGGGTCTGGCCGACAGCAGCGAAACCCTGGCCCGACGTCTTATCGAGGAAGCCGGCGTGGCCACCACCCCCGGGCTGGATTTTGGCGACAACGCCCCCGAACGCCACCTGCGCATCGCCTACACCACTGACGAAGCCCGCCTTCGGGAAGCCACCGAGCGCATCGGCCGCGTTCTCCGCAATCACTGACAGCCCTATCCTGCGGGGGCAAATTCATTCGACCTCCGCTCGCTGAAGCATCGGCCCGCCTTTGATCGGCGTCCGCGGTCGAATGAATTGGCTATGTTCGCGTTAAGTGTGGAAAGCGCTTTCGCTTCGACAGGTAAGGCTTGAGCCCTTACTTACGGGCGTTCCGATGCTTGGCGTATCGTTGGCCGGGATTTTTCCACGGCCGGGTTTGCACACCCGGCCGGCTACGGCGGCGCGGAGCATGCTCCGCGAAACCCCGCCTCCGCCCCCGGCGGGCGACCTTCTTTCTTGCTTCGCCAAGAAAGAAGGCAAAGAAGGCGACCCGCCACCCCCGGTCGGCCTACGGCCGACTGCCCTGCGCTGCTCCCAGCAGGCGGCCGACGCGGAACTCGCCCTTCGGGCTCAGACAGCCGCGCCGGAAGGCCCCGCCTGCTGGTCCGCTGCTCGGCGGGGTCGGAACGGGCTTTTCGGATGCACCGAGCCCCTGCGGACATTGAGTGGAGCACTGGCCGTTGATCACCTGCATCTCCTCTCCCCTCTGGCGTGCCGACTGGAGGTGATGACGGGCGGAAAGAGGGCTTCGCATGTTTGAGCCCGAAGGGCGAGTTTGCGAAGACCCCGCCCGGCATTGCCGGAAGGAGGGAACCCCCGAAGGGGGCGCGACAGCGGGGTACGTTTCTTTGCCTTCTTTCTTGTCGTACAACAAGAAAGAAGGTCGCCCGCCGGGGGCGAGTCCCCGGCCAATGTGACGTCGTACAACGGAAAGCCGTCCGTAAGCGCGCACCGGTTCAAGGTCGAAGGGAATGACCTAACGACGTTTGCTTAAAGTCCGAAAAGCGCTTCCCCCCGACGGGCAGACTCACCAAGGCCAGCGAGCCTGCCAAGGACAGCGCCTATATACCTGACCCTGACGCGAACAGAGCCAATGAATTCGACCCCACAAAAGCCAGCACGGCAGGGCCAGCCTCGGCACAGGCAGCAGGCGTAAAAAAACCCGCCAGTCACGGCGGGTTTTTCTCTTCCCCGGTTTGTTGCGCGTGTCAGGCGCCAACGAACCGGCCACTGCTGCGGGCCGCCTGGGCCAGTGCAGCCTTCACGGCCATCACCTTGTTGGCGTAGGGCGTCGCAGGATCACTGGAACCGTTGTACTGCTGGAGAGCCCGCTCGATGGATCCGGTGGACTGGATGTACTCCTTGAGCACCAGCGCACCAACGCGGATGTTGGTCTCCGGATCGAACAGGGCGGCCCGGTCGGACTTGACGTCCACCTTGTCCGGGTGCCACTTGGGAATGACCTGCATCAGGCCCTGAGCGCCCATAGGGCTCTCGGCAAAGGGATTGAAGCGGGACTCGATGGCCATCACCGCCACCAGCAACAGAGGGTCGACGCCAACGCTGCGACCGGTCTGCTGGGCAGAAGCCAGCAGGGGCTCCAAAGCGACGGCAGACACCTGGTAACGCTTGGCGATATACACCTTGACCCGTTGCAGGTCGGGGCTCAGTTTGGCTGATGAATTGTCGGCCACTTGAACCAGTTCAGGTTCGACCTCTTCCACCATCGCAGCGACGGCGGACTCTTCGGTAAAACTGCCCGGGGAAAGCCCCTGGACACCATGGTTGGCGATACGGGACGCCACAAAAAGGGTAACGATCAGGCCAGCGACGAGAAGACCGCCGTGGGCGAAATGAAGCATGAATGAAGCCGCGTGACGTGCGTACTTCGCGATACGAGTTGCGAACATGGGCTCTCCTTTCTGTGGCCACGGCCCGTGAGTGCCCACGCAAACCCGTCCCTGGAAACAGGGGCACGGAGAATCCGCTGGTATCGCCCGACAGCCCCGGAAATGCAGGGTCGGGTTCAACTCGTCAGCCTCAAGTACAGCCGACGGCAATCAAAAGCCAGGTCGCCAGGGGTTGATCCAAACACGCTGACGCAACCAGACAGCGTGCCAAAAAAAGCATCGAAACCAGACCTTGGGACGGTCAGTAGCCGGAGGGAAGAGGCCCGGCCATGCGACGGATTCGACACCGACGTGTAACAAAATTTATGCGTGCTGCACTGCACACGAAACGCATTCTATTGATTCGACTGAGTTTTGTCAAACCGGGGCATCTCGAAGCCCTTTCAAACCGATTCCAATGACATTCCCGCAAAGCCGCGCAGTATGTTGTCCTCCGCGCCTATCCCGGCGCAAAGCCAGGCCCCGAGCGGCTTTCCGAAACCCACCCGTTACCCCTAGCCAGGCCGCGCCGTGACTGGAAATGGCCAACGCAGAAAGGCATCGTCAGCGGCGTCGGCAGCATCCTCCGGTTCAAGCATCTGCCCCACCTCGCCATGCCCGGCACTGGCCAGCAGACGCCGCAGATACCCCCATGAGAAGCACGGGCCAGGATCCGTCTTGCGCCCGGGCGCGATGTCGGAATGGCCGGTGATTCCTGCAATCGGAAAACGCGCGCACAGGTCGGCCAGCAAGCCGGCAAGGGTCTCGTACTGGATCGGCTCAAAGGGCAGCGTATCGCACCCCTCCAGTTCAATGCCGATGGAGAAGTCGTTGCAGCGCTCCCGTCCACGCCAGGACGAAACCCCCGCGTGCCAGGCCCGGAGCTCGGGCGGCACAAAGCACAGCATCTCGCCGGTCCGGCGGATGAAGTAATGGGCCGACACCCGAAGGGTATGGATCTGCGCGTAGTAAGGATGGGCAGCCGGATCGAGACGATTGGTGAACAGCTGCTCGACGCCCGGCCCACCGAAACGCTCGGGGGGCAGGCTGATGGCGTGGATGACGATGAGCTCGGGCAAAACGCCATCGGGGCGGGCGTCGTGGTTGGGGGAGGAAAGAAGATGCGGATCAGGCATGTTCGATTAGGGTGAAGGATGTGAAGAGGGTACCCAAAAAAGCCAAGAGCCCTGCGGATCGCTCCGCTGGGCTCTTGACCGATTCTGCAACCCAGAGAATCAGATCCAGGTCAAATCCGAAACATTAAGACCCAGCCGCAGCGGCAGCAGCTCCCTTGCAATTATCACTTGCGTACTTGGCAGCTACGGTCGAG
>NZ_JBIJDC010000094.1:0-18455 GCF_044344315.1 Zoogloea sp. | reverse complement strand
GACCCTGTCCGGCGCCTGGCATAAGCTGCGCACCGACCCGATCCTGAAGTTCCTGATTACTTCCCTGTCCTTCTATGGCATGTCGACCTTCGAAGGTCCGATGATGTCCATCAAGACGGTCAATGCGCTGTCGCACTACACCGACTGGACCGTCGGCCATGTGCACTCCGGTGCTCTGGGCTGGGTCGCCATGGTGTCCATCGGCGCCATGTACTACCTGATCCCGCGCATGTACGGCAAGACCGAGATGTACTCGACCAAGCTGATCACCACCCACTTCTGGATCGCGACCATCGGCATCGTGCTGTACATCGCTTCCATGTGGATCTCTGGTGTGATGCAGGGCCTGATGTGGCGTGCCACCAACCCGGACGGCACCCTGACCTACTCCTTCGTTGAATCCGTGAAGGCCAGCTACCCGTTCTGGGCCATTCGTGTCCTGGGTGGTGTGCTGTTCCTGGGCGGCATGCTGATCATGTTCTACAACATGATCAAGACGATTGCCGGTCAGAAGGCCTATGAAGCTCCGGTGCTGGCACCTGCCGGCGCCCACGCCTGATCGGGAGGAATAATAATCATGGCTCAATCGAATCACGACTTTATTGAACGCAAGGTTGGCTGGCTGATCGTCTTCACGCTGCTGACCGTGAGTATTGGCGGTCTGGTGGAGATCGTTCCGCTGTTCTTCCAGCATTCCACGACGACCCCGGTCGAGGGCCTCAAGCCTTACGATCCGGTCCGTCTGGTGGGGCGTGACGTTTATATCCGCGAAGGCTGCTACAACTGCCATTCCCAGATGATTCGTCCGTTCCGTGCGGAGACCGAGCGTTATGGTCACTACTCCGTCGCTGGTGAATACGTGTATGACCACCCCTTCCAGTGGGGCTCCAAGCGTACCGGTCCTGACCTTCATCGCGTTGGCGGTCGTTACTCGGATCAGTGGCATCGCATCCACCTGATCAACCCGCGTGACGTGGTGCCGGAGTCCAACATGCCGGCCTTCCCGTGGCTCGATCGTCCGGCCAAGTCCGACGACATCGAAGCCAAGATGAAGGCGCTGCGCAAGGTGGGCGTGCCCTACACCGACGAGGAAATCCAGGGTGCCCGCAAGGCGCTTGAAGGCAAGACCGAGCTCGACGCGCTGGTGGCTTACCTGCAGGGGCTTGGTACTGCCCTTCAAGCCGGCAAGGCTCCGGCTGCCGCGCCTGCCGCAGAAGCAGCCCCGGCGGCTGCGGCTGCAGCCGATGCCCTCGGCAAGGTCTTCTTCGAGGTCGGCTCCAGCACGCTTCCCGCTGATGCCGCCGCTGCAGTCGACGCAACGGCCAAGTTCCTCAAGGACAAGGCAGATGCAAAGGTCGATGTGACGGGTTACACCGACAAGAGCGGCGACGTGGAGAAGAACCTCGAACTCGCCAAGGAGCGTGCGAAGGCTGTTCGTGAAGCCCTGAAGGCTGCCGGTGTGGCAGAAGACAGGATCAACATGAAGCCGCCTGTCAGCATCACCGGTTCGGGCGACAATGCTGAAGCCCGCCGAGTGGAGCTCAATCCTGGCAGTTGATGCTGTCGGGAAAGACCATTCTGAGAACGAAGGAGCGTGAGCGTGGATATCAATGATGCGCGTACGGTTGTGACCGTCCTGGGTTTTGTGTGCTTCATCGGCATCAGCCTCTGGGCATACAGCGGACGGGCGCGGAAGGGATTCGACGAGGCAGCGCTCCTGCCGTTCAGCGAGGACGACTTGCCGGCTCCCGACGCGGGACGGCAAACCAAGGAAGGAAATAAAAATGGCTGACTTTGTTAGCGGTTTCTGGAACGCCTATGTGATGGTGCTGGTGTTTCTGAGCATCGGCTTCTGCGTGTTCGTGCTCGTCTCAAACATGACGAAGCGGACCTCCGGTCCGGTGGGCCTGCACGATCACATCTGGGATGAGACCCTGCAGGAGTACAACAATCCGCTGCCTCGCTGGTGGATGTACATGTTCTGGATCACGATCATCTTTGCGATCGTCTATCTGTCCATGTACCCCGGCTTCGGCAACAACCAGGGCAAGCTGGGGTGGTCCTCAGGCGGGCAGTGGCAGGCTGAGCAAAAGGCTGCCGCCGAGAAGTACGGTCCGATCTTCGCCAAGTTCCGTAGCATGGATCTGAACGCCGTCGCCGGCGACAAGGAAGCCAATGCCATGGGGCAGCGTCTGTTCCTGACCTACTGCGCCCAGTGCCACGGTGCCGACGCGAAGGGTGCCAAGGGCTTCCCCAATCTGACCGACGCAGACTGGCTGTACGGTGGTGAACCCGAGACCATCCGCACCACCGTGCTGGGTGGCCGCATGGGCATGATGCCGCCGTTCGGGCCGGCTCTGGGCGCTGATGGCACCAAGGATGTCGCCAACTACGTTCGTTCCCTGTCGGGTCTCGCTCATGATTCCCTGCGCGCCCAGCGTGGCAAGGAACTGTTTACGGCGAATTGCGTGGCCTGTCACGGTCCGGAAGCCAAGGGCACTCCCGCTCTCGGTGCGCCGAACCTGACCGACAAGACCTGGCTGTATGGGTCTTCTGAAGCGACCATCATCGAGACTGTGACAAACGGTCGCACAAACCAGATGCCTGCTTTCAAGGACTTCCTCGGTGAAGACAAGGTACACTTGCTTGCAGCTTATGTGTTGAGCGTCTCCAAGGGCGCAGCGCCGGCGGAAGAAAAGAAGTAAGTTTTTGGAGGAGTGGTTCTTGCTCCTGCTGATCGATTCCCCGGGCATGCCCCGGGGAGTTTTTGAACAAGAATATTAGAATATTATTATTTGGCAATCATGAGCCAGCCAGACACCCAGACCCCGAAGAGCGCTGAACCGAAGTTGAAGGCTTCAGCAGAATCTGACGACACCCTCTATGCCGTCCGGCAGAAGGTCTACCCCCGTGCTGTGACAGGGCTGTTTGCCACCTGGCGATGGATTCTTGTCTGGGCGACCCAGCTGATTTTCTATGGTCTGTGCTGGTTGCCGTGGGGTGATCGACAGGCGGTTCTGCTGGATGTGGTAGAGCGGAAGTTCTACATTTTCGGGTGGGTTTTCTGGCCCCAGGATGTGTTCTTCCTGGCTATTCTTCTGATCATCAGCGCATATGCACTGTTTTTCTTCACCGCAGTGGCGGGGCGTCTGTGGTGTGGCTATGCCTGCCCGCAGACGGTCTACACCGAGATTTTTATGTGGGTCGAGGAGAAGATCGAGGGCAATCGCAGCCAGCGCATGAAACTGGACGCGGCGCCGATGAGCGGGCGCAAACTTGGCATCAAGGCGGCGAAGTTTGGGGCGTGGGGTGCGATATCCCTATGGACGGGCTTCACTCTGGTGGGCTATTTCACGCCGATCCGCGAATTGGTGAACGAAGCCCTTACCTTCAGTTTTGGTCCCTGGGAGCTCTTCTGGATCTTCTTCTACGGCGGTTTCACTTACCTGTTTGCCGGCGTGATGCGCGAGCAGGTTTGCAAGTACATGTGTCCTTACGCCCGCTTCCAGGGGGTCATGTTCGACCCGGATACGCTGGTCATCACCTATGACCCCGAACGTGGCGAGCCCCGCGGCCCGCGCAAGAAAGGTCTTGATCCGAAGACCCTCTCCAAGGGTGATTGTGTTGATTGCGGGATCTGTGTGCAGGTTTGTCCGACGGGCATCGATATTCGCGACGGCATGCAATACGAGTGCATTGGCTGTGCGGCGTGCATTGACGCCTGCGATCAGGTCATGGAAAAGATGAACTACCCGAAGGGGCTCATCCGCTACACGACCGAGAACGCGATGAAGCGTCACTGGGGTATGAAGGAGATCATCGGGCACGTCATGCGGCCGCGGATCCTCATCTACGCCATCGTCCTGATTGCCATCTGCGGTGCCTTTGTCTGGGGTCTGGCGACGCGCTCCACCCTGCGGGTCGACGTGATCAAGGATCGCTCGACCCTTAGCAGAGAAGTCGAAGGGGGCTTGATCGCCAACGTGTACAATCTCCAGGTCATGAACATGACCGAAAAGCCGCGTCGCTTTGCCTTGTCGGCCAGCGGGCTTGATGGTGTGAAGATCACGCCGGCAGAGCCCTTTGAGGTGGACGCTGCTGGCCTCAAGGCCGTTACGGTGGAGGTTGCAGTTCCGCCTGAGTCTGGCAAGCCTGGCTCCAATACGGTCTACATTGAGGTCAAGGCGCTCGATGACGAGACGGTCTCTGTTCGTGAAAAAACTGCATTCCTCATTCCACGATAGAGATTCGACTCCATGAACATGTCCGCAACCGAAGCCAAGCGTAGTCCAACCCCCTGGTACAAGGAGCGCTGGACCTGGCTGCTGATGCTGATGCCTGCAACGGCGATCGTTGCCGGCGGTATTACGCTCTGGCTTGCCATCACGACTTTCGATGGGCTGGTTACGGACGACTACTACAAGCAGGGACTAGCGATCAACCAGACGCTGGCGCGGGCCACGGTAGCGCAGGACATGGGGCTGGTTGCCCGTGTCCGCTTTTCTGCAGAGTCCTTATCTGTTGAATTGTCGGCCAAGCCTGGCGTCGATTTGCCCAGCCACGTAACCGCAACTTTGGCGCATCCCACCCGTGGTGGGCTCGACCAGAAGCTGGTGCTGGAGCGCAAGAGCGGGGTTTATAGCGCGGCTATCCCGTTGTCCCTGAGTACCGCGCACTGGAAAGTTCTACTAGAAGACGAGTCCCGCAGCTGGCGGCTGTCAGGGACCGCATTCCTCCCCACAGAGACGGAGATCCGGATTGATTCAGCCGATCTCAAACCTGTAGATTGACAAGGAGGATGTCATGGCCTGGAAAGAGTTGTTCAGTACCGATATTGGGCTCTTGAGCCTGTTTACCATCGGTTTTGTCGTCGTGATGGGGGTTTATCTCTACCGCTTTGCGAAGACCCATATCGCTGAGGACGAAAGACGTTCGCATAGTTGAGGGTAGGGCCCAGAGCCCGCCCTCATGGAGCCGGAGCATGATGAAACTGATTCAGGTCTTGTGGCCTTCATTCTTGGTTGCGGGTATTGCCGAGATCGTTTTTTTTACGGTGATCGCTCCCCAGGAGCTTTATCTGTTTGGGCAGCCGGTTTATTTTTCGCCCATTGCCACTTACTCCATCGGCTTCTTCGGATTCTGGTTCGTGTGTGCCGGATCAAGCCTGATGACGCTTTTCTTCCAGCGAACCGCTGCTGAAATCAATCAGAGCGCATCTGACTAGCAGGATGAGAGTACCGACGAAGGTGTCGGCATGCAGCAACAAAAAGGCCTCGCCAGCAGCGAGGCCTTTTTGCATGCGTATCCGGGAAGCTCAGCGATAAACCAGCACAGGTATCTTGCTGTGGGTCAGAACCTTCTGGGTTTCGCTTCCCAAAAGAAACCCGCTCAGTCCTCGTCGGCCATGGGATGCCATGAAAATCAGATCGCATTGGTTGCGCTCGACAGCTTCAATGATGGCTTCGTAAGGAACTTCGCTTACCTGGGTGTCTGTAGACGAAGAAACGCCCGCTGCGTCGGCTGCAGCTCGGGCTTTGGCCAGGATGCGCTCCGCTTCCTGGGCTGCGGCACGACTGAACTGTTCGGGGGTTGTGGGGTCAATCAGGGCACCCTCCCCGTAGATCGGCATGGGGAAATCGGGCTGTGCATAGAAGAAAGTGATGCGGGCGCCCGCCTCACTGGCGAAACTGACGGCTCGCGCAACCGTCGAATCGGACAGTTCGGAACCATCGGTGGGAACGAGAATGTTCTTGAACATTGAATTGCTCCTGCATGGGCCTGAGTACGTCCATTATAGGGCGCGTGCTCATCGTACTTGGCTTGACCAATGTCAATCGGGGCGCACTAAGGCGGGCTCAGGATTCAAGTCATGGAGTCCGATGTTCAGGATGTGCATCCCGCATCAAGACTTTCAGGAGTGATCATCATGACCCGTCACGGATCCGCGCCCCCGATCGATCTGGCGCGCAAGTCGATTCAGCAGTTCCACGACTCGGTGGAGTCGTCCATTGATCCCTTGGGCATGGCCGCGCCGCTGGTCCATGCCCAGTTGGCTTGGGCAGCGCATCCCCAGGAGCTGGCAGAGGCGATGGCCAAGGTGTCGTCCAGCCTATGGACGCTCCAGTGGCACAGCTGGCGGCGGATACTTGGCTTGCCGAGCACGGATCCCGTCAAGCCCCATGACGACGACCCCCGTTTCGCCGACCCGGTGTGGGAAGAGTCACCGACCTGGGACCTCTCCAAGGAGTGGTACCTGGTGTTGACCCACCACATGCAGGACATGCTCTATGAAACACCGGGGCTTTCCCAGAAAGAGCGGCGCAGGGCTGCGTTCTGGTGGCGCAACTGGCTGAATGCTGTCGCGCCGACGAATTTTCTGTGGACCAACCCTGTGGCCATGCGCATGGCCATCGAGTCGAAAGGGGAAAGCCTGCTGCGGGGCTTCCGCAACTTCCTGGCGGATGTCGAGGCCGGGAACATCCGGATGACGGATCCCGGCGACTTCAAGGTTGGCGAAAACCTGGCGACGACGCCGGGCAAGGTGGTGTTCCGCAACCGGCTGCTCGAAGTCCTCCATTACACGCCGACCTGCAAGCAGGTGCGTCAAACGCCCATCGTCATCGTCACTCCGTGGATCAACAAGTTCTACATCCTCGATCTCAACCCGAAGAAGAGCATGATCCGCTACCTGCTCGCGCAGGGATTCGAGGTGTTCATCACCAGCTGGAAAAATCCCGGCGAAGAGATGCGCGATGTCAGTTTCGACGACTACCTGATCGAAGGCGTCCAGGCCTTGGTGGATACGGCAAGAGGCCTGACGGGTGCGGCCAAGGTACATGCCGTTGGCTACTGCATCGGCGGCACGGCGCTGAGCACCTACATGGCGTGGGCCAACCGCCACTTTGCGCCGGAAGATGTTCCGGTTGCCCACTTCACCCTGTTTACCACGCTGGTGGACTTCCACAAGCCGGGTGACATCGAAGTCTTTGTGGATGAAGGGAGCATCCGCTTCATCACCCAGAACATGGAGCGCAAGGGCTATCTGGACGGAGCAGAAATGGCATCGTCCTTCCGCCTGCTGCGCTCCAACAGCCTGATCTGGCATTACGTCGTGCACGGCTGGCTGTATGGTGAAGCGCCGCCGCCCTTCGACGTGCTGTTCTGGAACATGGACACCACGCGAATGCCCTATGCGATGCACTCCTGGTATCTGCGGGAGCTCTACCTGCACAACAAGTTGATCGAGAAAGACGCCCTCACCGTGGCGGGAGAGCCCATTGATCTCGGCGCCATCGTCCAGCCTGTCTATGCCGTGTCGGCAGAAGACGACCACATTGCGCCCTGGCGGCAGACTTTCCGCACCATGAACTATGTGGCAGGACCGAAGCGTTTCGTCCTCTCCAGCTCCGGGCACATCCTGGGCATCGTCAATCCTCCCGTCAAACCGGCGAAGCGGCAGTACTGGGTTGCACCCGCGCGGCGCAGTGATACGGCCGACGGCTGGCGTACCAAGGCCGTCGAGAATGCCGGTAGCTGGTGGGAGGACTGGATGGCCTGGCTCAAGCCCCAGGCGGGTGAGCTGGTGGATGCGGCACCGGTTGCAGGCAAAGCCTATCCTGCTCTGGCGGATGCGCCCGGAACCTACGTCCTCGAGCACTGAGGCGCCGAGTCCGGTACGGTCAGGATCTGCCACGCTTCAAGATGATTTTTGAGTGTAAAACGGGCATTGGCCGGGCTTGTCGAGGGCATCCGGTGAAGGCTGCACCGCAAGGTTGGCAATGCCGGGATCACGAAGCGGCGGAAGGCCGTTTCCGCTGCCGTACCGTTGAAGAAGATCCGTTGCACATCCGGGTGGGCGGCAAGAAAGGTGGCGAAATCGTTGGGCGTGATGGTGGACGAAATGATGCTGCTGTCCAAGCTGCCCTGGCGCTCGCAGCTGCGCAGGACATCCCAAAGGGCGAAGCCGGCGCCGGTCAGCCTTTCGAGACGGGAAGGGTAGGGGAGGTCGGGGCCGGCTCCCACGAGGGCGCCCAGAATTTTCCAGAAATGATTCCTCGGATTCGCATAGTATTCGCCCGCACGCAGCGATGCGTCACCGGGCATGCTGCCAAGGATCAGGGTGTGGGCGTCGGGGTTTGCGGCAGCCGGAAAGCTGTGGATCAGGGCCATGGGGTCAATGGTTGCGGGTAGCCAGGAAGACGGAAATCGCTGAAGCAGACTTTCTGCGCTATAGAACAGGGGTGGCAGGCCGTTGTTAGTCTCTCGAATCGATTGTAGAGCCAGGAGTAAGGCATGAGACAGCGCGCCCACGTGCTGATAGTGGACGATCAGGCGGATAATCTGCTGATCCTGGAAGATGTTCTTTCCGAGCAGTACGAGGTGCATCCCGCCACCAGTGGCTCTGAGGCCATGGGCTACCTGGCTGCAGGCGGCGTCGCGGACCTCATCCTGTTGGATGTGATGATGCCCGAGCTTGATGGTTTTGAGGTGTGCCGGCGCCTCAAGTCATCCGAATCCACCCGCACCATTCCGGTCATGTTCCTGACCGGGCTGGACCGGCCCGAGGACGAAGAGCTGGGTTTTTCCTTGGGTGCGGAGGACTTCATCCACAAGCCCATTTCGCCCGCCGTGGTCATGGCCCGGGTACGCACCCACCTGGCCTTGTCCCGGGCGACGCGGGCGCTGGAACGTCGCAACGCCGACCTCGAACTTCTGGTGGCAGAGCGCACGGCCGAGATCAGCGAACAGTCCCGCCGGCTTGTGGCCAGCAAGCAGGAGGTGATCGCTGCCCAGGCTGCCACCATCACTGCTTTCTGTGCCCTGGCTGAAGCTCGCGACAATGAAACCGGCAACCACATCCGGCGCACCCAGCACTACGTACGCATCCTGGCCGAAGCCCTGCGTGAGCATCCACGCTTCAAGGCCGAACTGGACGAGGAGGTCATCCAGCTGCTCTTCAAGTCAGCGCCTCTTCACGATGTGGGCAAGGTGGCCACGCCGGACGCTATCCTGCTCAAGAAGGGCAAGCTCACGCCCGAAGAGTGGGTAATCATGAAGCAGCACTGCGAATACGGGCGCAATGCCATTCTCCAGGCCGAGAAAGCCCTGGGTGAGGTGGCCGATGCCTCTTTCCTGCGTTATGCCGCGGAAATCGCATATGGGCACCACGAGCGCTGGGACGGAACCGGCTATCCCCAGGGGCAGTCCGGCGATGCCATTCCCCTTTCAGCCCGGCTGATGGCCGTGGCCGACGTTTACGACGCGCTCATCTCCCGGCGTGTCTACAAGCCGCCTTTCCCCCACGAGCAGGCTCTCGCCATGATCGTGGAGGACAGAGGCAGTCACTTTGATCCCGACATCGTCGACGCGCTCATCCAGGTGGCTGGCGAGTTTGCCTCGATCGCCCGGAATTTCCGTGACGAGCCCGACCCGGACGAAGTGGTTGCCTGAGCGTTTGTGAAGAAATCCACCGCGCGGCCCGATACCGCTCGCGGCGATTTCCTTATGTGCGCCAATCCGAAGTTCTCGCCTCAGTCTGCCAGCGTGCCATCCCGGTAGTCGGCCAGGGCCTGTTCGATCTCTTCCCGCGTATTCATCACGAAGGGGCCGTACTGCACCACCGGCTCGCCGATAGGGCGTGCTGCCAGCAGCAGGAAATGGCCTCCATCCTCGCCGGCCTGCACTTCGATGCTGTCGCCGTCGGACAACACCCCGGCCTGGCGATTCGGAAGGGCACGTCCGTCGCCGTCGCCCACACGTAGACTGCCCGAGTAGGGATACAGGAAGGCCGAGTGCCCGTCGGCAACCGATTGGGTGAAGCGGGCACCGGCCTCCAGGCGCACATCCAGAAACAGCGGGGCGGTGCTGAGCCCCTGGATCGGGCCGTCGGCCGTCCGCCCGTCGGCAGTCTCGAGCCTGCCAGCCACCACCTTCACGCTGCCGCCATCGATCGTCACCTCGGGGATCTCCTCCGGCTGGATGTCCCGGTAGGCGGCGGGCTTCATCTTCTCCTTGGCCGGCAGGTTGATCCAGAACTGGAAGCCATGCAGGCGGCCGCTCTCCTGCAGGGGCATCTCCGAGTGGATGATGCCCCGCCCCGCGGTCATCCACTGGGCGCCGCCACCCCGCAGGTGGCCTTTGTGGCCCAGGTGGTCCTCGTGTTCGAAGTCACCGGCCAGCATGTAGGTCACCGTCTCGAAGCCCCGGTGCGGGTGGGGCGGAAAGCCCGCAATGTAGTCGTCCGGATTGTCCGAGGCGAACTCGTCGAGCATCAGGAAGGGGTCCAGGCGCAGCCCCTGGCTCTGGCCCAGGCTGCGCCGGAGCTTGACGCCGGCACCGTCGGAGACGGGGATGGACGGGATGATCCGGGTGAGGCTGCGGGTGCTCATGGTGTTCTCCTTGTTCAGGCGGCGAGTTCGGCAAGCTTGTCGTGGGCGGCGGTGAGGGCGGCGGCCTTGCTCTCGTCGCCCATGTTCAGGCCTTCAGCGTAAACAAATTCCACGTCGGTGATGCCGATGAAGGCCAGGAAGTCACGCACGTAGGTGGTCTGGCTGTCCTTCGGGGTGCCGGCGTACAGCCCGCCACGTGCAGCGAAGATGGTCACCTTCTTGCCGGTGAGCAGGCCTTCCGGGCCGGTGGCGGTGTAGCGGAAGGTCACGCCGGCGCGGGCAATGTGGTCGAACCAGGCCTTCAGGGTGGAAGGCACGCCGAAGTTGTACATGGGCAGGCCGATCACGATCTCGTCGGCCTGGCGTAGTTCCTCGATCAGGGCGTCGGAGTAGGCGACGACGGCCTGCTGCTCGGCGCTGCGCTCTTCGGGCTTGGCCAGGAAGGACAGGAAGCGGGCGGCATCCAGGTGGGGCACCGGCTCGGCGCCCAGGTCACGGCTGATGACTTTCAGCCCGGGGGTGGCGGCCAGGCGGGCGGCCACGAAGCGCTCGGCGAGCTGGCTGGACTGACCTTGGGTGGAAAACAGGCTGGCGTTGATCTTGAGCAGGGTGGTCATGGTGGTTCTCCGTGTGGGGTGTCGATGGGTGTATTAAATGATTTACCGGAGAGATAAAAAAGACGAAGATTTCGTTTTAAACAATCGAATAATCAGATGATTCAGCCCGTACCCCATGTCTCCCTCGAACAGTGGCGAGCCCTGATCGCGGTGGTCGAGGCCGGGGGCTACGCCCAGGCCGCCGAGACTCTGCACAAGAGCCAGTCCGCCGTCACCTACGCAGTCCAGAAGATCGAATCGCAGCTGGGCGTCCAGGCTTTCGAGATCCAGGGCCGCAAGGCGGTGCTCACCGCCACCGGTCGCATGCTCTACCGGCGTGCCCTGGCCCTGGTGGGCGAGGCGGGCGACCTGGAGCAGATGGCCCGCAAACTCTCCGCGGGCTGGGAGGCGGAGATCGGTCTGGCGGTGGAGATCCTCTTCCCCCCTGGGCTGCTGCTGGACTGTCTGGCGCGTTTTGGCGACGAGGCGCCGCGGACCCGGGTCGAGGTGATCGAGTCCGTGATGGGCGGAACCGGCGAGGCCTTGCTCACCAGCAAGGCCGATCTGGCCATCACACCCCATGTCCCGCCGGGCTTCCTGGGGCGGCCGTTGATGCGGATGCGTCTGGTGGCCGCAGCCAGCCCGGCGCATCCCCTGCATCGGCTCGGGCGACCCCTCGGTGAGAAGGACCTGCGTGCCCACCGCCATCTGATAGTCCGGGAAACCGGCTCGACGCGCAGCTCCCGCAGCCAGACCATCGAGGTCGAGCAGCGCTGGACCTTCAGTAGCATGGCCATGTCCATTGCCGCGGCTGCTGCGGGCTACGGCTTTGCCTGGTATCCGGAAGCGCTGATCGCCCGGGAGCTGGACGATGGCCGGCTGCGCATCCTGCCCCTCGGTGGCGCCGAGGAGCGGTATGTCGATATGTACCTGGTGTTTGCCGACCCGGAGATGTGCGGTCCTGGCGTGCGCCGCCTGGCAGAGATCGTCAGTGCCGCAGTGGGGGCGTCAGGCCTGGCCGAAACGCCGGCTGATCCGGGCCAGTAGGGCGCAGCCCAGCCAGTAGATGGCAGCGATGAAGAGCCAGGCTTCGAGGTAGAAGGGCCGCCACTGGGCATCGCCGGAGAGGGCCAGGCCGAGGGCGCCGGTCAGCTCGTAGAGACTGACAATGGTGACCAGGGACGTGTCCTTGAACAGGGCGATGGCGCTGTTGGCCAGGGACGGGGCCACGTTGCGCAGGACCTGGGGCAGCACGATCCAGCGCTGGGTCTGCCAGGGGCTGAAACCCAGGGCCGAGGCCGCATCGACCTGCCCGGCCGGAAAGGCCTGCAGGCCGCCGCGGACGATCTCCGACAGATAGGCCGCAGCGAACAGCACGATGGCGATGAGCACCCGCCACAGCATGTCCACCGCCACGCCCTGGGGAAAGAACAGGGGCAACAAGAAGGAGGCGATGAACAGCGCAGCCACCAGGGGAATCCCCCGGGCCAGCTCCACATAGGCCGTGAGCAGGCCGCGCAGCAGGGGCAGGGGCGAGCGGCGTCCATAAGCCACGGCAATACCGATGGGCAGCGCTCCGGCCATGCCCGCACCGGTGAGGAGCAGGGTCAGGGGCAGGCCGCCCCACAGTTCGGTGGGTACGCTGCCCAGGCCGGCAAAGCCGCCGGCCAGCAGGGGCAGGGCGAGCAGCGGGGGAAGCAGCAGGGCCAGGGGCAAGGCCCGGCTGCGCAGCCCACCGTAGGCCGCGGCCAGCCAGCTGCCGGTGATCAGCCCGGCGGCGAGTATGGGGCGCCAGGCTTCATCGGCGGGATAGCGGCCAAGGAGGATGAAGCGGGCCTTCTCGGTGACCACGCCCCAGCATGCGCCGGCATGGTCGAGGGCTTCGCAGGCCGCCACGTCGGGGGCAAAGCGGGCCTTCAACACCGCCCAGTCGAGCAGCGGCGGCAGGGCCAGCACGGCCGCAGCCAGCACGAGCAGGCTCAAGGCCGTGTTCAGGGCATCACCGAACAGGGTGCGGCGCAGGTGGGCCAGCCTCATGCCGGCATCCCGCGCAGGCTGCGCCGTTCCAGCCCATGGCTGAGCGCCGCCGCCAGCAGCGACAGCAGCAGGTACACGGCGATCACCATGGCCAGGCATTCGATGGCCCGGCCGGTCTGGTTGAGGCTGGTACCGGCCACCGACACCAGATCCGGGTAGCCGATGGCCACTGCCAGAGAGGCGTTCTTGAACAGGTTGAGGAGCTGGCTGGTCACCGGGGGCAGGGCGGCGCGCCAGGCCTGGGGCAGCAGCACCAGCGTAAAGGCCTGGCGGGGTGTCATGCCCAGGGCGAGGGCCGACAGACGCTGCCCCGGCGGCAGAGCCTGCACGGCGCCGCGCAGGGTCTCGGCGATGTAGGCCGCGGCGTACAGGGACAGGCCGATGAGCATGGCCAGGTATTCAGGGGTCAGGCGGGCGCCACCGTCGATGCCGAAGCCGGCCGGCACCGGAACTTCCCAGCCTGCCTCGCCCCACCAGGGCAGGGCCAGCCCGGACTTGCTGAGGAACACCCCCGGCGCCAGGGGCAGGGCCGCATCGGCCGCCGGCAGCAGATCGGTGAGAATGAAGTACCAGGCCAGCAGGTGCAGCAGCAGGGGCACATTGCGCACCCCGTTCACAATGGCGGTGGCGAGCCCGCGTACCAGCGGGTTGTCGGCCAGCCGCCCGAAGCCCACGATCACGCCGATCAGCACCGCCAGCACCGCACCCGGCAGGGCCACGCGCAGGGTGTTGAGCAGCCCGGCGGCGAAGGCGCGCAGGGTGGTGTCGCTGGCATCGAAGGGCAGCAGGCTCTCGCCGAGGGCGAAACCGGCGGGCTCAAGCAGGAAGTCGAAGCCACTGCGGATACCCCGTTCCTGGAGCCGGCTGGCGGTGGTGTCCACCAGCAACCAGCCCAGCAGGGCGAGGCCGGCAAGGATCAGCGCCTGCCAGGCGAGGCTGCGTCGGGCCATGGTTCAGCGCAGGGGCTGGGCGTACAGGATGCCGCCCTTGTTCCACTGGGCATTGAGGCCCCGGGGCAGCTTCAGGGGCGAGTCGGCCCCCACGTTGCGGTTGAAGATCTCGCCATAGTTGCCGACGGCCTTCACCGCCCGGGCGGCCCACTCCCGGTCGAGGCCCAGGCTCTTGCCCAGGTCTTCACCCACGCCGAGAAAGCGCTGCACGGCCGGGTCAGGGGAGGCCTTCAGGCTGTCCACCCTGGCCTGGGTGATGCCCAGCTCCTCGGCCTCGATCAGCGCGTTGAGAGTCCATTTGACGATGGCGAACCACTCATCGTCGCCGCGCCGCACGGCCGGGCCCAGGGGCTCCTTGGAGATGATCTCGGGCAGCACCAGATAGTCGTCGGGCACCGGCGCTTCCTTGCTGCGGATGAAGGCCAGGGCCGAGGCGTCGGTGGTGTAGGCCTGGCAGCGGCCGCTGAAGAAGGCCTTGATGGAGGCCTCGAACTTGTCGAAGACCACCGGCTTGAGCTTGATGCCCTGGGCCCGGGCGTAGTCGGCCAGGTTCTTCTCGGTGGTGGTGCCCGACTGCACGCACACCTCGGCGTTCTTCAACTGCTTTGCGCTCGTCACCTTGAGCTTCTTCGGGACGAGAAATCCCTGGCCGTCGTAATAGCTGACCCCGGCGAAGTGCAGGCCCAGGGCGGCATCGCGGGTCAGGCTCCAGGTCGTGTTACGGGACAGGATGTCCACCTCGCCGGACTGGATGGCTGTGAAACGCTGCTGGGAACTGAGGGGGACCCAGCGCACCTTGTTCGGGTCGCCCAGTACGGCGGCGGCGATGGCCTTGCACACGTCCACGTCCAGCCCCTTCCACTGCCCCTGGCTGTCGGCGGCGGAGAAGCCGATCACGCCGGTGCTGACACCGCAGGCGATCTGGCCCTTGGCCTTGATGGCCTCCAGGGTCTTGCCGGCGAGGGCGGGCGCGGAGGCCGCGAGGAGGGCCAGGACGAGGGCGCCGGAGAGGCGCCCGGGGTGGAGTCGGAGCATGGTGGTGATCGCAGAAAGGCCGAAGCCCGACAGCTTATCGGGCTTCGGCCTGCCCGGGTGGCCCCGGGCGCTGGCTCAACCGGCAGCGGGGGCCTTGGACGGCGCCGTCCACCCGCCCCCCAGGGCGCGGATCAGGTTGACCGTCGAGCGTGCCCGCTCGCCGTCCAGGCCCACGGCCAGGCGTTGCTGCTGGAGCACGCTGCGCTCAGCGTCGATGACGTTGAGGTAGCTTACGGCGCCCTCCCGGTATTGCAGGCGGGCAATGCGGGCGGCGCGTTCGGCCGCGCCGACGGCGCTGTCCTGCTCCCGGTGCTGTTCGCCGAGGATGCGCAGCTGGGCCAGGTTGTCCTCCACTTCGCGGAAGGCCTGCAGCACGGTCTGGCGGTAACGGGCGCTGTCTTCCACGTAGGCGGCGCGGGCCTGATTGACACCGGCTTCCCGGGCGCCGCCGTCGAAGATCGGCAGGCTCAGGGCGGTACCCACCAGGGGGCCGAAGACAAAGCTGCGGCTGGCGTACTTGAAAAGGTCGCCCAGGCCGTCGGATTCGTAACCCAGGGCGCCGGTGAGGGACAGGCGTGGGAACCAGGCCGCCCGGGCCACGCCGACGCGGGCGTTGGCGGCGGCCATGGCCCGCTCGGCGGCCGCAATGTCGGGCCGGCGCTCCAGCAGGGCCGAGGGCAGGCCGGCCGGCACATCGATGGACAGGCGGCCCAGGGGCATGGCCGGCAGGCTGAACTCGGCCGGTTGCTTGCCCAGCAGGATGGCCAGTGCGTGCTCGGCCATGGCGCGCTGGCGGGACAGGCCCAGGGATTCGGAACGGGCTGCGGCCAGCTCGCTGCGGGCCCGGGCCAGGTCCAGCTCGGCGATGTCGCCTTCCTCGAAACGGCGCTGGAGCAGTTTCACCGTGTCGGCGCGCAGCTTGACCACATCGCCGTACAGGGCTTGGGCGGCGTCCAGCTCGCGGATGAGGAAGTAGGCCTGGGCCACGTCGGCCTGCAGGCTGAGCAGGGTGGCGCCGAACAGGGCGGCCCGGCGTTCGGTGTCGAGGCGGGCGGCCTCCTCGGCGCTGGCCAGCCGGCCGAACAGGTCCACCTCATAGGCGATGGTGGCCTGGCCCCGCCACAGGGTGGTGGCGCGGGTGTCGGCGTCGGCCTCCAGGCCCTGGGAGGCGGGGGAGGGGCGCTGGCGGGTCGGGCCGAAGCCGACGCCGACCTGCGGAATGCGCGCGGCGCGGGCCGACTGTTCCAGCGCCCGGGCCTGGCCCAGGCGGGCCGCGGCGGCCAGCAGGTCCGGATTGGCGGCGATGGCGTCCTGCTCCAGGCGGTCGAGGACAGGATCGCCGAAGACCTGCCACCACTCGCCCCGGGCGGCGCTGTCGGCGGGTTCGGCGGGCTTCCAGTTGGCGTCGACGGCGGCTGCCTCCTTGAAGGCGGCCGGGGTGGCAATGCCCGGTTTGTCGTAGACGGGCGCCACCGAGCAGCCCGCCAGAAGCAGCAGGCTGGCCAGCAGACCAATGGCGGGGCGGGGCAGGGGAAGGGTTTGCAGCTTCATCGTCTTACTCCTGGCCGGCGTGGGCATGAACGGGGGCCACCAGCGGCGCTTCGTGGGCGGCGGCCGAGTGGAGGGGGTGGCGCTTGTCCAGGGTACGCAGCAGCACGTAGAACACGGGCGTCAGGAAGAGCCCGAACAGGGTCACGCCCAGCATGCCGAAGAACACCGCGATGCCCATGGCGTGGCGCATCTCGGCGCCGGCGCCGGTGGAGGTGACCAGCGGCACCACGCCCATGATGAAGGCGATGGAGGTCATCAGGATGGGGCGCAGGCGCAGGCGGCTGGCGTCGATGGCGGCCTGCCGCGGGCTGTGGCCCTGCAGCTCCAGCTCCCGGGCGAACTCGACGATCAGGATGGCGTTCTTGCACGCCAGCCCCACCAGCACCATCAGGCCGATCTGGGTGAAGATGTTGTTGTCGCCCCCCGTCAGCCACACGCCGGTGAGGGCGGCGAGGATGCTCATGGGCACGATCAGGATCACCGCCAGGGGCAGGGTCAGGCTCTCGTACTGGGCGGCCAGCACCAGGAAAACCAGCAGCACGCTGATGGGGAAGACCCACACACCGGCGTTGCCCGCCAGGATCTTCTGGTAGGTGAGGTCGGTCCATTCGAACTTCACGCCGCGGGGCAGGGTTTCGGCGGCGATGCGCTCGGCGGCCGCTTCGGCCTGGGCTGAGGAGAAGCCCGGCGCCGGCCCGCCGTTGATGTCGGCGGCGGTGAAGCCGTTGTAGCGCACCACCATCTCCGGGCCGTAGGTGGGCGTGACCCGCAGCAGGGAACCCAGGGGCACCATCTCGCCATTGGCGTTGCGGGTCTTGAGGCGGCCGATGTCCTCCGGTTGGGCACGGAAATCGGCATCGGCCTGGGCGCGCACCTGGTACACCCGGCCGAAGCGGTTGAAGTCATTCACGTACAGCGAGCCCAGGTAGATCTGCAGGGTGTCGAACACGTCGGTCACCGCCACGCCCTGCTGCTTGGCCTTGGTGCGGTCCAGGTCCACGTCCAGCTGGGGGACGTTGATCTGGTAGCTGGAGAACATCGGGCCCAGCTCCGGCGCCTTGCTGGCGGCGGCCATGAAGGCCTTGGCGGCCTTGTCCAGCTCGGCGTAGCCGAGGCTGCCCCGGTCCTCGATCTGCATCTTGAACCCGCCCACGGTACCCAGGCCCATCACCGGCGGCGGCGGAAAGACGGCGATGAAGGCCTCCTGGATGGCTGCGTACTGCTGGTTGAGGGCCCCGGCAATGGCCCCGGCCGACAGCTCCGGCGAATTGCGTTCGGCGAAGGGCTTGAGGGTGACGAAGACGATGCCGGCGCTGGAGCTGTTGGTGAAGCCGTTGATGGACAGGCCGGGGAAGGCCACGGCGCTCTCCACGCCCGGCTGCTTGAGGGCGATCTCGCCCATGCGGCGGATGACGGCCTCGGTGCGGTCCAGGGAGGCGCCGGCCGGTAGCTGGGTGAAGCTCACCAGGTACTGCTTGTCCTGGGCCGGCACGAAGCCGCCGGGGACGAGGTAGGAAATCCCCACGGTGAGCCCGAGAAGCACGGCGTACACGCCCATGGCGGAGGCCTTGCGGTTGATGACGCCGGTGACGCCGCGGCCGTAGCGCTCGCTGCTGCGATTGAAGAAGCGGTTGAAGCGCGTGAAGAAGCCGCCGAACCAGCGTTGCATCTGCACCGTCAGCCAGTCGGGGGGCGTGTCGTGGCCCTTGAGCAGCAGGGCGGCCAGGGCTGGCGACAGGGTCAGGGAGTTGAAGGCCGAGATCACCGTGGAGATGGCGATGGTCATGGCGAACTGCTTGTAGAACTGGCCGGTGAGGCCGGTCATGAAGGCCAGGGGCACGAACACCGCGACCAGCGTGAGGGCGATGGCGATGATGGGCCCGGACACCTCGCGCATG
>NZ_JBIJDC010000167.1:0-5718 GCF_044344315.1 Zoogloea sp. | reverse complement strand
CACCGGCAGGCGCCCAGCGGCGCTACGCGTCCGATTGACCCCGGCGTAGCCTGGTTTGGCGTGAAATGCGGGGGTGAAAAGGGATTTACAACACCCTCTGAAGTCGCCCCTACAAATCATCCACCCGTTGATCGCAGCCATGCCGTTAATCGGAGTCCGCGGGCGACTGAAGTCGCCCCTACGCATCCCCTTGCGTGTCGATCCCACAAGGGCAGCCGCGCCGCGCGTTTTCCTGTAGGGTCGAATTCATTCGACCGCTTCACCCATCACTGCAGCCCGCCATGACCCTGCTCGACACCCTGCGTGCCCTCGTCGGCCCCGCCCACTGCCTCACTGACGCATCCGCCACCGCGCCTTATCTAACCGACTGGCGGGGCCGTTACACCGGCGTGGCTCAGGCCGTTGTCCTGCCCGCCGACACCGCCCAGGTCGCCGCTGTGGTGCAGGCCTGCGTGGCCGTAGGCGTGCCCATCGTGCCTCAGGGCGGCAACACCGGCCTGTGTGGCGGCGCCACGCCCCTGGCGGACGGCCGCGCGGTCGTCGTCAATCTCTCCCGGCTGCGGCAGGTCCGCCACGTTGACCCCGACAACAACGCCATCACCGTCGAAGCCGGTGTCACCCTGGCCGAAGTTCAGGCCGCAGCCGACGGGGCAGGGCGCCTCTTCCCCCTGTCCCTCGCCAGCGAAGGCAGCTGCGAAGTCGGCGGCATTATTTCCACCAACGCCGGCGGCGTCCAGGTGCTCCGCTACGGCAACACCCGTGAGCTGGTCCTCGGCCTCGAAGTCGTCCTGCCCGACGGCAGGGTTTGGAATGGCCTGCGCGCCCTGCGCAAGGACAACACCGGCTACGACTTCAAGCACCTCTTCATCGGCGCCGAAGGCACCCTCGGCATCGTCACCGCCGCCACCCTCAAGCTCTTCGCCAAGCCGCGCCAGACCGTCACCGCCTGGCTCGCCGTAGCAGGCCCGGCCGCGGCGGTCGACCTGCTCTCCCGTCTTCGTGGAATCGCCGGTGATCGGGTGACCGCCTTCGAACTCATCAGCCGCCCGTCCCTCGACCTTGTCCTGCAGCACATCCCCGATGCCCGTGACCCACTGCCCAGCCCGCAGCCCTGGTACGTGCTGGTCGAACTCACCGACACGCTGCTCAGCGTCGACCTCGGCGCCACGCTCGAAACCGAACTCGCTGCCGCCATCAGCGACGGTCTGGTGGCGGACGGCACCATCGCCGCCAGCCAGGCCCAGGCTGCAGCGCTGTGGCGTCTTCGCGAAAACATTTCCGAAGCCCAGAAGCGCGAAGGCATCAGCATCAAGCACGACGTCTCGGTGCCCGTCAGCGCCATCCCCGAGTTCATCGAGCGCGCAGCCGTGGCGCTGCAGCAGTGCTATCCGGGTGTTCGCATCGTCGCCTTCGGGCACCTGGGAGATGGCAACCTCCACTACAACCTGTCCCGCCCCAGCCGCGACGAGAACGCCGACTTCATCGCCCGCACAGAAGACGTCGGCCGCGTCGTGCACGATCTTGTCCACCAACTTGGCGGCTCCATCTCCGCCGAACACGGCATCGGCCAGCTCAAGCGCGACTTGTTGCCGCGCTACAAATCGGTGACTGAACTTCAGCTCATGATGGGAATCAAGGCCCTGTTCGACCCGCGGGGTTTGATGAATCCCGGGAAGGTGCTTTGAACAGGGCAGGGGGCGATCCGTTAAGTGCTACACGGTGCGAATTGTCAGAATTTTTTACACCACGGCCCGATCAGGTTTGCCCAAAATGGAAAATCCTATAAATAACGGACTGTTATGGTTTGCGGCACAAATTTTGCTCATTTAGACACCATTGCGGTGCAGTAGGATTTTAATAAAGATCGCCGGAAGCTCTGCCGCAGCCGAAAATATTCATATACGGTTTTTTTGGAAAGGAATATCAGCATGATCAAAAAGCAGATCGCTCTCGCCCTTGGCGCAGCCCTCACCTTCGGTGCCTCCGCTGCCCACTCCGCGGTGTATGTCTCGACGGCCGACTTCTCCGGTCAGTTCAACATCTCCGGCTTTGCCGATGCCACCCCCAACACCTACACGATCGCCCTGACCGGCCTGACTGGCCTGCTGGATCTGAACCTCCCGGCCAACGGCATCACCAGCGCCGAGCGCAAGGGCCTTATCGCCATCGACTACACCCCGGCCAACCCCGGTCCCGATCTGGTCTCCAACACCCCCGCTTTTGTGCCGCTCGGCACCGCTGCCATCACCAACAGCGGTATCACCGGCAGCCACTTCGTTTACAACTTCACCACCAACACCTTCTCCTCTGACGGCAACCCCGTTACGGGCGGTTCGTTCAACGGTTCCGCCAGCAGCCTCAATCTGCTGCTCGGCAACATGTTCGGCCCCCTCGGCGCTGCCATCGGCACCGGTTCCGTGTCCGTGCTGCACACCTTCGGTGGCACCGCAGGCAACGGCACCTGGACGATCGACATCAGCGAGACCGATGTTGGCGGTACCGGCTTCAGCGGCCTGTTCGCAGCCCTCGACAGCATCCCCGCTGGCAACCCCTTCGGCCTGCCGCCCAGCCTCACCGACGGCAAGTTTGACGGTTCCTTCAGCGTCATCGGCGGTGTCATCCGCGCCTCCACCGTTCCTGAGCCCGCCACCCTCGGCATGCTCGGCCTCGGTCTGGCTGGCCTGGCTGCTGCCCGCCGTCGCAAGGCTGCCTGATAGCACTGTCAGCCTCGTGTAGCAAACAACGGCGGCGTAAGCCGCCGTTGTCGTTTTTGCGCGGCGTTGTCTAAAGTAAGAAGCAGGGAAGGGCGTTTTCAAGACGTTAGATGCAAAAAGGGGTTTACAAACCCCAAGTCGATGTCTATAATGCGGTCTTCGTTGGACGGGGGTATAGCTCAGCTGGGAGAGCGCTTGCATGGCATGCAAGAGGTCATCGGTTCGATCCCGTTTACCTCCACCAAAAAATCAGTACCAGGTCCCCATCGTCTAGAGGCCTAGGACACCGCCCTTTCACGGCGATAACCGGGGTTCGAATCCCCGTGGGGACGCCAAGTTTCAAGTCCTGCTGTAAAGCAGGCAGCGTCAGCCGGCAAGTTTGGCTGATGAAGCAGGTTGTATGGAGTGGTAGTTCAGTTGGTTAGAATACCGGCCTGTCACGCCGGGGGTCGCGGGTTCGAGTCCCGTCCACTCCGCCAAGTTTTACAAGGAGAGCGTTGCTCTCCAGTGTAGTCGGTTAGCAGGTCCCCATCGTCTAGAGGCCTAGGACACCGCCCTTTCACGGCGATAACCGGGGTTCGAATCCCCGTGGGGACGCCAGAATTGGCGGGTTCCGGGGTAAAGGGGCCTGAAAGCAGTTTTAGCAGTTCCGTGGGGGTATAGCTCAGCTGGGAGAGCGCTTGCATGGCATGCAAGAGGTCATCGGTTCGATCCCGTTTACCTCCACCACCAAATTTAGTGTCAAGTCCCCATCGTCTAGAGGCCTAGGACACCGCCCTTTCACGGCGATAACCGGGGTTCGAATCCCCGTGGGGACGCCAGGATTAAAGCCCTGAGCAGTTCAGCAGGCAAATGGAGTGGTAGTTCAGTTGGTTAGAATACCGGCCTGTCACGCCGGGGGTCGCGGGTTCGAGTCCCGTCCACTCCGCCAACATTCTTCGGGTCAGATCAGATTTTGATCCGATAAACCAAAAGCCGCCCTTGGGCGGCTTTTGGTTTTGGTGCGTCCGCCGTGTTCAAACGCCGCATCAAAGTCATGCTGCGTTCCTTGGGGCGGTGGCAACAGCGTAAAATTGCTACTTTCCTTTTTCGCCATCGCCCATCCGTGTTCCAGAAAATCCTCACTGTCTGTACTGGCAACATCTGCAGAAGCCCAGTTGCCGAATATCTCCTGCGGCACGAGCTCGTTAGCGCCGGGCGCACCGTCGAGGTGCGCTCTGCCGGAATTGGTGCAATGGTCAATCACCCCGCCGACGATGCCGCCCTCGCGTTCATGGATGACTTGAGCATTCCCATGGAGGCGCATCGGGCACAGCAGATCGCCCAAAGCCACACCCGCTGGGCCGATCTCATCCTCGTCATGCAAAAGCACCACCTGGATTACGTTGTCGCCCTCGACCCGACCGCCCGCGGCAAGACTTTCCTCCTCGGTCACTGGAGCAAGCAAGAGGTGCCCGATCCCTATCAGCGCGGTCAGGCCTCCCATGTCGCCGCCTATCAGCTCGTTTCCCAGGAGGTGAAAGCCTGGGTCAAACGTGTCTGAAATCACGACAAATGCATCAAACGTCTGCCACGTTCAGGAAAACTTAATGCGCTAGATGCTAGAATGCATTGTTAATAACTGTGAAGATGGCATCCTGCGTGCGTAGGGTGCCCCGCCCTCAAAGTGGCGCACAGCAACTCGCATTGATAGCAACTACCGGAGATGAAGACGTGGCCAAGGGAATGATTCTGGCGGCAGGCCAGGGAACGCGGGTACGACCCCTCACCAAGAACGTACCCAAGCCCATGGTTCCCATCCTGGGCAAGCCGGTCATGGAATACCTGA
Source organism: Zoogloea sp. (assembly GCF_044344315.1). Lineage (GTDB taxonomy): Bacteria > Pseudomonadota > Gammaproteobacteria > Burkholderiales > Rhodocyclaceae > Zoogloea. The sequence continues at coordinate 1,176 of NZ_JBIJDC010000167.1, read as the reverse complement.
TCGAGCACTTGGCCCGGTACGGCATCAAAGAGATCATGATCAATGTGGCTTACAACCACTACAAGATCGAAAACTACTTTGGTGACGGCCACCGTTGGGGTGTCACCATCGGCTACTCCTACGAAGGCGTCCGCGACCACGGCGAGATCGTGCCCAAGCCCCTCGGCTCCGCCGGCGGCATGCGCAAGATCCAGGACTTCAGCGGCTTCTTCGATGAAACCACCCTGGTCATCTGCGGCGACGCCATCATCGACCTCGATATCGGCGCCGCCCTCCACGAGCACCGCTCCAAGCAGGCCGTCGCCAGCGTCGTCACCCTCGAAGTCCCCAAGGACCAGGTCAAGAACTACGGCATCGTCGTCACCGACACCAACGGCCACATCAAGTCCTTCCAGGAAAAGCCTTCTCCCGAAGAAGCCAAGTCCAACCTGGCTAGCACCGGCATCTACATCTTCGAGCCCTCTGTGCTCGATCTGGTGCCCTCCGGCAAGACTTTCGACATCGGCAGCGAGCTTTTCCCCATGCTGGTCGAAAAAGAGCTGCCCTTCTTTGCCCAGAAGCGCTTCTTCAACTGGATCGACATTGGCCGCCTGAGCGACTACTGGTCGGTGCTGATGCGTGTGCTCAACGGCGAAGTCGCCCAGATGGACATGCCCGGCAAAGAGATCCGCCCTGGCGTCTGGGTCGGCCCCAATACCTCCATCGCCTGGGACAGCGTTCAGATCGTCGGGCCCGTGTATATCGGCTCCAGCGTGCGTATCGACCCCGGTGCCTCCATTATCGGCCCCACCTGGATCGGCCACGGCAGCCACATCAAGTCCCGCGCCCGGGTCGAACGCAGCATCCTGTTCGAATACACCCGCATCGCCGACGGCCAGAGCTTCTCCGAGATGATCGTCTCCCCCCAATACTGCGTAACCCGCGGCGGCGACGCCTACTACGTCGGCGACGACGAATGCATCCTGCGCTGGGGCGACGCTCGCGGCCGCATCTGATTCAACCCCGCAATCCCCCTGTAGGGGCGACTTCAGTCGCCCGCGGACTTTGATCAAAGGCACGCCTGTTATTGACGTGGGGATGGGCGACTGAAGTCGCCCCTACAAGTTACCCGCAGACTTTGATCAAAGGCATGCCCACGATTGACGTGCGGATGAACGACCACGTAGGGGCGACTTC